>JAKSBN010000393.1 GCA_022361175.1 Pseudomonadota bacterium | reverse complement strand
TGCGCTCGCCCCGGAGCTCCTGCACGACGGCCTGCACCCGGCTGCCCTTCATGCCCACGCACGCTCCTACGGGATCGACGTCGCCGTCCCGGGAGGCCACGGCGATCTTCGAGCGCCCCCCCGGCTCGCGGGCGGCCGATTCGATCGAGACGATGCCCTCGTACATCTCCGGCACTTCCTGCTCGAAGAGCTTCGTCAGCATCTCGATGCAGGCGCGCGACAACACGATCTGGGGACCGCGCGTCGCCTTGTTGACGTCCAGCACGTAGGCGCGGATGCGGTCGCCCGGACGGTAGCTCTCGCGGGGCACCTGCTCCTTGGGCGGCAGGATCGCCTCGGCGCGTCCCAGGTCGACGATGATGGCGCCCTTCTCGAAGCGCCGGACGATGCCGTTCACGATCTCGCCCTTGCGGTCCTTGTACTCGTCGTAGACGTTGTCGCGCTCGGCGTCCCGAATCCGCTGGATGATGACCTGCTTGGCGGTCTGGGCCAGGATGCGTCCGAAGTCCGACGTGTCCATCTTCACGCCGATCTCGTCGCCGAGCTCGGCGTCCGGATCGAATTCGCGCGCCGGCTCCAGCTCGATCTGCAGCTCCGCGTTGGAGACGGTCTCCACCACCTCGCGGAACTCGAAGAGCTCGACTTCACCGAGCTCGTCGTTGTAGCGCGCTTCGAACTCGCGATCGGCGCCGTGGCGCCGCTTGGCGGCCTGCTTCATCGCCTCTTCCAGCGCACCGACGATCTCGTTCTTGTCGATGCCCTTGTCCTTGGCGATCTGATCGATTTCTCGCTTGAGGCTCGCTCCCAGCTGCACGATGAACCCCGTCTCTCACTTTCGCTCGTTCGCGTCGAAATCGGCGCGACTGAAGCGGTAGACCGTGTTGGCCTTCGCGACCTCCGCGAAGGGAATTCGAACTTCGACTCCGTCGATTTCCACGCTCGCCTGTTCCGCTTCGAACCCGACGAGCCGCCCCCGAAAACGGCGCCTGCCCTCTACGGGGTGGCGCGTCGTAATCTTCACTTCCTGACACTCCGCCGCGGCCCGGGCGAAGTCCTTCTCTCTCGCCAGCATCCGATCGAGCCCCGGCGACGACACCTCCAGTCGATACGCTCCGGAAATCGCGTCCTCTACATCCAGTTGTGTCGCCACTTCGCGCGACACCTCCGCGCAGAGTTCGACCGGCACCCGGCCGTCGCCGTCCACCGTGTCGATGGTGATGCGCAGAATCCCCGGCCCTCTCCCGCGCGGGACCTCTACGTCCACCAGCTCGAAGCCGTGGTCCTCCACAATCGGCTCCACCAGGAGTCGGAGCTTCTCGGGAATATCCCGATACACGCCACGCCTCCCGAGCGGGTTGCCCGACCCGAAACCCGGGCCCAAAACAAAAAAAGCGGACAAGACGTCCACTTTCGCGACCGCAGACCGGGGCGAGAGTCGCTCTCCCGGACTGCGGAGTTCAGTGTAAGCCCGCGTAACCTATACGAATTGCGGGGGGATGGCAACCGGCCCGTCAGCTCGGGGGCGGCGGGATCTCGAGCGCCCCCACCAGCTCTTGGACCCGGGTCAGGCCCTGCTCGGCCGCCAGGGCGGCGAGCCCCCGCACCACCTCGGCAGCCGCCTGTGGATTCAGGTAGTTGGCCGTCCCGACCTGGACGGCCGTGGCCCCGCACAGGAGGAACTTGGCGGCGTCCTCCGCCGTCGCGATGCCCCCGATCCCGCAGATCGGGAGCTTCACGGCCTGGCTGGCCTGCCACACCATCCGCAGGGCGATGGGGCGGATCGCCGGGCCCGAGAGCCCCCCCAGCACGTTCCGCAACACCGGCCTCCGGGTGGCCACGTCGACGTCCATCGCCTGGCCCGCGTTGATCAGCGCCAGGCCGTCGGCGCCCTCGGCTTCGCACA
The DNA here is from genome assembly GCA_022361175.1 of Pseudomonadota bacterium. Taxonomy (GTDB): domain Bacteria; phylum Myxococcota_A; class UBA9160; order UBA9160; family UBA4427; genus JAKSBN01. The sequence goes on along the minus strand of JAKSBN010000393.1, from coordinate 681 downwards.
CGCGTGCCATTTCCGCGATCGACGTGACGTTGGGAGAGAGCTTCACCACCAGGGGCAGGCTCGCCGCGCGGCGACAGGCCCGAACCAATTGGGCCAGCACCTGCGGGTCCTGGCCGAACTCGATCCCGCCGCTCTTCACGTGGGGACACGAGGCGTTGATCTCGAGCCCCGCCACCCGCTCCACACTCGACAGGCGCTTGCAGAGCTCCGCGTACTGGTCGATCTCGGTGCCGAAGCAGCTGGCGATGACGGTCACGCCCTCGGGCAGGGCGGGGAGCTTCTCGTTCACGAAGGCCTCCAGGCCGACGTTCTCGAGGCTGATGGCGTTCAACATCGCGGAAGACGCCTCGGCGATGCGCGGCGGCGGATTCCCGTGGCGCGGCGCCAGCGTCAGGCTCTTGGCCACGAAACCGCCGAGCTCGCGCAGGTCGAGGAAGGGCGCGAACTCGGTCCCGTACCCGAACGTGCCCGACGCGGTCAGCACCGGGTTGCGAAGCGGAATCCCGGCGAAGTCGACGCGCATGTCCACGCTCACGGCAGCCCCTCCCACGCGATCTGGGAGGCCTCGAAGACCGGCCCGTCTCGACACACGAGCGCGTACCCCCCCGCCGCAAGCGGTGCGGCGCACCCGAGGCACACGCCGAACCCGCAGGCCATCGGATTCTCGAGCGAGACTTCGCA
>JAKSBN010000163.1 GCA_022361175.1 Pseudomonadota bacterium | reverse complement strand
TTGGCCGCCTCTGGGTCTGTGTAGTGGATCGTGCTCGTTTCTGCCTCGTAGTGAATTCCGAGAAGCTTCCGCTGTTTGTGGGAGAAGACGAGCGGTCCGGAAACGTCGAATCGCGAGTCTCCGAAAACCGCTTCCCCCCACTTTCCGGTTTCCACGTCAAACTCATAGATCTGCTCGCGATCGCTCTCGTGATCGGACGCGAGATACAGGGTTCGGCCGTCGTAGCCGAAGCCGAGTGGCCGCGGACCTCCCTGCTTCCACCAATCGTAGGAAGCCAACTTCTTCCACGGCATCTTGTCGTTGTTGCGGTAGTACGTCTGGACTTCGTCGTTCAGATTTCCCATCCCGGCGCGCAAGCGGCCGTCGCGGTCGGGGACGAAGGTGGTGACGTGCGGATAGGAGCGGCCGACGTGATCGAGCCTGCCGTTGTTGACGTTGGCTCGCTGAACCACATCGTTGTGGATGACGAGGACGTGGTCGGGATCGTCTGGAAGCAGATGAAACAAAGTGTCGGAGAAGCGCGGGCCCGCGCTCGAATGGAATAGCTCACGGAAGTCGCTTCCATCCTTGTTCACGGCCCCGAGCTTGCGTTCGGCACCGATGATGTACCAGTCTCCGGTGACGCGATCCGGATCTCCAAGCAACCAGACATAGAACAAGATGCGGTTCGAGTTGGCCCAGAAAACGGAACCGATTCGCTTGTCGGGGTGCGAGAACTGGGTGATCGGGTAGGCCTTCCCGCTTGCGAGGTTCAGGACCACGATGTTCTGGTGGCCGTTGATGCGGGCCAAGGCCACGATGTTCTCGCCGTCGGGCGATAGTTCCACACTGGAGTAAGCGGGATATTGGAAGAAGGCTTCGATCGGCGGCGGGTTCGCAGAGGCCGGAAGGCCGAGCAACAGCACGAGGAGCAGCAGACTCGAGAGTTTCACGGCGCCCAGAGTAACCCGGCCTCGTGTCCATGCCGACGCAGTCGTACTTGCGGCGATTGTGGCTTTGTTGGGCTGTAAGTGCAGGCTACTGGCGAGTATGGGTCGACGGGTCGCCCGACTCCGTGTCCGGGAGCGGGGCGATCGTCGTCTCGCCGCCGCAGGTCTTCACCGTGAGGACGGGGCACGGGGCGCGGTTCACCACACGCTCGGCCGTGCTGCCGAGGAGCAGGTGGCGCAGGCCCCGGAGACCGCGGGAGCCGATGACGATCAGGTCTGCGTGCTGGCGGGCGGCCTCCTCCTCGATCACGGTGGCGGTCTCGCCCTCGCGGACGAGCTCCTCCACCTGCAGCTGGTGGCGCGAGCGCAGGCCCTCGGCCAGCTCGTGCAGGGTCGTGGCGGCTTCGCGGCGGGCGTCGGACCAGAAGTCCGGCGGCAGGTAGGCGCCCTCGAGCTGCTGGAATTCGATGGGCAGCTGGAGGGTGTGGAGCAGAATCACGACACTGCGGTGCTCGCTCGCCAGGTCCGCCGCCCACTTGAGGACGGCGTCCGACTGGCGCGAGAAGTCCACCGGGACCAGGATGCGCCGTACTTCCATGCCACCCGGAAGCGTGGCCCGGCCGCGATGCCCTGTAAAGCCAATTCGGAGACTTCCCCGGAGGCGTGGTCGTGTATTGCTTCTCTCGTGCTTGACGGCCTTGGAGCGGCGCCCTACCGTCCTCCGCTTCGAGCACGTGGCGGCTTCGGTGCGCCGCGCTCGTCCCGGGGACGTCCGTCCCCGCCCGTGGTCTTCGGGGCCGTAGCTCAATTGGGAGAGCGCCGCGTTCGCAACGCGGAGGTTGGCGGTTCGATCCCGCTCGGCTCCACCACCACCCGGTCTCGCGTGCGCTTCAGGCCGTCTCGTTCTGGGGGCCCAGGCGCGTGTGGCGCACTTCCGTTTCCAGGATGGCCACGCACCCGAGCTTCTCGAGCTCGTCCATGACCGCGTGCGTGTGGGCCTTCTCGACCAGGACCTTGACCGCCAGCCAACGCCCATCCTGAAGATGGGAGATCGTGGGCGACGAGAAGCCCGGCGTGATGGCGACGGCTTCGTCGATGCGCTCGCTGGGGCAGTTGTACTCGAGCAGCGAGTAGCGGGCGGCCACCAGGACCCCGTCGATGCGCCGCAGGAGGCGCTCGCAGGCACCGGCGTCGCGCGGACGATCGTTGCCCACCAGGACCGCCTCGGCGGTCAGGATCTCGTCCATCTCTACGAGGTCGTTCTCGATCAGGCTGTTGCCGGTCTCCACGATCTCGACGATGGCATCCACCAGCCCCAAGAGCACCATGACTTCCACCGCGCCCTGGATCTCGAGGACGTGGACGTCGTCGACGCCGGCCTCCGTGAAGTAGCGCCGCGCGATGTGGACGAACTTGGATCCGACGACGCGCCCGGCGAGATCCCCGGCGCTCTGGAAGGGCGAGTCCTTGTGCACCGCCACCGAGAGGCGACAGCGGCCGAAGCCCAGGCGCCGATGCTCCTGCAGCGCGACGCCCTTTTCCTCCACCTGGTCGCTGCCCGTGACTCCGAGGTCGACCACGCCTTCGGCCACCAGCACCGGGATGTCCTGGGTGTTGGAGAAGATGATCGTGGTGCCCGTGTCGCTGCAGACCGAGAAGAGTCGGCGACCGGAGACGCGGAAGCGCAGGCCCGCGCTCTGCAGCAGCTCCAGCGAGGCGTCCCGCAGGCGGCCCTTCGACGGCACCGCGATGCGCAGCCCGTCAGCCCTCAGCATCGGTGCCCCCCCGAGCGGCTTTCTCCACCAGCCCGCCGGTCCCGAAGCGGCGCCCCAGCTCGGCGTAGACGTCGCCTGGAGACACGTCCGCCGCCGCCAGCAACACCCAGGCGTGGAAGACCAGATCCGCGGCTTCGGACACCACCCGCTCGCGGCCCTCGCCAAGGGCGGCCTGGGCCAGCTCCTGCGCCTCTTCCCGCACCTTGGCCCCCATGGCATCCACCCCCTGCTCCAGCAGCTGTGCCACGTAGCTCCCTTGGGGGCGCTCCCGTTGGCGCTGCCGAATCACGTCGTAGAGCTGGTCGAGCACGGGCTCGGTCATGTTCGCGTCTCCCTGGGGCCGGCAGAGGCTAGCAGTCACAGGAGCCGTGCAGCAGCGCGCCTTTGCATCGTTTGCGAACATGGTCTCAATTTCCGAGCTCAAATGGGCCAGAGCCAGACGAGCCCGGCGCCCAGCCCCAGGGCTCCATCGACCACCCACAGGCGGGACCGCTCCGTGGGCTGGTGGAGCAGCAGAGCGAGTCCCTGCACCCCGGGGAGGAGGGCCAGCGGCGCTACGGGGCGAGGGGCCAGGCAGGCCACCGCCACCCCGGCGATCGCCGCCGCGGCGGCGCGGCGACGATCGGACCCGGAAGCCGCATTGGAGGCCAGCAGGTTGGCGGCGAGGGCCGAAGCCACCACGGTGGCCACCCAAGCGATGTGGCGCGGTGCCTCCAGCGCCAAGGCGGGCAGGCCCACCGCCACGACGGTCCAGGCGCTGGCGACGTAGAAGTTCTTGAACCCGGTCCGCTCCTTGAGGCGCCGGTGAAAGAGCCCCACGGCCAAGACCCCGGCGCAGAGCCCCAACACCGGGAGCCCGGCCAGGGCCACCAGCACGGCCGCCCCGGCGCCGGAGGCCAGGGCCACCGCGATCAAGGCGGCGCGGTGCTGCTCCACGAAGCGGGTGCGGTCGGGGGATCGGCTCCGGTCGCGTTCCCGGTCCCGCAGTCGGTCCACGTTGTAGACGCACGCGGTGCCGCAGGCCCCCAGCAGCGCGGCGGACCACAGGGGGCGGGGGCTCCCGAGGGCGCGCCCACAGGCCAGGACCAGGGCGAAGGCGACGGCGGAGGCCACGCCGCTCCCGAAGGCGAACGCCTCGCCGCCGCGCCTTAGGCGGCCCCTTACTATATGGACCTTCGTTCGGAGACAGGGGCGCTTCGGGCCGCCGTCGTTTCGCATCGCCCCTGCCACCTCCGCCGCTAGCCGGGACCTGGACCGGGCACTACCCTAGCTCGCAAGCCCCGGAGGAACGGCCCGTGTGGATCAGCAAGGTGAACGAGCTCATCGGCTCCTCGCCGGAGAGCTTCGAGGCGGCGGCCAGCGCCGTGATCGAGCGCGCGAACAGGACGCTGCGGGGCATCACGGGCATCGAGGTGTTGGACAAGCGCATCAAAGTCGACGCGGAGGGCGGCCTGGAGTACCGAGTGCGGATCCGCTTGGTCTTCGACATGGCGCCGGCTGCGGATCTGCACTGGTAGCCTCCGTCGCCGCTCGGCTCGGGTCGAAACGCCTAGTGCGAACTCACGGAAGACCAAAGTTGGGAAACTCATGGCCGTCGCCTCCGTCTCCACCATCACGTCAGCTTCTCCGAACTCCTGGCAGGACGCCGTCGAGCGGGGGCTCGAGCGCGCGAACAAGACGCTTCGCAACATCACCGGGCTTCACGTGATCGAAGAGAAGGCCCGGGTCGAGGACGGCAAGATCACCGAGTTTCTCGTCACGCTCCAGGTGATCTTCGTTCTCGAGGACAGCGACGAGTAACCCCGTGGAAGTCCCGGCCATCGTGACCGCCGGGGATCGCCGAGCGGCCAAGTCCGTCTACGGCAAGAGCAAGGTGTTTCTCGAGATCGCGGGCCTGCCCCTGGTGGTCCACGTCGTCCTGGCGCTGCAACGGGTCCCCGAGATCTCCGAGGTTCTCGTGGTCGGGGATTCGGAGCGGCTGCAGCCGCTCTTCGACGCGCATTCGGTGAAGTCTCGTCTCACGAAGCCGCTGCGCGTCGTCGAACAGTTTCGGAACCTGTACGAGAACTGCTGGGAGGGTTTCCGCCGAACGCTTCCCGGCGCACCTCCCGACGGACGCGACCCGGTGTCGGAGGCGGACCTCGATCACCAAGTGCTCTACCTGTCCGGCGACCTGCCCTTCGCAACGCCGCACGAGATTGCCGCCTTAGTTCGCCGCAGCCAGAGCGCGGGCTGCGACTACGCCCTGGGCTTGGTCACGCACCAGGCGCTGGTGCCGTTCGAACCGG
>JAKSBN010000316.1 GCA_022361175.1 Pseudomonadota bacterium | reverse complement strand
GTGGGCCCGTGATGCGGACGCCTACGTCTTGGAGGACGACTACGACAGCGAGTTCCGCTACGAAGGTCGACCGCTTCCAGCTCTCGCCGAGCTGGATGCTCACGGCCGAGTGATCCTGCTCGGCACCTTCAACAAATCTCTGTTTCCCGGTCTTCGGCTTGGATACGTCGTTCTGCCCGATGGGCTCATCGAGCCCTATCGCCGTCTCCGACGAGACGTCGAGAGGCCCCCACCCTACGTCGCTCAGGCCGTGCTGGCGGACTTCATGGCCGGTGGACATTTCGCGAGACACGTGCGGCGGAGCCGAGAGATCTATGCCGCGCGTCTCGCCGCGCTGCGCGAGTCGATCGCCGGCTGCAGCGCGAGCGACTGGCTCGAGATCCCGACGATCCCGGCGGGACTCTGCGTACCGGCTTATTCGATTCGCGGGCTCTCGTCGCAGGAGATCGAACGGCGAGCGAGCCGCGCCAAGCTCGACGTCTACGGCCTCCACCGGTTCTCGCACGCGAGAACCGGGCCCCGAGGAGCCCTGCTCGGGTTCGCCGCCTTCGAAGAGGAGCGCCTCGTCCGCGCCGCTCGACGGCTCGGCCGGGCGCTCTCGGAGGGCTGACCGACCTCGCGGCTCTAACCCTCCAGCCTCTGCAGTACCACCTCGGCGAAGAGCCGCTCGATGAAGGCCGCTCGCTCCGCCTTCGACCTCATGCCGGGGAGATTCAGATCGGACATCTGAGCGAACCCCGCGTAGGCGGTCGTGAGCAGAATCGCCAGGTCCGTCGCTGCCTCTTCGCCCGAGCCGAGCTCTTGAAACGTCCGCTCGAGGAACTTGAGCCGCTTCGCAACGGCGCGGCGGAAGACGGGGCGGACCAGCGGATGGTTCCTCGCCTCGAGCAGCGCCAGAAACACGTCCACCGCCGATTCTCGAACGGCGACGTCCCCGAAGAGCGGCCGCAGCCGGGCCGCCGGGTCGGCGACCTTCTCGAGCGACCCGTACTTCAGGTCGGTGAACACCCGTTCCCAGCGGGCGAGCATCGCGGCCAACAGGTCGTCGAAATTCTCGAAGTGCCAGTAGAAGCTGCCCTTCGAGACTCCCAGGCGCCGCGCCAGCGGGACGACGCCGAGGCCGGACAAGCCGACTTCGCCGAGCATTTCGAGGCCCTCGATCTCCCACGCCCTTCTGTCGAGTCGCGACACGTGTCCTCCATACCCATAGGTACTGCAACCATACCCTAGGGTATTGACAGGGTCCAGCGAACTCGTACCATCGCTCGAAACCGCGCGCTGGAGTGAGCATGGCCGAGAACCTGATGTGTGAGATGCGGAAAGGCGGAATCGCGCTCTTGACCCTCAACCGCCCACAAGCGAAGAACGCGCTTTCGATCGCCCTCCGGAACGAGGTCACCAGCCGACTCGCCGAGCTCGCCGACGACGAGGCACTGCGGGTCGTCGTGGTGACCGGTGCGGGCGACACCTTCTCCGCCGGTTTCGACTTGAAGGAGTTCCAACGGGCCGGCGAACCCGCGTTCTCGGATCAGCTGTGGGCCTCGAGCGACCGCTTTCATCGCGCGGTTCTCGAGTTCCCGCTTCCCATCGTCGCGGCCGTCAACGGGCCCGCCTTGGCGGGAGGGTTCGACCTCGCGGCGATGTGCGACCTGCGGATCGCTTCCACCAACGCCACGTTCTCGCACCCGGAAGTCGCGTTCGGGGAAGTCGCCTACGGCCTGCTCCACGACCTCCTGGGGGGTGCGCTGGCCCGCGAACTCTGCCTCCTGGGCAGGCCGGTGGACGCCGCGGAAGCGCTCTTACTGAACCTGGTCTCGGCGGTCGCGGAACCCGAGGTGCTGCTGGACGAAGCGCTCGCGCTGGCGGGCCGGCTCGCCGCCTTCCCTGCACGCACCTTGCGCTCGACGCGAACGAAGATTCGCACTCGGTCGCAGAACCTCATCCGCGGAACGCTCGACCTCTAGCCCGGCAGAGGCCTGGCGGCGGATCCGCGGAGCGGTCCCTGTCCCATCCGACGCCAGGACGCCGCGGGGTGCCAGGACGGCACCTCCCTCCTCGGACTGCCCCGCTGATTCAGGCGCTTGTGGCGTTCGGGCACGATTCCCCGCTCCCGCGGGGGTGTCGCTGCCACCTGACGTCTCGAGCGACGGCGCGCCTCCCTCCACCATCTTCTTCGGGCTGATCGCCGACGCGCCGTTCACCACGCTGACCTTCGGCTGGAGCAACATCAGCAATACGGTGGGTTTCGACGACCTGGTCTACAGCGCCGTCCCGGAGCCTGGCACGGCGGCGTTGGTCGGCCTCGGCCTCGCCGGCGTGGCCCTCCGCCGGCGCCGCTGAGGAAGACTCCCTCCCAGCACAACGGGCCCCGTCCGCCCCAGGTCCGCACGAGTCGCGCCGCGTCCAACCGATTGAACTCGGGCCGAACCGATTGAACTCGGCCGAAACGAGCGACTGCGGCCGCATCCACGCGTCAGTCGAGACCGCAACGAGACACCGGCCGGTGCAACGAATCACGGCACGCGCCGTTCGCGGCCAGGACCTATCCTCCCGCCGTCGGTGCCCGACGCATCGATGCGGAGAGGCTCATGACCCCGTCCCCCACAGGTGCCGCCGGACCTCCTTCTCCGGGTCCGGATCGAACGGTGCTGGGCGTGCTGGCCCTGCTGGCCGGCGCGGTCGTCGTCTTCGGTGTCGTGCTCGCCCGTGTGGCGCCACCCACGCCGCCGGACTTGGGTGACGAAGTCACCGTGTTCCCGGTCCCCCAGCCCCTTCCCGAGTTCAGCCTGACCGACCACCGGGCGACGCGCTTCGACCGCACCCGCGTCGAAGGTCGGTGGAGCCTGCTCTTCTTCGGCTACACCTACTGCCCCGACGTCTGCCCCTTCACCTTGCAGAACCTGGCGCACGTGCAGCGACTCCTGTCCGCGCGCGCCGATCCCTCGCCAGCGGCGCCGCAGGTCGTCTTCGTCTCCGTCGATCCCGAGCGCGATACGACGGAGCGCCTGCGCGAATACGTCGGATTCTTCGACCCGGCCTTCGTCGGCGTGACGGGCGAGGCCGAGGAGATCGACCGCCTGACGCGCGGGGTGGGCGCGTTCTTCGAGAAGGAAGAGGCGGAGGCCAATGCGGGCTACCTCGTGAATCACTCCGCGCTACTGTTCCTGCTGGATCCGCAGGCGCGACTGCGCGCCGTGCTCGACGATCCCCACGATCCCGAAGAGTTCGTACGGCTTCTGGCGGCGGTGCAATCGCTGGGAGTGGATTCATGAAGGCCCGACTCTGCGTCGTCGCGGGAATTCTCGCCATCGCCACTGGCGCGGCGGCCGACCCCCTCGAGGTGACCGACGCCTGGGTTCGGCAACCGCCGCCTGGCGCGAACGCCGCCGCCTATCTGACGCTCGTCAACCCGGGAGCCACGACGCAGCGCCTGGTCGCCGCCAGCAGCGACGCCTGCGAGCGCGTCGAAATGCACCGGAGCGTGGTCGAGAACGGCGTGGCCCGCATGCGCGCCCTCCAGGCCATCGAGGTTCCAGCGGGCCAGTCCGTCGTGCTGGCGCCTCGGGGCCTCCATCTGATGCTGATCGCGCCCAAACCGCTCCAGGAAGGAGACCGCGTCGTACTGCGCCTGGCGCTGGACGGCGGCGAGACGCTTGCTGTGGACGCCCCGGTGCGCGCCGGGACGCCCCATGGAGGACATGCCAAGGGCCACCACTAGCGGCCGGCAAAGCCCCCGCGAGTGGTCCCCCAAAAGGAGGAGCTCACTCGAACGATGGTCCGCCCCCGCACGCGCACACCGGACCTCGCCCCGTCCCCCAGCGCCGACCCCGCGTCGGTCCGCATCGCCTACGCCTACCTCGCGTCCGCGACGCTCTGGCTCCTGGTCGGCACCGCGGCGGGACTGCTGGCGGCGCTGAAGCTCAACTGGCCCGATCTCCTGCCCTACTCCTTCCTGTCGTTCGGGCGCATCCGTCCCATCCACACGAACACCGTCTTCTGGGGCTGGAGCTCCATGGCCCTGGCGGGCATCGCGCTGTACGTCGTGCCGCGAACCTCCCGCACGACGCTGTGGAGCCCGCGCCTCGCATGGCTGGCGCTGTGGCTGTGGCACGCCGCCGCGGTGCTGGGCCTCGTCACCCTGGCCGCGGGCATCACGCGCGGACCCCAGGAGTACCGGGAGTGGGTGTGGCCGGTGGCGAGCCTGTTCGGCGCCGGGGTCGTGCTGAACGGCGTGAACGTGTACTGCACGATCGCAACGCGCCGGATTCCGGAGATCTACATCTCCAACTGGTACATCCTCGGCGCCTTCGTGTGGCTCTCCATCCTGTTCGTGACGGGCTACGTGCCGCTCTACCAGGACGGCCTCGGGAACATCGTCATCCAGGGCTACTACATGCACACGGCCGTGGGCATGTGGTTCACCATGCTGGCGCTGGGCCTCTCGTACTACGCCATACCGCGCCTGCTGGGCCGGCCGATCTACTCTTATGCGCTCGGCGTGCTGGGCTTCTGGACCAACATGCTCTTCTACACGCTGATCGGCGCCCACCACTTCATCTTCAGTCCCGTCCCCTGGTGGCTCCAGACGACGGCCATCCTCTTCAGCGTGGGCATGATGGTGCCGGTCTGGACGGGGGCGGGGAACCTGCTGCTCACCTTGCGCGGGGGCTGGGCGCGGGTACGCCGGAGCTACGCCCTGCCCTTCCTGTTCGTCGGGGTGCTCTTCTACGGCATCGCTTCGCTTCAGGGCACGCTCGAGGCCTTCCGCACGGCCAACATCTACTGGCACTTCACCAACTTCACGGTCGGCCACTCGCACGTGGCCATGTACGGCTTCATCGCCATGGTGGCGTGGGGCGCCGTGTACGGGCTGGTGCCGCGCCTCACGGGCCGCGAGCCCTCGCCCGTGGCGGTGGGCGTCCACTTCTGGGTCGCCTTCGTGGGATTTCTCGTCTACGTCGTCTCCATCTCGATCGCCGGCGTGCTGCAGGGGTTCTCGTGGGTGGCCGGCGAGTCGTTCATCGCGTCGGTGATCGCCGCCGAGCCCATGTGGCTGTGGCGCACGGTGGGCGGAATCCTGATGGTCGCGAGCCACGTCGTCTTCGCGTGGAACGTCTGGGAGATGCGCACCCACCCGTCGGCCGCGCCCGAGAGCGCGGCCCTCGAGGAGCAGCCGGCATGAACTTCCACACCAACCACCGCCTGCTGCTGGCCTTCGCCGGGATCGGCTATCTGGTGCTGACGGTGCTGATCGCGGTGGGGCCGGCGATCTCCGTGCAGGGGCTCTCCCCGCTGCCCGGAGCGCGCGAGCGCACCGCGTTGGAGGAACGCGGGCGCCAGCTCTACCTCGCCGAGGGCTGCGGCTTCTGCCACACCCAGTTCGTGCGCGACCTCCCCATGGACAAGCCGTACGGCCGCCAATCCGTGGCCGAGGACTATGCCGCTGAGGACCCGCCGCTCCTGGGCACGCAGCGCACGGGCCCCGACCTCGCCAACGTCGGCACCCGACAGCCGAGCGAGACGTGGCACCTGATCCACCTCTACAATCCGCGCGCCGTGGTCCCGCAGTCGGTGATGCCCGGCTACCCGTGGTACTTCGCCGTCCGCGAACGGGTTGAACCCGGCGAAACCGAGGTTCCCCTGCCGGAGAGCTTCCGGCCCTCCCCGGGCGCCGTGGTGGTTCCCACGGAAGACGCCCGCGCCCTCGTCGCCTACCTGCTGTCGCTCCGGCAGGTCCCGGTGGGCCTGTGAACTCCCTGCGAGAAGCGCTCCTCGAGATCGGCGCCTGGTGCGTCACCGCGCCGCCCGACGGCCCTTCGCCCCTCGACTACGCCCTGGTGTCGGCGGGCGGCCTGTTGGTGGCCTTCGCTTTCGCCAAGGCCGTGCGTCATACGCTCTTTCCGGGCGAGACCGAGCGCTCCCACATCAAGTGGCGCGTGCTCGAGGACGAGGAGCGCGAGTGAGAGTTCGTCTCTTCGTCGACGACGAGACCAGCCCCCGGGCCGAGTTCGAGCCGCCCGACACCTTCGAGCTCGATACCACGGGCTTGGTCGACGGCCCGCACGTGTTGCGCGTGGTGGCGGGCGAGGACGGGGCGCCGGCCGGCGTGGAGACGATCCCTTTCAGCGTGCGCAACGGTCCAGGCATCGCGGTGGTGGGCCTGGCCGAGAACGAGACCGTGGCGGGTCGCATCCCGATCCTCGTGAACGCCTACCAGAGCCGCATCGGCGACGAGTTCGAGCCCGTTCGCGCCGAGACGCCCGCCCCCATTCCCACCTGGGCGTGGGTACTGTGCCTGCTGGTGGGCGTCTGGGGCCTCTACTTCCTGGCGGCCGAATACCGGGCGGCCGCCAGCCGCGTGGCCGCGGCCGCGCCCGGCCCTGCATCGGGCGTGACGCCCGAGCTGGCCACGGCCCTCCCCCGCGCCGCCACCTCCCCGGCAGCCGACGACACCGCGTTGGGTGAGCAGACCTATGGCAACTACTGCTCCGCCTGCCATCAGCTCTCGGGCGACGGCGTACCAGGCGTCTTCCCGCCGCTGCGGGGCGACCCGGTGGTGCTGGCCGACGACCCCACCGAGCACATCCGCGTGATCCTCGAGGGACTGCAAGGCCGGGCGATCGGCGGCGTCATGTACGCGGCGGCCATGCCCGCCTTCGCCGCGCAGCTGAGCGACGCCGAGATCGCCGCCGTCGTCAACCACGAACGCACCAACTGGGGCCACGAAGCGCCGCGCGTCGAAGCCGCGGACGTGGCGGCGCTGCGCGCAGACGCACCGCGCTAGGGGAGTTGGGTGGGCGGGGGATCGACGGCGCTCCGCGTCGGGCTCGGCCATCGGTCTGACGGTGACGGCCTCCACCTCGGCCCACGGGCGGGCACGGAGACCTGCATCGGCCTACCATGGGTCCGGCGCTCACTCTCAACGAGAATCGTGACCATGGCCATCGAGATACCCCAGCCCGACGCCCGCAAGGAACAGCGACACGCGACCACGGGCCGCCGAGGTCGGGCACGATTGGCCCGACCGGACGACGAGGGGGGCTTCTTCATCGCCCCGGCGAATGGGGACGTCCGGCAGACCCACGAGTCACGGACGAGCCGATCCGCCGGCAACGACTGGCTCGCAGGATGACGGCAGCCGCGGTGCAGCTGGACGCGGTCGTCGTCGGGGCCGGCTTTGGGGGCATGTACGCACTTCACAAGCTGCGCGAGCAAGGTCTCAGGGTGCGGGTGCTCGAGGCTGGCGCCGACGTGGGCGGCACCTGGTACTGGAACCGCTATCCCGGCGCCCGCTGTGACGTGCCGAGCGTCGAGTATTCCTACAGCTTCTCGAAAGAGCTCCAGGAGGAATGGGACTGGACGGAGATCATGGCCGCCCAGCCCGAGATCCTCCGCTACGCGAACCACGTGGCAGACCGCTTCGGCCTCCGCAAGGACATCGTCTTCGACACCCGCGTCTCGGCGGCCCACTACGACGACGCGAGCGGCCGCTGGCAGATCGAGACCGAGGCAGGCGGGAGTTTCGTGTCGCGATTCCTCCTCCTCGCGACGGGCTGCCTCTCGGAGCCCAACACACCGCCCATCGAGGGCGCGGACCAGTTCGCGGGTCCCGTGTACCACACCGGTCGCTGGCCCCACGAGGGCGTCGACTTCAGTGGCCTTCGGGTGGGGATCATCGGCACCGGATCCTCGGGCGTGCAAGCGATCCCCGTCATCGCTGAGGCGGCCGAACACCTCACGGTGTTTCAGCGGACGCCCAACTACACCCTGCCGGCGGGAAACCGCCCGCTTTCTCGTGACCAGCTGCAACGCGCGAAAGCCCGGTACGAGACCATCCGTCGCGCGGAGCGCAGGTCCCAGGGTGGGTTCATCTTCGGCTTCGGCGGGAATGCGTTCATCGCGCCCACGGAGAGGCTGCTCGAGACCACGGAGGAGCAGCGAGAGGCGGCCATGGATGCGGACGGCTTCGCCTCGCTCCGCCGTTACCTCGACATCGCGCTCGACCCGGAAGCCAACGAGCTGGCCTGCGAGATGTACCGCGAACTCGTACGCCGGCAGGTGAGAGATCCCGACACGGCCGAGAAGCTCTCGCCCCGCGGCTACCCCATCGGTTGCAAGCGTCCCGTGATCGACACCGGCTACCTCGACACCTTCAACCGCGACAACGTCACCCTGGTGGACCTACGCCGAGGCGGAATCGAACGGATCGTCCCCACCGGGATCGAGACGAGCCAAGGGACGTTCGAGATCGACGCGCTGGTCTATGCCACCGGGTTCGACGCCATGACGGGGACGATCCTCCGCATCGACATCCGCGGGCGCGACGGAGAGAGCCTCCGCGAGGCGTGGGAGGCCGGGCCCTGCAGCTACCTGGGCCTGCAAGTTCACGGGTTCCCGAACCTGTTCACGATCACGGGGCCCGGAAGTCCCTCGGTGCTGACCAACATGATCATCTCGATCGAGCAGCACGTCGATTGGATCTCGGAGTGCATCGCGTACATGGATGCCAACCAGCTCTCGCGCGTCGAGCCGGAGGCCGACGCGCAGCGAGCTTGGGTCGAACACGTCAACGAAGTGGCAAAGGGGACGATGCTCACCGCGCCGACCTGCCAGTCGTGGTACCTGGGTGCGAACATTCCCGGCAAGCCGCGGATCTTCATGCCCTACGTCGGAGGCGTTGGGCAATACCGCGAGATCTGCGACGACGTCTCGTCCGACGGCTACCGCGGCTTCAGGCTTCGCTAGCCCCCAGCGTCCGAGTCGCTCGTGGGGGGTTCTTCCGAGTGACCCGCGGCGGGTTCGTCGACGGCCCTCCCTGTCCGGCGACTACGAGGCGGCCTCGAGCTCCGTACGGATCAAGGCCGCCACCTCGTCTGGGATTTCCATCGGCAGGAAGTGCGTCTTGTCGGGGAAGTGGATCTCACGCCCGTGCTTGAACTCGGCGGCCAGGCCCGGCCAGGTGGGCGACGTCGAGAACGCCATCGGACCGACCATGTCGCCCGACGGCCTCTTCGCGCGCAGCACCAGAACCGGGATCTCGAGCGAGCGAGCGCTCTCGTGGACGCCGCCGTTGGTTCGGCTCGACATGTAGACGCTCGCCTCGACCTCGGGGGGGCACGCCAGCACGAAACCATCACCGTTCTCGGCAGGCACGAGTCCGTGCTCGCAGTAGTCTCGGAATATCTGGGGATCGAAGAGCGGAAACGAGCTGCGGTCCCGCAGCCGGGCGATCATCGCTTCCACCGAGTCGAAGCGGTTGCGGCGCTTGGCGGCCGGATGCATCTGGCCGTGGCCCGGCGGATCCCCGCCCTCGGAGTAGGCTTCGGGGGCCGCCACGGTGGGATCGATCAGGAGCAGGCGGCGAAACCGGGTCGGATGCATCGCCGCCGCATCGATCATCGCGTGGGCGCCCATCGAGTGTCCGACTCCGACGATGCCTTCGAGCGCGAGCTCCTCCACCAGGGCCGCCTGGTCCTGGCCCATGATCTGCCAGTGCGAGATGCGCGTCTTCTCACTGCGACCGTGTCCGCGCTGATCCAGTGCGATGCTGTGCGCCCTGGGCAGGCGCGCGATGACCTGGTCCCAGACCCGCGCGTGAAACCCCGTCGCGTGCACGAAGAGCAGCGTCGGACCGCTGTCTCGGAGCTCGGCGTAGCGCTCGTAGTACGCCAGTTCGCAGCCGTTTGAGCGCAGCCGATGTTGCACGGGCCCGACCGGGGCCGGGGCCGCGATCTTCGGCGGCGGGAGGCTCACGACGTCGCCAGCGAGGCGATGAAGTCCGCGATCGCCTGATTGACCTCGTCGGGGTACTCAGCGAACACGAAGTGCGTTCCGCCGTCGATGATCCGGGCGGATGCGTTGGGCATCCGTTCCTCCAAGAAGGTCGAGTACTTCGGCGGCGTCATGACGTCTTCGGTGCCGGCGATCGCGAGCGTTGGAGCGCTGATCGCACCCAGCCGGTCCACCACGTCGAAACGATCGCACGCCCGGAGATCTGCGAGGAACGGGGCCGGACCGACCGCGACGGATCGCGCTCGAAGCTCTGCGGCGAACTCCGGCGACACCTTCTGGAACGTGTCCTCGAACATCTTTCCGAACGACTCCGGGTGGGCGACGGACTTCTCCAGCGCCTTCAAAGTCGCCGGGTGCACCCGAAGGCGTGCGCCCGACCCGACGAGGACGATCCCCGCCACCTCTGCTGGGTAGTCGAGTGCGTACTGCAACGCGATCGCCCCCCCGAGCGAGTGGCCCACGAGTGCGAGCGCCTCCGAACTCGCCCCGTTCCCCAGCTCCGACCGGAGCCAGCGCGTCGCCGCCTCGATGGATTCGCAAGGCGTCCCGTCGGGGTGACCGGGCAACGTCACCGCGACCGACCCCCGGAAGTGCTCGGTCTGGTACTTCCACACCCGGCCGGTTCCTCCGGATCCGTGGACGAATACGAGCTTCATCTCGGCTTCTCCTCTCGATCCGAGAGATGTCTCTCTGCAACAGTCTATCCGGCCTGACGTCTGTCGATCACCCGCAATCCGTCGGCCGCTCACTCGTTCCAGCTTCCGGACCGGTCACTTCGCGGCCTCCGCCCGGTGGGGGAGTCGGCAGAGGGCCGGCAGAACCAACAGCGTCAGCAGCGTTGACGATGCGATGCCGCCGACGACCACCGCACTTCCGGTCCGATCCCGGTGTTGAGAGCCATCGGCGCGAAGCCGAGCGCGGCCACCAGAGCCGTCATCAGCACGAGCCTGACGCGGCTGAGCGCACGGTAGCGCGGGGGACGATGCGGTGAGGAGCCTCGCCGGGTGCTCCGGCGCCGGGCGTCGGCGCGCCCGCTCTTGCGGGGGAGGCGGCGCAGAATCGCGCTCGAACGGCGTCAAGCGCGGGGATCCGTCGACGGCTCGGGGCGCGCTGCCCCGAGCCGTCGGGTGGAGCGGATTACTGTCCCAGGTACACCGCCGCGATCTCGCAGACAGGACCACTGGCCGAGGCGGGCGCGTCACTGATGACGACCGAAATCGTCTGCCCCGTCGTGTACGCCGTCGACAGCGTCTCGAAAATCGCCTGTCGGCCCGGCGTGTCATACGCGAGCATTCCGATGACCTCGGTCGGCGAGAGCCCACACACCGTGAACCCTGCCGCAGTGGGGCCGCCATCGAGCTTCACGCCCATGAAGGCGTTCGTCGGGTCGGCAACGGGCAGGGTCGACGAGAAGGCGTTCATGAAGGCACCCGTGTCCATCACGAGCTGCAGGACGGTTCCCGTGACCGACTGGCACGTGCCATCGTTCACACAGTCCACATCCGCGGAGGCAGGCAGCGAGAGCAGAAGCAGAGCGGCAATCCCAATCGTTCCGTACAGAGACTTCATCTGGCTTCCTTTCGTGGAGTTCTCGTTCGTGGAGTTCTCGAGTTCGACTTGAGTTCGGCAAGAGTCGAGTCGCGATGCGACTCAGGCACCCGAACGTCCTTCTAACGCGGCGCAACCTACCATCGGCCTACGACGGCCGGAACTACCAGATCTGGTAGTTCCGTTCGAAGAAGCGATGAAGGGCGCCTTCGACGAAGCGGTCCCGTCGACGCGAATCGATGACACGCGCACGAACACGATCCGCTCGGTCAACACACCGACGAGGAGGAAACGACTCCCCTCTCGTTGGCGTCGATACCGAATACGCGCGATGGAACCTCGGAAGACTCGGCCGCTCGGTCTTGCCCCGTGAGAGATCGGCCGTTCGTCGTACGACGGCGGCGCGAACGAAGACGAGCCGTGCGACGCCGGGTTACGGCTGGACGCCCCGTTCCCGGTGGACGGGGGCCGGGGCCTGATCGAACAGCCGCGCGCCCAGATACTGGTGGAAGTCCCCGACGATGCGCTCGAGCTCGACGAGCTGGCCGCCCCGAGAGTGGCGCGACTGCATGCCCTGCTGCCCGCGCTCGCACATCAACCGGTCTTCCTCGAGAAACGCCTGCGTGAGCGGATCCGGGGCGTCGCGGTCGCGGTCGGCCCAGCGCGCGACGTCGCGCGGGACGAGGGCACCGGTGACGACGCGCGTTCGGTCCGGCGCTTCGGGGTGGATCGCGATCCACCCGAACAGGTCGCGCGTCAGGGTCGCCACGAACGACGGCGGCACCGCGACGACGAACTGGTGCTCCGTTCCTCCCTCGATGGGGCCACCCGTGATCGCCGCGCGCGCGTCGCCCAAGACGTAGAACGCCCGGCGGGTCGATGTGACCGGCTCGAGCGTGTCCTTGTGGACCTTGAAGAGGTGGTAGGACTCGACTCCGTTCTCGTAGATCAGCTTCCAGTTGGCCCGCCAGACCTCAGGAGCAAAGGCACCGATGGCGGTGTCGTAGCGTTCCATCCCGAAGACCTCGATGGCGCGGGCGACGTCGCCGAGCCGCTCGGCCAGCGGCTCGGCCCGGCCGTCCACGTTCACGAATACGACGCCGCACCAAACCTCGAGCGCGAAGCGCGGGAGGGCGTGCCGAACCGGATCGATCTCGATGTTGCCCGTGTGGGGCGCGCCCCGGAAGGAGCCGTCGTCGGCGTAGGCCCAGGCGTGGTAGGGACACACGAGAGAGCCCGCCCGGCCGCAGCCCTCGTCGAGGATCGGCGTTCCGCGGTGGCGGCACACGTTCGAGAGCGCCCGAAGCGCCCCGTCTCGCCCGCGCAGCACGACGACGGGCTCGCCGCCGATCGAGAGCGCCACGTAGTCCCCGGCCTCGGGCAACTGCGCCGCCGGACACACGGCCACCCAGTCGCCGCGGAACGCACGCTCCATCTCGCACTCGAAGACCTCGGGCTCGCGGTAGGCCGAGAACGGCAAGGCGACGCCCGCCGCCGGGTTGGCCGTCGTGGCTGCGAGAAGCTGCTCCATCTCAGTCATGTCGTTCTCCTCCGAGGCCGTGTAGGAAGGTGCGCACGGCGAGGGCCGTCGCATCGCGGGCCGGAATGCTCCCCTCGGCGACGGCGGACCACGCGTCCCAGATCAGCGAATCGGCGACGCGGACCATCCAGGCGTCCGGGACGGAGGCGTCCACGACTCCCCGTTCCCGCAGCCGGGCGACGAGGGTGGCGAGGCCCTCGATCTGCGCCGCATAGCGTCGGTCGATCTCGGGGTCTTGGACCGGCAGGCGCGCCAGGAAGTGGAAGCGATCCGCCAGCGGCACGAGCCGCTCGAACATCTGCTCGAGGGCCAGCTGCGGGTCGGGCTCCTCCTCGAGCCCGGCGACCGCGGCGTCCGTCGCATCCAGAGCGGCGAGCGCCAGCTCGCGGATCAACTCATCGCGCGAGGCGAAATGCCGGTGGAGAGTGGCCCGACCGACCCCGGCCCGCGCCGCGACCGCAGCGAGGGACGTTCCGGGATTCTCGGCGAAGAGCTCCAGTGCGGCAGCGAGGATCGCATCACGGGATGTAAGTCGAATAGTCTCCATATGAGACATATATGTCTCAATAAACGGAAAACCGCAAGCCTTTCGGGTCCCTCGTCGTCATCATGATACAATTTATACATACATAGATGAATTTTTATACTAGGATCCCCTGCCATGGCGCGACGCACGCAGGCCGAGCGATCGGCGGCAACCCGCGAAGCCGTGATCGAGGCGGCGCTCGAGCTGCTCATCGAGTGCGGTTGGGCGGGCGTCACCTCCGTCGCCGTGTGTGCGCGCGCGGGCCTGAGCCGAGGCGCCTTCGTGCACCACTTCGACGGCCTGCCGCAGTTGTTCGCCTCGGCGCTCGAGCGCCGCTACGCGGACCTCGCCGCCGAGGCACAGGCCCGGCCGCGGCCCGCGTCCGTCGCCGATCTCGTGACGCAGACCTGGGAGACGATCACGGCGATCGACTTCAAGGTCGTGATCGAGGCCTGGCTCGCGGCCGCGAACGATCCCGTGCTCCGCACCGAGATCGGGCCGGTGATCGAGCGCTTCGCGAAGCTCGTCCATCCGGACCAGCGCCCGGGCCTGCTCGTCGACGAACCCGCCCAGGCGTTCTTCCTGATGGCGCGCGAGACGATGCTCGGGCTCTCGCTCGGGCGCGCGACGAACGGCGGACCGCTCGACCACGAAAAGCGAGTCCTCGAGCAGCTGCTCCAACTGGCCCACGAGCACGATACCCGGATCGAGCGCGAAGGAGCCCCCACATGAAGACGACACCGCAACCGACCGAGGCCGGCACCCACACCGGCTACTGCATCTGCTCGGTCTGCGACATCGGCTGCCAACTGCGCGCGGTAGCGGTCGACGGCCGTCTCGAGCGGATCCTCGCACACGACTCGCCCGCCGTGGCCCGGAACATCTGTTACAAGGGCACGGCCGCGCCGCACATCCACAACCACGCCGATCGGCTGCGGGTTCCGCTCAAGCGCGCCGGCGCGCGGGGCGAGGACCGCTGGGAGGAGATCTCCTACGAGCAGGCGATGG
>JAKSBN010000088.1 GCA_022361175.1 Pseudomonadota bacterium | reverse complement strand
TTCTCGTCCTTCGCCACCGCCGCCAGGATCTTGGCCATGGCCAGGGCGTCGGAGCCCTCGGTGGCGTCGTCCTTCACGTGGACGGCGCGGTCGGCCCCCATGCCGAGCGCGGTGCGAAGCGCCTGGGTGACGCGGTCCGGCCCGATGGAAACCACGACGACCTCCGCCTCACCGGCGTCCTTGATGCGCAGCGCCTCCTCGAGGGCGTAGGTGTCGTAACTGTTGATCTCGAACTTGATGTTGTCTTCCTGGATCCAGGTGCCGTCGGCGCGAACGTCGAGTCGCGCGTCTTGGTGAGGCACCTGCTTCAGGCACACCATGACCTTCATGGGGGGACGAGCCTCCGAAGTAGATGGGAAGAGAGCTGGGCCCCGCAGTGACGGGGGCCCCGAAGCGCGAGAACCCTAACTGACGCACGGATCGATTTCAACGGCACGCGCGCTCCGGACCGAGGGCGAAAGCGACTCGGATTCAGGCGCTTACGGATCCGGCGGGGGGGTGCGCCCCGGCCCGTCTCCGCGCTCCTCGCGGCAGGGGCAGATTGGGACGCCCAAGGTTCGGTTTCGAGCCGCGGAAAAGGGCCCTAACCGCCCGCAAAATCTGATATAAGCTGCCACGGGGCGCCGAGTGGAGCCCCGGCCGCGGACGCGAGGCCCTCCCCTGGACCACCCCAGCGGATAGCCAGTGGAATGCCAGCGGAAGCACGGGTCGCGGGTTCGCGCGGGCCGAGCTCGGGCGCCAGAACGTCCGGCGGGGCTCGTCGCGAGGGCGAACCGGGCGGAGAACACAAGCTGAGGGCCCGAAGCGAGTCAAGCGAATCGATTCGGGCGCGAGGCATCAAACGGAGGCACGAGGCATCTCTATGCGCAACGCACAACGAATCCCTGGGACTCGCCGAGCGGCGGGCCTCTGCGCCAGCCTTGTGGCCCTGTTGCTCGCATTCGCTCCCCTGGCCGGCGCCGAGGACACCCGGCCGAAGGAGATTCCGTACGACACCTCGGGCCCGGTGCCGGCGCTCGACCCCTCGTATCGGCAGACCAGCCACAAGGTCGTGCTGATCACGGACAACGCGCTCAACCCGAAGCTGGTGACGTTGGACGAAGGCCAGCTGGTGGCCTGGATCAGCTACTCGGCGGCGCCCTCGGCCATCGTGTTCGAGCGCGAGGTGGCGCGCTCGATGATCTGCCACAGCCTGGTGAACTTCTCCATCAAGGACGACGAGCTGCGCTCGGCCGACATCAACGCCGGCGAGTTCGCCAGCTTCTGCCAGCTGAAGCCGGGCAAGTACCGCTACAAGATCGTTCGCACCGACCAGAAGCTCGGGGGCGCGGGCGGCGCGGCGCGCAAGCTCGACGGCTGGATCGTCGTCGGCAACCCGGACGACACCTGATCCCACCGCAGCACCGAAATCCACCGAGCGCTCGGGTCGCGAGACCCGGGCGCTCTGGTTTTTCGGCTAGCCGACGCCCATGAACCCCAGGAAGGTCTGCAGCGAATCGACCCGCAGGTAGGGGTTGGTGCGCTTCTGCTCGCCCATGGTGGACGAACCCTCGGGCGCGTAGAGGTGGCCGGGGAACAAGAGCGTCTCGTCGGGCAGCTTCTTCAGGGTGCCGTGCAGGCTCTGGTACATGTCCTCCGCGTTGCTGCCCGGGAGGTCGACGCGGCCGCAGCCGCCCAGGAACAGCGTGTCGCCCGACACCAGGTGACCGTCGCGCCCGGACTCCTCCACCAGGAAGCACTGCGAGCCGGGCGTGTGGCCGGGAGTGTGAAGCAGCCGCACGCGGACGCCGCCCGTCTCCACCACGTCGCCGCCGGCGTGGGACACGACGTCGCTGCGCTCGATCCCGGTCACCTGCACGACGCCGTCGGCCTCGTGCTCGTTCACGTGCACGGGCATGGGCTTGCGCTCGAGCAGCCGGTCGAGCCCCTGGATGTTCATTCCGAACAGCGAGCCCCCCACGTGGTCGGGGTGATAGTGGGTGACCAGGGCGCCGACGACTTCCATGCCGTCGCTCTCGGCCTGGTCGAGCAGGGCGTCCACGTTCCAGGCGGGATCCACCAGGAAGCACTGGCGGCTGGAGACGCTGCCCACCAGGTAGGCCAGGTTGGCCATCTCCCCCAGGTGCACCTGGCGGAAGTAGAGATCGCTGTCGCTCGTCAAGGGCGGGTTCCTCCCAGCGTGTCGGGGGCATCGAGGGCGACCTGCACCACGCCGCCTTGCACCCGCACCGGGTAGCTCGTGACCGAGCAGGTGGGGTCGTCGTCGCAGCGGCCCGTCTCGAGTGCGAACGCGTAGGCGTGGAGGGGGCAGATCACTCCCTCGCGCGTGAGCAGGCCCTTCGACAAGCTGCCGCCGGCGTGCGGGCAGGTGTCGTCGAGGGCGTAGACGCGGTCTCCGCGCCGGGCCACGCAGAGCGGCAGCCCTTCCGGCGCGAAGCCCGTCAGTTTTCCGTCCGGAAGCTCGGAGAGCGGAGCCAGATCGCGCCACACCGGGCTGCTCACGCCGTGCCCAGCTGCTTCTCGATCCAGGTGGCGACGGTCTGGATCACCTCGGCCTGCACGTCGTCGTTGCTGCGGACCGACTTCTTCGGAACGTGGAAGTTCTGGTCGGCCTCGGAGGTGATGTGGAGCGACGTCGGCGCGCCCACGCGTCCGAGCGTCTGCTTCAAGGTGTCGATGTCGCACTGGCGGTCGCGGGTGCCCTGAACGAAGAGCATCGGCGAGATGATCCGGTACAGGTCCTCGTTGTGGGTCTTCTCGGGCCGGTCCTGGCTGTGGAGCGGAAAGCTCAGGAAGATCAGGCCGTCGAGGCGCAGCCGCTCGCGCGCCAGCTGGGCGCAGACGCGGGCGCCGAGACCGACGCCGCCGAGAAACAGGTGGGCCGGCGCCGAGGCGGGGTCGCGCCCGAGCACGGCCACGGCCGAGCGGAAGGCCATCTCCATGGCCTCCGCCGAATCCGCCGAGCTGCGCTTGCCCGCCTCTGCGAACGGGAAGTTGAAGCGGAGCGTCAAATACTTCCGCTCGGTCAGTTCGCGGTGGAGGGCCACCAGCATGGGCTCGTTTTGGTCGCGCGCCGACGCGTGGGCCAGCACCACGGCCACCCGGGATCCGGTGGGCCACCACTCGGGAATTCCCAGCACGCCCGAGACCGAGTCGAGGCCGTGGACGGGTTCCCGAAGGGGGATCCGGATGTCTTCGAAGCGGGCGGACGGCTCGACCAAGAAAATGCCTTCCCTTCGGGGATCGGGTGCGGTGATCCCGGCGGGTATCCGAACAAGGAGTAATCTAGACGAAACCGTCTCAGAGGTCTGCGGCTTCCGCAGGCTTCGCCCTATCCAGTACTGGGGCGGGTGCTGGGTCACCGCCGCGGGCGGGAGGCCCGAGACCCCCCCGAGTGAGGAAAGCGCATGGAGCGCGTACTGATTACGGGGATTGCCGGAGGCCAGGGGCGGCTGCTGACCCGCCGCCTGCTGGACAACTGGGCGGTCTGCGGCGTGGACGACCGCCGTTGGGAGGGCCACCCACGGGGCGTGAAGGTGCACCGGGCGGATCTCCGCAAGCGCAAGTTCGAGGACATCTTGCGGACCGAGCGCCCCAAGGCCGTCGTGCACATGGGCTTCATCCGCCACTTCCGCGACAGCGAGCGCGAGCGGCACGACGTGAACGTGCGCGGCACGCGCAAGCTGCTGGATCTGTGCGTTCGCTACGGCGTCGAGCGGCTCGTGGTCGTCTCGAGTGGCTACGTCTACGGCGCCTTTCCCGAGAACCCCTACCGCATGGACGAGGAGCAGGCGCTCTCCGCCAGCCGCGCCTATCCCGAGATCCGCGACCTGGTGGAGGTGGACACCCTGGCGACGGCTTTCCTGTGGAAGTTCCCCCAGGTGCGCACCAGCATCCTGCGGCCCGTCAACGTGTTGGGCCACTACGTCGACTCCATGGCCAACCGCTACCTGCGCCAGCCGCGGGTTCCCGTCGTGGCGGGCTTCGACCCGATGCTGCAGTTCCTGCACGAAGAGGATCTGTCCGAAGCCATCGCCTTGGCCCTCGAGCACGGGCTGCAGGGGGTCTTCAACGTCGTCGGTCCGGGGGAGGTGCCGCTCCACACGGCCATCGAGGAGAGCGGCGGCCGCGCCGTCTCCGTGCCCGAGCCGGTGCTGCGCTTCGCGTTCGAGCGGGCGTTTCGCTGGGGTCTTTCCAGCACGCCGGTGGGCGTACTGGACTATCTCAAGTATCCCGTCACTCTCGACGGCGACCGCTTCCGGGAGGCGACCCACTTCCGCCCCTTCTACGGTCTCCAAGAGATCTTCGACAGCGTGAGGCATTGACGTCGTGCAAGAGCAGACCGGACCCGTGGCCGTCGTGAAAGACCTGGTGGGCGCGTTCACCCCGTTGGCTGTGCGCAAGCTCGAACTCGAGATCGAGGAGCGCATCCAGAAGGTGCCGACGCGCCTGAACGAGTACGGCTACGACGCCTACGGCCTGCACCCCGCCGCCGCCAAGGCCGCCGCGCTGCCCGCCGCCTTGCTCTACCGCTACTACTTTCGGGTCGAGACCTTCGACATCGATCGCGTGCCCGAAGGCCGCGTCCTGCTGATCGCCAATCACGCCGGCCAGCTGCCGTTCGACGGCGCCATGCTGGGCACTTCGCTGCTGTTGGAAGCCGACCCGCCGCGCATCGCGCGGCCCATGGGCGAGTACTGGATCCCGCGGATTCCCTGGTTCAACGTGTTTGCGGCGCGTACCGGAGCCCTGGTCGGGACGCCCGAGAACTGCGTTTCCATGCTGGAGGCGGGGGAAGCGGTGATGGTGTTTCCGGAGGGCGTGCGGGGCATGAACAAGCTCTACGCCGATCGCTACAAGCTGCAGCGCTTCGGCTTGGGCTTCATGCGCCTGGCCCTCGAGACGGATACGCCGGTGGTGCCGGTGGCGATCGTCGGCTCCGAGGAGCAGCAGCCCGGGCTGGCGAACCTGAAGAGCGTGGGGCGGCTGCTCGGGATGCCGTCCTTCCCCATCACCCCGACGTTCCCGTGGCTCGGGCCGCTGGGTCTGTTGCCGCTGCCGGTCAAGTACCGCATCTACTTCGGGACGGCGCTGCGCTTTACCGGCGATCCGTCCGACGACGACGCGACCATCTCCGGCAAGGTCGACGTGGTGCGAAAGTCCATCCACGATCTCTTCGAGCGCGGTCTGGCCGAACGCCAGAGCGTCTTCCGCTAGTGCGGACCCGCGCGCTTCGCGGCGTTCGCGTCGGCGGGATGCTGGCCCTCCTGGGGCTCGCGGCGGCCGTAGGCTGCGGGGGCTCGGGCACTTCCTCCCGCCCGCGCGCGACCGCTCCGCGTACGTTGCCGGACACCCTGCTGCCGGTGCCGGCGGCCCGGGCCGAGCGGTTGCTGCTGGTGGGGATCGAGGGCCTGCGCCCCCGCGACTATCTGCCCGGTCCGAGCGGAGCGCCCAGCATGCCCTTCCTCGCCGAGATGGCGCGGGAGGGGATCGCGGTGGAGGCCCTGCGGCCGGTGGCGCCCGCCACGGCCTACCCCTCCTTCACGAGCGCCGTCACCGGGCGCGTGCCCGGGCGCCACGGCGTCGTCAGCGACCGCGTCCTCGGCGAACGCGGGATCTCTCGGTTCGGGACGGGCGACGTGGGCCGGCTTCGCTCGCCGCCCCTGTGGTTCGTGGCGCGGCGGGCCGAGCGCGAAGTCGCGGCGCTGGGTTGGCCGGTCACCCTGGGTGCCGACCTGGATGCGTTGGTGCCCGACGCCGGCCCGATTCCGCGCGACAGCACCTGGCTCGACGTGCTGCGACCCGTGACGACCCCCCACCTGCTGGACGTCCTTCTGCAGGCGACGCCCCGGGCCGTGGCGGGGCGGCCGACCGCGGCGGAGCGCGACCGCGCGCTCTCGGAGGTCGCGTGTCGCGTGTTGCGCCAGCGCTCGGCGCCCGATCTGGTCCTGCTGCGCCTGATCGGGGTGGGCGCGACCCAGCGCCAGGAGGGACCGGACTCGCCGGCGGCCCGCAAGTCGCTCGAGAGCGTCGACCGGGCGCTGCTGCGCCTGGCCCGCTGTCTCGAGGCGGCGGAGAGGCTGGCGAGCACCGCTTGGATGGTGATCGGAGACGGGGTCTACGGCCCCGTGCACACGCGCTACGACCCCAACGTCGCCCTCTTGCGGGCGGGCCTGATCGAGGCGGATGCGGAGAGCCCGGTGGTCGCGACGTGGCAGGCGCTGGTCCGTTCGAACGGGCGCTCGGCCTACGTGTACGCCCGCGACGAGCGCCAGGCGTTGGAGGCGCGC
>JAKSBN010000193.1 GCA_022361175.1 Pseudomonadota bacterium | reverse complement strand
CATCGATCGTCTGCACGCTGCCGCGGCCGGCCACCACGAAGTAGGCCTCGGTGCAGACCGAGTGAACGTGCGGCGTGCCTCCGCACAGCCCGTCGGGAGCCTCGCTCTCGTAGACGCGCAGGTGTGAAGCACCGACCGCGCCCGGGAACGGCGGAGCCGTCATTGGGCCGGCCCTCCGTCCAGGTAGGGCAGAACGCGCTCGGCCCGCGTCTGCTCGACGTCCGAGACCAAACCCAGCCGAACCGCGCAATCGAGCAGCAGGATGCGCTCCGAGCCGGGTCGGCGCGGGGCGTTCGGGTGGATCGCGTCGGAGTCGACCCGGCCGCACAGGTGCAGAAACTGCGCCGCCGCGTGCTTGTAGGCGGGAATCGGCGCGCGGAACCCGACGTTGCCCAGGTGCTGAAGCGCGTCGTTCAACATCAGGAAGTCGGGGTCTCCCTTCTCGAGCAGGCGGTCGCGCTCGGCGAAGCGGTCCGGGGCGAACGTGGCCAGGCCCAGCAGGTAGTCGCTGCCGTACAGCACCATGTCGATGGCGAGGTCGTTGCCGGTGTAGATCCGGAACTCGGGTCGCGCGCGCTCGCGCGATGCCAGGCGCGCCAGCTCGAGCGTCCGGTCCAGCGACGAGTGTTTCGCGCCGACGAGCCCCGGGATCTCGAGCAGTCGGGCGAACGTCTCGTCGTCCCAGATCTCGCCGTGGGGCGCGAAGCGGGGCGAGAGCTCGAAGGCGAGCGCATCGCCGGGGGCTTCGGCGACGACGTCCCGGTAGAGCTGGGCCTTCTCGGCCGCGGCCATCCCCTGCATCGCGGGGCACTGGACGATGACGGGCGCGGCTCCAAACCGTGCGATGTCCTGCAGCGATTGGCCGTAGGCGGGCCTCGGGTCCTGGGCCGGGTCGGGGTCGCCGAAGGCGCCGGCGTACAGGGGCACGCCGGGCCCGAGGGCACCTCGGGCCACCTCGAGGACGCGGCTTCGCTCGTCGCGGGAAAGGAGATCGCCGAAGCCGGTGTCCATGTTGACCGCGCAGTGGAGGCCGGCGTCGTGGGTGCGGCGCAGGTGGGCTTCGAAGCCGGCCCAGTCGACCACGCCCGCCGGTGTGTACGGCAGCAGCACCGCGGCGATGCCGTGAACCTGGCGCGAGGCCTGCCGCCGCAGGATGCCGTCCAGTCCGCTGTTGACGTCGCCGCTGAGATCGCCGCTCACGCTTCGCCCCGCTTGATCGCCTGCAGCCCCGCGTACTCCGGCCGCTCGCGATAGAAGTCGTCGAGCGGATAGCAGCCCGAGACCATGCCGTTCCGCGGGGCCGTCGTGCAGTCGCTGAAGGTGCGACAGATCTGCTTGCGACGCAGCGGCTTGCCGGCGAGCACGTCCGCCGGCAGCTCGGGATAGCTGAGCGTCATGCGCCCGAGCCCGACCGCGTCGAACCAGCCCTCCCGCAGGCACGCCTCCGCCACTCCGGGCAGGTACTCCTGCAGGTAGCTCCAGCCGCTGGAGACGATCGTCAGCTCGGGCAGGGCGGCCTTCAGCGTGCGGGCCGCGCGAAGCAGGCGAGCCACGCCCACCACGGGATCTTCGGGCGGCTCGTAGCCGTCGCTCGGGGGAAACAGGGCGGGGCGCTGGAGATGCGGAACCGTGTAGGGGCTGGCCGCCGTCACGTTCAGCCACGCCACGCCCTCTGCCGCCAGGATGCGCGCGAACTCGATCGTCTCGGTCAGGTCGATCTCCGACGGATCGGCGGCGCTCGTTCCGAAGCCGTGCGGGCAGGGGCCTTCCGCGGTCTCCGGCGCGCCGCGTCCGTCCGGGCCCGGCGCGTGGGGCGGCGCGTCGAAGGCGGACAGCCGCACGCCGAGCCGCAGCCCGGGTGCCGCGGCCCGTACCGCTTGCAGGATCGCGCGTGTGAGCCGGCTGCGGGCCTCCAGCGAGGCGCCGCCGAAAGCGCCCTCGCGATCCCGCGCCGACAGGAATTCGTGCAACAGGTAGCCGTGGCAGTGCTTGACGTCGACGAAGGCGTAGCCCGCTTCGGCCGCCAGCGCGGCCGCGCGCGCGAAGTCGGCGACGAGCGTCTCCATCTCCGCGTCCTTCAGCACGCCGGCGCTCCGGGCCAGATCCACCCGCCGGTCGAGCAGGGGATGCCGATAGGCCACTCGCGGCCGGCTGGTTCCGTCGGGGCGAGACCAGCGGCCGCTGTGCGTGAGCTGGAGTCCGATGACGGGCTCGGGATGTCCGGCCTCCTGCGCGGCGCGAAGCGTGCACTCTCGCAAGCCGGCCAGCGCCTCCACCGTCGACTCGTCGATCACGAGCTGGTGCGGGTTGGCGCGACCCTCCGGACGCACGGCGACGGCCTCGCCGCCCCAGATCCAGCCGGCCCCCGAGCGGCCGAAGTTCTGCCAGCGCCTCTCGGTTAACTCGGTCGGGCGCCCGTCGTCCGTGCCATCCCAGCCCTCCATCGGCTGGATCACGAAGCGGTTCGGCGCCTCGAGCGGCGCGCCCAGTGCGAGCGGCCGCCCGAGCTCGGGCCCCGGCGCGTCGTCGCAGGGGAGGTCTTCGAGGCCGAGTCGCAGCAAGTGATCCCGAAACGCTTGGGGCGTCTTGAACGAGGCGATGCGGGGATACCGAGAGCTCATCGCAGACCTTCGAGTCCGGGTGGCGAGAGGGCACTTCGCCCGCCGCAGCCTACCACGCCGGCGCGATCCGAGAGGCGGCTCAGTGCCGGGCCGCCTCGACGCGCGGGCCAAGCGCGCGCCGCAGCGGCAGCGCGGCGGGCGCCAGGAGCAGGAGCGACAGAGCCAGCAGGACGCCCACCGCCGTCGGAAGCGAGTAGGCACCCAGGGCCCATCCGAGCAGGACGGACGTCGCGGCGTAGCTGCCGCGCCAGCCCACCGATTGCAGCGACAGCAGTGGCCCGGTGCGCGGAGGACGACGCCATGCGGTTCAGCAGGTGTTGGCCGACGGGGCTGAGGACGCCCGAGACCGCGCCCGAGAGCAGGAAGAGGCCGGCGGCGGCAGGGACGGCCGTGGCCAGGAGCCCTCCGTACATGGCGATCAGGAGCAGGGGGACGAGCGCCAGCGTGCCGCGGGCGCCCAGGCGCGACTCGAGCCAGTCGACGCGCCACGCGACGAGGGCGCCGGCGACGCACATGGCGGCGAAGACGCCGCCGTAGCTGTCGGCGGGGATGCCCTTGGCGGCCAGCAGGGGATTGAAGAAGAGCGAGTTCGAGGCGCGCAGCAGCAGGAAGCAGCCAGTGGTGTAGACGAGCAGCGCCAGCACGGCGCGGTTGGTCCACACCTCGGTGAGCGCCGCTCTGGTGACGGCCGAGGCGGACGCGCTGCGGGTGCGCGGCGGTTCCACCAGGAAGGCGGCCGCCAGCGCGCCCAGCCAGACGATGCCGGCGGTGACGCCGTAGGTGAGGGTTGGGTCGCCGTCGCGCACCAGGAAGGCGTCGCAGAAGGGCAGCGCCAGGGCGGTCCCGAGCAGGCCGGCGGTGCGGGCGCGGCCGCTCAGGCGCAGGTAGTCGCGGCCGCGTCCGTCGGCCAAGAGCGTGTCGTAGAGGAGAGCGGAGTCGGCGCCGCTCACCAGCGCCGTCCCCACGCCGAACAGGATCTCGGCGACGGCGAAGGCCTCGAAGCTCTCGGCGCGGACGTAGAGCAGGCAGGCGCCCCCGTTCAGGAAAGCGCCCAGGACCATCGCCCCGCGCCGGCCCAGCCGGTCGGCGGCCACGCCCGACGGCACCTCGGTCGCGATGGCCGACAGGTAGTAGATGCCCTTCAGCGCGCCGAACTCGGCCGCAGAGAGCCCGCGGACGACGGTCACCAGATGGAACATGTAGGGCCAGTACAGGGGCATGTACTGGCTCACCATGAACAGGACCCAGAGCCGCACGTTCCGCCGCATCACGCGGCGAGCATAGCGGGCGCTTCGACGGCTACGGCCTCGCGAACGCGGGAAAGCCGCGCATCCGGTAGGCTGCTGGCATGAGCAGAGCATTGTTGGTGGCTTTGGTTGGTGCGCTGGTGTCCACGGGCTGCGCGACACCGTACGTGGAGCCGGAAGGTTCGAGCGCCACCCTGGAGATCTCGGCGGCCGAAACCCGTCTTGGAAACCTCTTGACGGGGGAGCCTGCACGCTCTGCCTATTTTTGGGTCCAGCTCTTCGATTACCGCGACAAGTGCCCGTCCTTCTGGACGCTGGGCAGTGTGAGTTCGAACTACCTCGGGAATGCGCGAGTGTCCCACGAAGAGCGATCCACAACCGTCAAGATCCCCGCGCGGGGGCACTTCTTCTATCGCGCCTATTGGCAGGCAAGTTACTTTGGGGTGATCAACTCGTGCGAGGTCTCGGGTGGATTCGTTCCGGAGGAAGGCGGCGTCTACTCACTCGAGCTCACCGCGGTCGGCTCACGTTGCAGCAGCTACGTCCGGTCCGAGGCGCACACGGGTCCCGTTCCGCAATTCAATCTGCGCAGCTGCAAGCCGCGCGAATAGCGAGGGCCGCCTTTCCGCCTAGCTAGGCGGCATCGGGGCCCAGTCCCTCTTGGCGGCGCCACCACTCGGTCTCGATCTCTGCGCACTCGAGTGTTTCGCCCATTCTTCGAGCGTGTGCGAGGAACTCATCTGGGAGTCGGACTGAGTGCTCACGCACGTAGTGAGCCAGCCCGTCGGGCCAGATGTAGACTCCGTCCGTCCGCTCGAGCGAGCCGACGAACTCCCCGCAGAATCGACACTTCGATAGCCCGCGATACTTGCGCGCGACTGCACCATCTTCGAGGTAGCCGCAGATGACTCGTACGTCCCCCCGGTCCTGGGCGGGGTCTACGAAGTTCTGTGCCGTGGGCCAACCCTCGGCGTGTGGTCCTTCCCAGTATCCGATCAACCTGAGCTTCACGAATCAACCCTCCGAGGCGCAGGGTACACGGGATGCCGCCGCATGAGGCGCTGGAGCGGACCGGCCACAGTGCGCTTCAATCGGGCTTGGTCGTCTTCTGGCACTGAACGACGGCGCTCCCCCACCCTCAGATGGCGGGCTGGCCGCTGAGCGCCAAGTCCGTTGGGCCGCGAAGCGCCCCGGGTCGAGTGCCCCGGGGCGCTCGCAGCTACCAGCCGAGCTTCTTGGCGACCGCTTCGCCGTACTCGGGGTCGGCGCGGCGGAAGTGCTCGAGCTGGCGCTCCTGGATCGGCCGGGAGGCGCCGCGGAGCGAGCCGGCGATGTTCGTGGCCAGGCGCTCGCGTTCCTCCACCGACAGCAGCCGATAGAGATTGCCGGCCTGCTCGAAGTCGTCGGCGTCGGCCCGGTGGTCGTACTGGCCGGCGTCCCCTTGCAGTCGCAGCGGCGGCTCGGCGGCCGCGAGCGACTGGATGGGACCGTCCTTCGAGTTGGGGCCGTAGTTCACACCGCCGCCGCCGTTCGGGGTGAACTGCATGGCGCCGTCGCGCTGGTAGGTGCGTGCGGTGGCGGCGCGCGGGGCGTTCACGGGCAGGTGCTCGTAGTTGGCGCCCAGGCGGTAGCGGTGGGCGTCGCCGTAGGCGAAGAGCCGGCCCTGCAGCATGCGGTCGGGCGAGAAGCCGATCCCCGGCACGACGTTGCCCGGTGAGAACGCCGACTGCTCCACTTCGGCGAAGTAGTTCTCCGGGTTGCGGTCGAGCGTCATCACGCCGATCTCCTGCAGCGGGTAGTCGGCGTGGGGCCACACGCGCGTCACGTCGAACGGGTTGAGCTCGCTGGCCTCCGCCTCGGCTTCGGTCATGAGCTGCACGCACACCCGCCAGCGCGGGGACTCGCCGCGCTCGATGGCGTCGTAGAGGTCGCGGGTGGCGTAGTCGGGGTCGGATCCCGCCAGCTCCTGCGCCTCCTCGGCCGAGAGGTTGCGGATGCCCTGCAGCGACTTGAAGTGGAACTTCACGTAGCGCCGCTCGCCGGCCTCGTTCACGAAGGAGAGCGCGTGGCTCGAGTAGCCGTTCATGAAGCGGTAGCCGTCGGGCGTGCCGCGGTCCGAGAAGAGGATGGTGATCTGGTGCAGGGCCTCGGGCGAGAGCGACCAGAAGTCCCAGATCATCTCGGGATCCTTCACGTTGGTGGCCGGGTGCCGCTTCTGCGAGTGGATGAAGTCGGGGAACTTCAGGGGATCGCGGATGAAGAAGACGGGCGTGTTGTTGCCCGT
The DNA here is from genome assembly GCA_022361175.1 of Pseudomonadota bacterium. Lineage (GTDB taxonomy): Bacteria > Myxococcota_A > UBA9160 > UBA9160 > UBA4427 > JAKSBN01. Next base: position 4,817 of record JAKSBN010000193.1, on the reverse strand, counting down.
CATGTCCCAGTTGCCCTCTTCGGTGTAGAACTTGACGGCGAAGCCGCGCGGATCGCGGTCGGTGTCGGCGGCGCCGCGCTCGCCGGCCACGGTGGAGAAGCGCAGGAAGACCTCGGTCTCCTTGCCCACCTCGGACAGGAACGACGCCTTGGTGACGTCCCCCATGGCCCGCGTGACGCGGAAGGTGCCGTAGGCGCCGGCGCCCTTGGCGTGGACCACGCGCTCGGGGATCCGCTCGCGGTTGAAGTGGGCGAGCTTCTCCAGCAGGTGCACGTCCTGGATCAGGACCGGGCCCCGCGGCCCGGCCGTCTGGCTGTTCTGGTCGTCGGCCACCGGGGCCCCGGCGGCGGTGGTGAGGGTGTCTTGCTGTCGCACGGTGTGTCCTCCTTGGGGAGAACGATCGGCGAGCCCCGGACATAAGTCCAATCGATTATAAATATGATTTTGATAACTCTAACGATGGGAACGGGCGGCTTGGGCGGCCCACAGGGCCGCGGCGGCGAGGGCCAGGCACCAGAGGCCGTTGCTGGCCACGGCGGCGCGCACGCCGCCCCAGTCACCCAGGGCGCCGGCCACCCAGGGGATGACGAAGCCACCCAGGCCGCCTGCGCCGGCCACCCAGCCCATGGCGGTGCCGGCGGCGTGGGGCGCGTGGCGGCCGGCCAGCGTGATCATCCACGGGAAGACGACGCCCAAGGCCAGGCCGGTGGCGACGTAGAGCGCGAAGGTCGCCGTCCACTGGGTGCCGACGCCGGCCAGGACGAGGGCCGCGGCGAGCGCGCCGGCCCACGCCAGCCAGCGCGCGTCGGGCTCGCGGTGGACGAAGTAGAGGGCCAGGCGTCCGGCCGTCAGCCCCAGCCACAGGCCGCTGATGTCGAGCCGGCCACGCGCGGCCGAGAGGCCGACGGCATCGGTGGCGTAGGGCACGGCGAACAAGGTGAGCGCGCCCTCCACACCGACGTAGGCGAAGCTCACGCCGCAGAGGGCCAGCAGCACGGGCGAGCGCCAGAGGTGGGGATGTCGCTCGCTCGTCGCCGCTCGGTGCGTCGGAGGCGGCAGCGGTTGCAGCGCGACCCACACCGTCAGCGCCAGGAACGCGACGCCCAGCGCGCGAAAAGCCGTGGGAAAGCCATTGCTCTCGACGAGGGGCGCCAGCGCGAAGGGGCCCAGCATGGCGCCCAGCGACGCGCCGGAGTGAAGCAGCGCGACCCAGCGGCCCGCTGCGACGCCCCATCGCTGCACGGCCACGGCGTTCAGCAGCGTGTCGTAGAGCCCGATGCCCAGCCCCAGCAGGGCGACGCGCGCCGTCAGGCCCGCCAACGTGGTGCCGGCGTCGACGGTCGCGAGGCCGGCACCGGCCATGAGAGTCGAGAGTGCGAAGAGCGGGCGGCGCGGGAAGCGATCGACGAGCGGGCCGGCGACCACGACGCCCAGCCCCAGGGCCAGCGACAGCGTGGCGCCCAGGCGGCCGAGAGCCTCCAGGTCCAGCGCCAGGAGCTCTCGCAGCGAGTCGGCCGTAGCGCCCAGCAGCACCAGGCTCAAGCCCAGCAGCCAGAAGGCCGTGAAGCCGAGCGGCAGCAAACAGGTCCCCTTCTACACTTTCTCTAAGGGAGCTAGTGCCCTGTCCCCGATGTTCGGCTGCATTCAAAGCCGCCTACGAGCCAATTTGACGCCGAACTTCGGGGACAGGACACTAGAAGTTCAGCTGCAGGCGGGCGGCCTCGGACATCATGTCCGGGCTCCAGGGCGGATCCCACACCAGCTCGAGCTCGACGTCGGTGACGCCCACGACGCCGCGCACCTTCTCCTCCACCTCCGGCGGCAGCGTCTCGGCGACGGGGCACATGGGCGAGGTCAGCGTCATCTTGACGTAGACGCTGTCGTTCTCGCGCACGTCCACCTCGTAGATCAGGCCCAGCTCGTAGATGTCCACCGGGATCTCGGGGTCGTAGACGGTCTTCAGGATCGAGATCACGCCGTCTCGGATACCGGGTTCGGGGTTGGCTTCCGACATGGCTACTCCGTCTTTACCGGATCGGTCTGGCCGTCGAGGGCGGCCTGCAGGGTGTGCCAGGCCAGGGTCGCGCACTTGACGCGCATGGGGTACTCGCGCACGCCCGCGAACACCGCCAGCTTGCCGAGGCCCTCCAGGTTGGGATCGGTGGTGGGGTCGGAGGTGACGAGGCCGTGGAATCGCTCGAGGGTGGCCTGCACCTCCTCGCGCGGCTTGCCCCGGGCCGCCTCGGTCATCATCGACGCCGAGGCGGTCGAGATGGCGCAGCCTTCGCCTTCGAAGGAGACGTCGCCCACGCTCCCGTCCGACTCCAGCGCCACGTAGACCTTGAGCTTGTCGCCGCAGAGCGGGTTGTGGCCGTCCGCGGTGCGGGTGGCGCCCTCCAGCGGCCCGAAGTTTCGCGGGCGCTTGTTGTGATCGAGGATCGTGGTCTGGTAGAGCTCCCGCAAGTCGTCCATCAGTCGAAGATCTCCAAGGTCTTGCGAACGGCCGCGACCAGCTGCTCCACGTCCTCAAAGTCGTTGTAGAGCGCGAAAGAGGCCCGCGTCGTGGCGGGCACCCCGAAGAAATCCATGGTGGGCTGCGCGCAGTGGTGGCCGGCGCGCACGGCCACGCCCTCGCCGTCGAGGATGGTGCCCACGTCGTGGGCGTGGACGCCCTCGAGCACGAAGGAGAGCACGCTCGCTCGCTCCTCGGCGGTGCCGATGAGGCGCACCCGCGGAATTTCCGCCAACGCGTCGGTCGCCGCCTCCAAGAGCGCGTGCTCGTGGGCGGCGATGCGCTCGCGCCCGATCTCCTCGACGTAGTCGAGCGCCGCGGCCAGCCCGATGGCGCCGGCGATGTCGGGCGTGCCGGCTTCGAAGCGCTCGGGCGGCGCCGCGAAGGGGGTCTTCTCGAACGTGACGCTCTCGATCATGCCCCCGCCGCCCTGGTAGGGGGGCATCGATTCCAAGAGCTCGCGGCGGCCGTAGAGAACGCCCACGCCGGTGGGGCCGAACACCTTGTGCCCCGAGAAGACGTAGAAGTCGCAGTCGAGCTCGGTGACGTCGACGGGCAGGTGCGGCACCGCCTGGGCGCCGTCCAGCAGCACGGGGATGGAGCGGGCGTGGGCCGCGTCGGCGATCTCGCGCACCGGGTTGATCGTGCCCAGCGCGTTCGAGACGTGCGCCACCGAGACGAGGCGCGTGCGCGGCGACAGCAGCTCGGCGAAGGCCGCCATGTCGAGCTCGCCGCGCTCGTTGATGGGCACGACGCGCAGCACCGCGCCCGTGCCTTCCAGCAAGAGCTGCCACGGCACGATGTTGGAGTGGTGCTCCAGGTGGGTGATCAGGATCTCGTCGCCCGGCTCGAGCCGGGGGCGCAGGTAGCTCTCGGCCACCAGGTTGATGCCTTCGGTGGTGCCGCGGACGAAGACGATCTCGCCCGGCTCGCGCGCGCCGAGGAAGGCCTGGCAGGTCTTTCTCGCGGCTTCGTAGGCCGCCGTCGTCCGGGCCGAAAAGTCGTACACGCCCCGGTGGATGTTCGCGTAGTGCTGGGTGTAGAGCGCGTTCATCGCGTCCAGCACCACCTGGGGCCGCTGCGCGCTGGCCGCCGAGTCGAGAAAGGCCAGGCGCTTGCCCCGCACTTGCTGCTGCAGGACGGGGAAGTCCTTGCGAATCCGCTCGCTGTCGGCCGGGTCGAAGCCGCTGCTCATGCGCTCTCCTCCGCAGGGCGCGCGCGCAGTTTCTCCATCAGGATTTCGTTCACCCGCTCGCCCAGGGCCTCCACCGGCAGCGCCTGGGTGATCTCGTTGGCGAACCCGCGCATCAGCAGCTCGCGGGCCTCGCTCTCGCCGATGCCGCGCGCCTGCAGGTAGAAGAGCGCGTCCGGGTCGATGCGGCCGATGGCGGAGCCGTGGCTGCACTTCACGTCGTCGGCGTAGATCTCCAGCTGGGGCTTGGTGTCGATTTCGGCGCCCGCGTCCATCAGCAGGTTCGGGTTGGACTGGGTGGCGTCGGTCTTCTGGGCGTCGGGCCGCACCACGATGCGGCCGCGGAAGACGCCGCGCGAGCGATCGGCGAGGATGCCCTTGTAGAGCTCGTGGCTCGTGCCGTGGGGCACCGCGTGGTCGACGCCCGTGTGGTTGTCGACCAGCCGATCCCCGGTGCCGAGAAACAGGCCGCGCATGTGGCTCTCGGCGCCGGGCTCCGCCAGCACCACCTGGAGATCGTTGCGCACGAGGCGGCCGCCCAGGGTCAGCGTGTGGACGCTCACGCGGCTGTCGCGCTGCTGCCGGACGGCGGTGGTGGAGGTGTGGAGGCTCTGGTCGTTCTCGCGCTGGAGCGACACCAGGTCCAGGTGGGCGCCGGGCTCCGCCACCACCTCGGTGACGGCGTTGGTCCAGGTCTCGGAGGCATCGACGGACAGGAAGTCCTGGATCACCGTGGCGCGGCTTCCCGCCTCGGCTACCACCAGCACGCGCGGATGCGTCACCATGCGGCCGCCGCCGGTCAGGAAGACCAGGTGCAGCGGGTGCTCGGCGCTCCAGCCGCGGGGTACGCGAATCACCGCCCCGTCGTCGACGAAGGCCGTGTTGAGGGCCGCGAAGGGCGCCGCCTTGAGATCGATCTCGACGCCCAGCGCGCCGAGCCCGTCGCCGCCCTCCCGGCGCAGCCGCGCCAGGCTCGCCACCGAGAGCTCGCCCGAAAGGGCGTGCGGGACCGACAGCGACTCGTCCTCGCGCCCGTTCACGAAGACGTAGAGGCCGCAGGCGAAGAGCGGAAACGCCAGGTCCTCCACCTGCTGCCGCCCAACCGTGAGGTCT
>JAKSBN010000263.1 GCA_022361175.1 Pseudomonadota bacterium | reverse complement strand
CCCCCTTCGAGAATGCGAGAACTCCGAGAACTGGAGAACTCGAGGATTCGGGAACGCCCGTCGGCGTCCAGACGCAGCTCACGCGAGGAGAGCTCGCGGTCGCGCGCAGGAGGGTGCCATCGCGCGCGGGATGCGGCCATTCTTTTTCGCGCGCGAAGCCGCGCGCGAGAGGGCAGAAGCGTGCTCGTGGGGCCCTAGGGAACGCCCGGCAGACCACCCGGCACCGGCCCGGCCGGAGGGACGCCGCCACCGGGCAGCCCACCCGGGACCGGGCCTCCGGGCGGCACGCCCGGCCCAACGGCGCCTCCCACCGGGAGCGCCGTGCAGTTGCCGATGTCGCAGGGGCGGCGGAAGCCTGTTCCACCCAGCTGCAGCGGGGGGCCGGAAGTGGCCGCGAGTCCCGCCGCGACGTCCGGACCGAGCGCCACGTCGCCGGGGGCGAAGCGCCCGCCGACGCCCGCGAGACCCGGATCGAGGGAGCACGCATCGGCCACCAGCAGCGAGAGTCGCGGGTGCGTGGCCGACGCCGCGTAGAGATCCTCGTTGGGCTTGGCCACCACGCACTCGCCCGGGGCCGCCGCGCGCCGGGCGTCCGGCCTCTCGGTGCGCTCCAGATCCACGGTCTCGGCGTAGGGGCAGACCATCGAGACGACCCAGGCCTTCTCCTCGAAGGCGAAGGCCTCGGTGTCGGTTCCGGCATTGCGCGCCACCAGGCCCGGCGTGCGAATGCGCGCCGGCGCGAGCCCGCCGTCGTCGAGTGCCCGGACGTGGCCGTGCTCCAGATCGAGCAGCGCTGCGCCCGCCCCGGTCTGGCGGTAGTGGAGCGAGGTGTCGCCGTTCAGGCGAGCGTAGAGGGTGTCCTGCACCAGCCCGACGCCGGCGGACTCTCGGGTGAACACGCGGTCGCCCGCGAAGATCGGATCTCGACACGAGAGTCGGCGCGCCTCGGCCCCCGGCGCCTGCGCATAGGCAATCCCCTTGACGGAAACCACCGTCGCCACCCGACCGTCGTTCTCGGCCGCGCCGGCCGTGGCGCCGACCCCGGTCGCCGCCAGCGCGCCCAGCGCGAGACATCGCAAGAAGCCAGTCATGCCACGTTCCTCCAAGCGCCCGCTCTTCGCGTGGGCTTAGTAGAAGCTCGCCCTCAAGAAGCCGCCCGCGATGTGGCGGTCGTAGTCGAAGACCTTCACGTTCGATTCGTTGTTCGCGTAGCGGTAGCGAACGCCTGCCGTCAGCCACTCGGTCAGAGGCCGCTCGAGCGCCGTCGCGATCTCCCAGATCTGGTCGGCGCGCTCCTCGTCGTCGAGGGGGTAGACGGTGTTGTTCGCGATCACGTCGTCCGGGTCGGGAAACGTCGAGGCGTTGTCGAAGTTCAGGTAGCTGTACGAGCCCTGCACGTCCAACACGAACTCGAAGGGCAGCTCCGTCACGGCCCCGAGCCGAAACGCGTGGGTGTCGAAGTCGTACTCGCTGCCGTCCGAGGCGTAGTGCGAGTAGGTGTAGCCGCCGCTCAGCGCCGTGCCGAAGTCCTCCAGCGGCAGCGTGTGCGTGAAGCCCAAGCTCTCGCCCACGCCGTCCCGGTCGCGCTCCTCCGCCTCGTCGAGCCCGGCCGGACCACACGAGATCGCCAAGAACGGCGCGACGCAGGCGCCGTCGAGGGGCGGCTGCTCGTCGAAGACGTCGTCCAGATCGAACCGGAAGTCGTTCGCGAAGACGTCGAAGCGAAGCTCGGTAACGCCCGGCGCCCCCCAGTCGTGACGCAGCTCGAGGCTGCCGGTGTGGGCGCGCAGGAAGTCGTCGCCGTCGACCACGCCGTAGCCGAACTCGTAGCGGGCCCGCAGCCGGGTCGACTCGGAGAGCTCTCGATCCAGCCAGCCGCCCACGCGGGGGTAGTGGGTGTCGAAGCGCTCGAGGTCCTCGTGGTCGTTGCCGTCGTAGGCCAGGTAGAGGCCGCCGGACCAGCGCTCTCGTCGCAGCAGTTCCCAGCCCGCGTCGATCGACCAGACGCCCCGCCAATCCTCTTCGTCGGAGATCTCGTCTTCCAGATCCACGCCGCGGCCGCGCAGGACGACGTTGTCGTCGTACTCGACGCCCGCCTCCAGCACGATCCAGTAGGGCGAACTCGCGGGGCGAGGCGGATTCAGGATGCGGTCGGCCTCGCGCACCCACGGGCCGTCCTGATCGACCTCGCGCAGACGACCCAGCGCTTCCTCTGCGCGCTGGCGCTCCTCGAGGCGCTGCCAGGCGAGCGCGGCGTAGTAGGAGGCCACGGGCTCCACGGCCCGCGGATCGGCCCGGCGCGCCCGCTCCAGGGCCAGCACGCCCTCGCGAAGTTCCGCGCGCTGCAGCAGCAAGAGCCCGTTGTAGAGCTCCAAGAGACCCGTCTGCCCGGTGTTGTCCGTCGCCGCCGCGAAGGACTCTTCGGCGCCGGCCAGGTCGCCCAGGTGGTAGCGGGCGATGCCCTGATAGAGGGCCACGTCGCGCAGGTCGGGGGCGGCCTCGGCGGCGCGGTCCAGTGCGTCCGCCGCCTCCGCGTACTGCTCCAGGCGAATCCGACACTGGCCCACGAGCCGCAGCGAGCGGGCGTCGTCCGTATCGGCCAGGAGCGCCACGGCTTCGTCGCAGCGCCCACCGGACGCCAGGTTCTCGGCGCGCAAGCGGCGGCTTTCGGTGCGATCGTCCGCGTGGGAAGCGAGGGGCAGGACCGCCACCGCGCAGAGCGCGGCCGCGGCGAGAAGAGCGAGCCGGTTCATCCGCGGGACTTCCGACCCCGCCATGCGAGACCCAGCAGACCGATCCCGGCCAGCAGGAAGGCACCCGGCTCGGGCACCACCGCGAAGTCCGTCGTGCCGGCGATGCGCAGCACGGGCGTGCTGGGGACACCCGGCGGCAACGGACCGGCCAGCGAGTAGCCGTAGCTCAGGTCCACCTCGCCCGCGGCGCCCGGCTGGAACCCCTGCAGGCGGAAGCCCAGGTAGTAGAAGTCCTGCGTACCGGCCGTGAACTGGACGATCGTGAACTCGGCGGGGGCGCCCCCGATCGACACCGTGTCCAGGTCGATCTCGAAGCCCTGGCCCGTGTAGTCGGGGCTGGCGGAGAGCCCGGTCAACAGCAGGATGACGTCGTCGAGGACCGAGCCGGTGTTGTTCCGGAGCGTCCAGTCGACCTGCGCCGTGTAGGGATCGCTGGAGCTGGCCGTCTCGTCGAAGTCGGTCACGATCAGGTCGAAATCATCGGAGCCCGGCAGGCCGTCGTTGCCGGCGGTCAGCAGGACCGTCGACATGAGCTCTGCACCGGGCGCGAGCCCCACGGAGTTGTCGAAACCGCAGTCGACGCACCCCTCGACGAATCCGACCGAAATCGCCTGAGCCGGAGCCGCCCAGATCGCCAGGAACCCCGCCAACAGCAATCCGCGCCGCCATCCCGCGCGCATCATCGAAACCACCATGACTCGCCACCCGCCTGCACGGCCGCCGCGACGCGCGTTTCACGCGCCCTGCCTGCCGCGCTCTTGAAGCACGGAGGGTCTCCGCCCCTGCGGCGAAGTCCGTCCTCGTAGATAAGTGACCGCGGGAACGGGTTGCGTGTCGCGCTGAAACGGCGTTCTTCGAACTTCTTTTGCTTCTGGGGCGCGGCCGTGGGAGAAAGGCACCCCACGGATCGGCAAGTCAGCGCACAATCAACCGCGCTGGACGCTGAAATCGGCGCGTGACCTCGCCGTCCGGCTGGAGGACGGGCGCCGCCAGGGCGCGGCGCTCGTGCAGCCAGGCCAGGATCTGCAACAAGTCAGCATCCGAGGCCCGCACGCAGCCGGACGAAACGGGCTTTCCCAGCAGGTAGGCGTCGCCGGCGCCGTGGAGGGCGATGGCGCCCCCCGCCGCAAAGGGGATCTTGGCCACCCCCATGGGCGTGGACAGCGAGGGCGGCTCGTCTTCGGCCCCCGCCTCGCGGGCGGTCGCGCCCGGCCGCCAGGCCGGATTGAGAATGACCCGCGACAGCGAGAAGTTGCCGAGCGGCGTCGGATTCGCCGGAGAGCCGAGTGCCACCGTCACCTGGGGACCGAGGCGGCCGTCGCGGGCGTCGCGCACCGTGAGCGCGAACTGCTCGCGATCGAGCTCGAGCACGAGACCGGGATCCGCCGCCGCGCCGGCCGACCCCGGCGACAGGGACGCGAGGAGCAGCGTGCCCAAGCAGGCACGGGCCAGAAACGCACGGACTGAAAGGGCACCCGTCGGAAGGACACGCGTCGGAAGAGCACCCGCCGGAGACAAGAACCGCAACCGCATGCGCGTATCGTATCAGACGACGGCGGGTCGCAACCCGCCAACACTGAACCGTGTCTCTCCGTCAAGCGCGAACGACGTCGAGCGCGGCGAAGGCGTCGCCCTCCGGAAAGCCCGAAAGGCGCGGAAAATCGGCGCCGGGCGGCGCGGGCTGCACACGCTTCAGCGAAACACCGGAGCGCGTCGCCGCGGCGCGCACCAAGCGCTCGAAGCCGCGCGCGCCGCCCCGGTCGTTGCGCGCCACCAGCAGGCGACCGCCCGGCGCCAACTGCGACAGGGCGCGCTCGACCAGGGGCGCCAGGTCGCGCCGCACCGACCAGTAGCGCCGACCGGCGGCCGCTGCGGTGGGAGGATCCAGCACGATGCCGTCGAAGCGCTCGCCGGGCTGCAGGGCCTCGAGAAAGCGTCGCCCGTCCTGGCGCACACTCTGGTGGGCGTCGGCGGCCACACCGTTTCGCTCCAGATTGGCGGCCAGCCAGCGCAGATAGGCCGCGGAGAGATCCACGCTGGTCACGTGCTCTGCGCCACCGGCCAACAGCGCCGCCGAGAACGCTCCCGTGTGGGCGAACAGGTTGAGCCAGCGACCGCGGGCGGCACGCCGGAGGCGCGCGCGATTCTCGCGCTGGTCCAGAAAGAGACCGACGCCAGGGCGCGGGCGAAACGGATCGCCGAGTCCCGGGTCGACCCAGAACTCGAGCCCGTTCTCGCGCACCCGAAACCGCTGGCCGTCCCAGCCGCGCAGGGTCGCGGGGTCGCCGCTCTCCAGCACGACCGACTCGAAGCGCCCCGGCTGCGGCCGCGGCCAAGCGGCGACCTGGACCACGACCGGTTCGGACCCCAGCGACCCACCGGTCTCGCCCAAGACCGCGTCCACTGCCCGGCGCCAGATGCGATCGGCCACTCGCCCGCTGCGGAGCACGCGCACCAGGGAACCCAGCCGATCGATGGCCAGGCCCGGCAGCCCGTCCGCCTCGCCGTGAACAAGCCGCAGCGCGTCCGTGGCGTTCGAGCCCAGGAGCCGCTTGCGCCGGGAGAGCGCGTCGTGCACGCGCGCTTCCACACTGCGCGGGCGCTCGGTCGGCGGTGTCCACAGCCGCGCCGCCACGCGCCCTCCGGCCTCGATGCGCGCCAGGCCGGCCGGCCCGTGTCGAGGCGCTTCGAGCCGGACCAGACTGCCGGAGAGCAGGGCACCGGTGTCGCCGGTCTCGGCGTCGCGCACCACCCACGGATGCCCGCGAGCGAGCGCGCGCGCCGTCGCGGCCGAGACCCGCAGCACGGGCGGATCGGAATCGTCGCCCCGCAGCGCGATCTCGTCGGGCCAGGCCAGGGAGGCGGCCGGCTCGGACGGAAGCAGCCGGAGCCCGCCTTTCACCAACACCCCGCCGCGGCGAACGTCGCCCAGGACCGGCGCCCCGAGCGCGGCGCAGGTCGCGAGCACGGCGTCTCCCGTGAGATCCGGCGCCTCGACTCGCACCTGCGACACGGCACCCCGGCGCGCCGTCACCCGGAGGCGGAGGGTTGCGGATGCGACCGCGTCGAGCGCCACCGACGGCCACGGGAAATCGGGTACGAGTGCGACCCAGGTGTCGGCCCGGGCCTCTGGTTCCTCCCCATCGGCTCCCGAGAACCGCACCGCCGCTCCGGCCGAGACGGGGGCGCGTTCGTCGCGGACGGTCCGACCCGCCACGGTCAGACGGCCGTCCCCCAACGCCGAGCGCGCGGCGGCGAGGGCGTCCGGCGCGAGCCGCTCGAGCAGGTCGGCCAGCGAGAGCGCCTCGCCCGGCGCGCGAAAGAACCACTGTGTCACGCGCCGGTTGTACCGGATCGGCCGCGGCCCCGCCGCGAGCGGTACACTCGCGCCATGCTCGAGCGCCCCGCGCCCACCCTTCCGAGTGCTCTCCGCAGCGTGGGCGCGCGCTTGATCGAAGCCGGCCACGAGGCCTGGTGGACGGGCCGGACTCTCCTGGAGGCGGGCGCGCCCACGGCGGCGCCCTGCGTCGCCGTGGGCGCTTCCGCGCAGGCCCTGCTGGAGCTCTTCCCGCGTGCGATTCCCGTGCGACCGAAGTCGGCCGTCGTCACCGTTCCCACACCGGCGGGCCCCGTCGATCTCGTACCCGTCGGATCGGCCGGCATCGAGGGCGCCCTGGCGCGCGAGGACTTCACGCTGACGGCGCTGGCCTTCCACCTGGGCTCGCACTGCTGGCTCGACCCGTTTGGGGGCTCGCAAGACCGCGAACGGCAGCGGTTGCGCACCCCGCACCCCGCCGACGAGCACGTGGGCGCGCGACCCGTTCGCGCTCTGCGCGCGGCCCGCTGGCTGGCGACGGAGGGGCAACGACCGGACCGGGACCTGGAAGCGGCCATGGGCGCGCACGCGAAGCGGCTGCTGGACACACCGGCGCGCGTGCTGCGGCCCGAAATCGAGCGGCTGCTCGCCGGCGACGGCGTGGCCGAAGCGCTGGCCTTGCTGGCGCGAACAGGCGTTGCCGACGCCCTCGCCCCGGGCGCGAGGGACGACGCACCCCAGGTGGTCGCCGCCCTGCCCGCCCGAACGGAGCTGCGGCTGGCGGCCTGGCTGCGCGGCACCCGGGTCGAGCGCACCGCGCGCCAGCTCGGCTTTCCCGCGCCGGCCGTGCGTCGCCTCGGGCTCCTGCTGGCCCACCACCCCGTGGACCGCGCCCTCCGCCCCCGCCAAGACACATCCGTGCGGCGGCTCCTGCGCCACCTGGGCGAGGCGGGCATCCGCGATCTGGTGCTCCTGCGCGAGACCGAGTTGGCGACGGGCGGCATCCAAGCAGACGAGGCGGAGCGAACCAGGCGGGCGCTGCTCGCTCTGGAGACGGGCCTTCAACGAGTGAAACGGGCCGAGGCGCGGGCGCGGAGCCGAGGTGCGCTCGCCATCGATGGAGACCGCATCATGCAGCTGTTGGCCTGTTCCCCCGGCCCCACCGTCGGACGCGCCCTGGCCCACCTGGCCGAGTGGGTGGACGCGGACTCGGAACGCAACACGCCCGCGCGGCTCGAGGAAGAACTCGCTCGGTGGGCCGCCGCGGGCGAGAACTCGGCGTGATGCGGTTCGTCGCCCTCGCCCTCGGCGCCGCACTCGTCGCGCTCTTCGCAGCGGCCTGCGCGCACTCCCCGGCGCCGGATCCGATGCGCTACCGGCTGGCCCACAGCGGCACGCACTGGGACCGCGTGGGGGACGACCCCGTCCTGCAGGACCTCCAACCGCGCTACCCCGCGTTCTTCGCGCTGATCCTCGACCCCGAGCGCACCGAGGAGCCGGACCTGCGCCCGCTGCGTCGCGATCTCGAGGCCCGCCCCGTCGACCGCCGCAACTACGACGCGCTGAACGCCGTCGCCATCGCCTACTTCGAGATCAACTACCGCGCCGAAGCGTCGCGGGAAGCGGCGGGCATGGGCTTCCTCGGCCAGTCGTTCCGGTCCGCCAAGCTGCTGGCGGTGCCTTGGCGGGCTTATATGGAAATCGAAGACCCCAACCTGCGGAGCGCCGTCCTGGCCTTCTTCGAGGATGCCGCCAGCGGCGAGAAGCTCGGCTCCGAGCGCACGGCGCCGCGCCTGCTGCGCGTGGTGGGGTCGCTGGAGAGCCGCGAGGCGGATCCGGCACGCAAGGCCCGCATTCGGCGCCTGGTGGCCGAGCTCCTGGCCCAGTCGGCCGCGGCCGAGGCGTCGGCCCTCCCGTAGCGCTCGCCGGCGCCACAACCCGCTGTCGAGCCGGCCGGAGCGCGCTATGCCTGCGGGCGTGCAAGCCGTTTTCGACGCCGTCCGGGCCGCCTGCCCGGCCTCCGTGTGGTCGCGCGGCGTGGAGCTCGCGCGGGCGGACGCGGTCAGCGGCGACGTCGCCGGCGACGAGGAGATCTCGCTCCAGGTCGCGCCGCCGGGAGCGCTCGCGACGCTGGCCGTCACCCTCTACCTCGAAGACGAGGAGTGGGAGTGCCAGTGCACGAGCCGAGACGACGCCTGCGAGCACGTGGCCGCGGCCGTGATCGCGGCCCGCCGCGCCCGCAAGGAGGGCCGCAGCCTGGCCAGTCGCGAGGCCCAGCCGGGGTGGGTGGCTTACCGCCTGACCCGTGAGGGCGGCGGGCTGGCGTTCGAGCGCGAGATCGCGCGCGAGGGCGAGCCCGCCTTCCGCCTGGTGGCGACGCTCGATGCCATCGCGCGCGGACGCGTGGAGGGGCCCCGCTTCCACGCCACCGAGGGCGACATCGACGTCGAACGGGCGCTGGGGACGCGGCGCCGGGGCCCGATGCCGCGCGAGGCCATGCCGCGGCTGTTGGCGGCGCTCTCCCGCTGCCGCGACGTCACCCTGGACGGTGAGCCGGTGGAGGCCTCGGGCGAGGCCCTCGGCCTGGTGGCCGCCGTCGACGACGCGCCGGGGGGCTTCCGGCTCTCCGTCGAGCCCGAGACGGAGATCGACGAGACGTTCTCGAACAACACCGTGCGCTGTGGCCGCGTCCTGCGCTGTATGGGCGAATCGGGGCTCTCCGGCCGCGAGCGCGAAGAGCTGCCGGGCGGCCGCTTCATCCCGTTCGACGGCGCCGCAGAGCTCGTCACCGAAACCCTGCCGTCGCTCGAAGCCCGCATGCCCGTGCGCGTGCGCACGAAGCGCCTGCCGCGGTCCGAGCGCACGCCACCCCGCACCGTCGTACAAGTCGAACGCCGCGGCGACTCGCTCTCCGTTTTGGCCACTCTCGTGTACGGCGATCCGCCGCGCGCACGCGTCGACGCCGGTCGGCTGGTGCCACTGCAAGAAGGCCCCGTGCCCGTGCGGGACCGCGACGCGGAGGAGCGGCTGGTGCGCAGGCTGCGCGACACCCTCGGGCTGCAGATCGGCCACCGGGTGGACTTCGCCAGCGCCGACGCCATCGAGTTCACCGGCGCCCTCACGACGGCGGACGTCGTGCTCCAGGGCACCGCGCACCGAGAGTTCGCCCTGGTGGAGGGCCTCGCACCGCAGGTCTCGCTGGCGGCGGATCGCTTCGACGCCGCGTTCGAAGGCCGCGGATTGGACGGCCGCGCGACGAAGCTGGATGCGGCGAGCGTGCTCTCCGCCTGGCGACGCGGCGAGTCGCTGGTGCCCCTCCACGACGGGGGCTTCGCTCCCCTGCCGGCAGACTGGTTGAACCGATTCGGGCCCGCCCTGGCCGATCTCCTGGCCGCCCGCACCGGCGACGGATCGCTGCCCCGGAGCGCCATCCCCGACCTGGCCCGGCTCTGCAGCGAGCTGGACGCCCCCCCTCCGCCCGAGCTGGCGCAGCTGGAGCCCCTGCTGCGCGACTTCCGCGGCATTCCCGCGGCGGCGCTGCCCCCGGACCTGCGCGCCGAGCTGCGCGACTACCAACGCGAGGGCGTGGATTGGCTCTGCTTCCTGCGCGAGGCGGGGCTCGGCGGACTCCTGGCGGACGACATGGGCCTCGGCAAGACGCTGCAGGCCTTGTGCGCCGTCGCGGGGCGGACCCTGGTCGTCGCCCCCACCAGCGTGCTCCACAACTGGCTGGCCGAAGTCGCTCGCTTCCGGCCCGCCCTGCGCGCGCACCTCTACCACGGCCCGCGGCGACAGCTCGACCCGGACGCCGACCTCACCCTGACCAGCTACGCGCTCTTGCGCGGCGACGCCGACACGCTGGCGGCCACGAGTTGGGACACGGTGGTGCTCGACGAAGCCCAGGCCATCAAGAACCCCGAGAGCCAAGTGGCCCAGGCGGCGTTCCGCCTGCGCGCGGACTGGCGGGTGACCCTCACCGGAACGCCCGTCGAGAACCGACTGGACGAGCTGTGGAGTCAGCTGCACTTCACCAACCCGGGTCTCCTGGGCGGTCGCGCCGCGTTCGACGAGCAGACGGCCCGCCCCATCGCGGCCGGCGACGAGGCCGCCGCCGCGCGCCTGCGCCAACGCATCCGTCCCTTCGTGCTGCGGCGATTGAAGCGCGACGTCGCGCCCGAGCTGCCGGCCCGCACCGAGCAGGTGCTCCGCTGCGAGCTCGATCCCGAGGAGCGCCGCGTCTACGACGCCCTGCGACTGGCCACCCGCGACGAAGTCGCGCGCCAGTTGACCGCCGGAGGCAACGTCCTGGCCGCGCTCGAAGCCCTGCTGCGGCTGCGCCAAGCCGCCTGCCACCGCGGGCTCGTGCCGGGACAGGAAGCCGAGGCTTCCACCAAACTGACCCTCCTGCGCGAGCAGCTGGACGAAGCGCTCTCGGAAGGCCACAAGGCCCTCGTCT
>JAKSBN010000363.1 GCA_022361175.1 Pseudomonadota bacterium | reverse complement strand
TCCCAGTTCTTGCTCTGGTAGTAGGCGTCTCGCTTGGTGGCGAAGTCGTTGGACTCCACCATCTCCTTGGAGAGCCCCATCATCCGCAGCGTCTGGGCGAAGCTCTTGACGGTGTTGACGGTCAGCGTGCGCGTCTTCTTCTGCTTGCCGATCTCGAAGTAGCCGCGTTTCTCGGAGTAGGAGACGTTGCCCAGCGAGCGCACCGGGAAGTGCAGGTCGGGCTTCGATCGCTTCAGGATGTCGCCGTGAACGTCGGTGGCCGTCTCGCGGATCAGCTTGACCGTCAACTTGTCGAGCTTGGCGTTGCGGGCCTTCACCTGGTCCGCGAGGGCGGCGGCGCGCTTCTCGGAGCTGGCCGTCGACCGCGACGTTTTGCGCGCGGCCTTCTTGGCGGCCGCCTTCTTCGCAGCGGGCTTCTTCTTCGCTGCCGGCGCTTTTTTCGCCGTGGACTTCTTCTTCGCGACCGGGGTCTTCTTGCGCGCGGCCATGTGGGGCTCCTACAGCTTGCGGCTGCGTTCGAGGACGTGGGTGAGCTGTGACACCACCTTCGCGCGTTCGCGCTCGCCGAAGCCGAGGATCTCCTGCAGCCCCACGGCCACTTGCGGGATGTAGCGCTCGATGTAGGCGCGCTTCTTCTCCTCGTCGGCCTCGCGCCGCCGCTTGCGAATGTGGGTGGCGACCCGGCGGCCGCACTCCTGCAGCCCCAAGCGGATCTCCTTCAGGATCTCCGGATAGTGCGCGATCGCCTCCTTGCTCTCGGACGTGAAGGGCACCCAGACGCTGGCGATGTGCACCATCAGCAGCATCGGGCCCACGGGCAGCGCGCCGCGCGGCTGCTGCAGCTGGTACGACTTCCAGTCGGTGCCCGTCACGGCCTTGGTGACGGCGCAGGCACCCTGCTGGTACTGCAGCGGTACGCGGTTCGCGTAGCGGTAGAGCTGGATCGGATCGTCGCCGCCCATGTCGCCTCCGTAGGCCAACCCGACTTCCACCAGGAAGGGGTTGCCGCGGTAGACGGCCGGCCGCCGGGTGATGGCGGCGTAGAAGTCGGCCTCCACCTCCGCGCGTAGCGCCTTCTCGATCAGTTCCTCACCGATGGGCGCGATGCAGTCGGTGGGCGGGTTCATGATCTTCGTCTTGGCGATCGCCTTGTGGAGCGCCTCCGCCTCGTCGCGCGAGATCTCGGAAGGGCGCCGGGTGGGCGCCACCTTCGCGCGGTCGCAGATCTCCGCCGCGGTCTTGGGCGAGACGCGGGCGAAGTCGGCCTGCAGGCAGCCCTTCACGTTCCGCGACGTCGTGTCCCGGAACATCTGCATCAGGACGCCCAACTCCACGCCGTACGGGTGCGGCTTGATCTCAGCCGTCGTGGGCGGAAGCTCCTTCGTGACGGCGGCGAACTTGTGGACGGCCGCCTCTCCCTCCCCGCCCGGAGGCGAGTAGCGGATGCTGGCGTGCGGATTGGCCAGGGAGATCTGGCGCACGTAGTTGTCGACCGAGTGCTGGCCGCCGCGGTAGTTGCCCTCCAGCTCGATCTCCACCCGCGTGCCGTGCTCGCGCGGCCAGTCGACCACGTCGTCGCGCTTGACGCGCGGCTGGTTGGTCTTGGTGTCGATCACCAGCTCGAAGTGGTGGGCCTCCTTCTTCTTTCCCGTGCGGGTCGTGATGACCACGGGCTTGCCCGTGGTGAGGAGCCCGTACATGCCGGCCGCGCTGATGCCGATGCCCTGCTGGCCGCGGCTCTGGCGCAGGCGGTGGAATTTGGACCCGTAGAGGAGCCGGCCGAAGATCTTGGGCACCTGGGACCGCACGATGCCGGGGCCGTTGTCCTCGATGCTGACCCGGAAGCGGGTCTCGCCCAGCTGCTCGATCTCGACCCGGATGTCCGGCAGGATGCCGGCCTCTTCGCAGGCGTCGAGCGAGTTGTCGACCCCCTCCTTCACGGTGGTCAACAGCGCCTTGGAGGGGTTGTCGAAGCCCAGCAGGTGGCGGTTCTTGGCGAAGAACTCCGAGACCGAGATGTCCCGCTGCTGCCGCGCCATGTCGGCCGCCGAGCGGCGCTCGCGGGCCGGGGCGCGGGGCGCGGCGGGTTTGGGGGCGGCGCTCTTCCGCTTCGCCGCCGTCTTCTTCTTCTTGCCGGGTGCACGGGTCTTGGCCTTCCCGCGCGCGCTGCCCGCCCGGGAAGAGGTGCCGCCGCGCTTCGAGGCGCGCTTCTGTGCCATGGAGTCCCCCCGGTGCGAAGTGTTCCGCACCCGGTCGTGCGGTCAACCGGGGAGTGGGTGGAGTGGAACGGGTGGAATCAGCTCTCGAAGACCTGGATGGGGGCGTCGCGGAAGTTTCCGCACAGGCGAACCTGGCCCGAGCGCAGGAGGTGCAGCACGGTCGCGACGACTTCGCGGTCGTCGTCCGTAATTTCGCTGAGGGTGCGGACCAGTTCCAGCAGAGTCACCGTCTGGGGCTCCTCGGCGCGAAGCGATGTGACTGTGGCTGCGGCGCTCATGGTCGTCCTCCTCGACGCATCGACGCAGCTTCTTTAAGCATCTTCTGTGCCAAGCTCTCCACTCCGCTCGGGCGCGCCCGGGAACCTCCGTGCCGTCGCCCACTTGTGTCCTTCGACGGTACGGCCGGGTTCGGATTCACTCGGCTGGACCGACGGTTTCCGGACGCTTCGTGTCCGTTTTCGGACGCCGCAAGCGGCCCCGAAGTTCCCGCCCGCGTGCTAGTGCGGCGGGTCACGCTCGTCGCGAAAGCCCAGCGCTTCGGCCATGGCGGCGGCGTCGACCCGCTCGCTCTGTTCCAGGTCGGCGAGGCTGCGGGCCACCCGCAGGACGCGCCGCGCCGCCCGCGCCGACAGGCTCCAGGTATCGACGGCGCGACCGAGCAGGCGCCGGGCGGCCGCGGTTGGCGCCGACGCCGTCTCGAGCTCGCGATCCGGGAGGTGGGCGTTCAGCGCGCCGCGGGCCCGCTGGCGCTCGCGCGCACGCCGTACCGCGAGCCGCAGCGTCGCGGACCGGGGTTCGCCCTCCGGTCCGGCCTCCAGGTCCCGCCAGCGAACGGGCGGCACGTGGACGTGAAGGTCGATGCGGTCGCGCAGGGGCCCCGAGATGCGTTGCCGGTAGCGGGCGACGGCCCCCGAGTCGCAGCGGCAATCGCGAACACCACTCTGGTACCAGCCGCAGGGGCACGGATTGGAGGCGGCGACCAGCTGGAAGCGAGCGGGGAACACGACCGTCTGGGCCGCGCGCGCCAGGGTGACGCGCCCCTCCTCGAGTACCTGGCGCAGGGATTCGAGGCTGCGGCGCGAGAACTCGGGCAATTCGTCCAGGAACAACACCCCGCCGTGGGCCAGCGACACCTCCCCGGGTCGCGCCGGCCTTCCGCCACCCAGGAGGCCGGCGGTGCTGGCCGTGTGATGAGGGGACCGAAACGGGCGGCTTCGCACCAGCCCCGTCACCTCGGTCGGTCGCTCGGCGGCGCTGTGAATCTGGGTGACCTCCAGGCGCTCGTCGGTCGAAAGCGGAGGCTGTAGAGGCGGCAGTCGGCGGGCCAACATGCTCTTGCCGGAGCCGGGAGCGCCCTGCAGCAGCAGGTGGTGGCCGCCGGCGGCGGCCACCACCAGGGCTCGCTTGGCCCGCTCTTGTCCGCGCACCTCCGAGAGGCACGGGGTGGCCGTCGGCTCCGGGCCGTCGGCCGGAAGCGGGCTGGCCGGCAAGGCACGCTCGCCGCGCAGGTGCGCCACGACCGCCGTTAGGTCTGCCGCCCCGAGTGCCCGAATCCCGGGCGCCAGTGCCGCTTCGGTGGCGCAGGCGGAGGGTACGATCACGGTGTCGCGCCCCGCCGCCCGCGCCGTCTGCGCCAGTGGGAGCGCGCCGCGGACGGGGCGCAGCCGCCCGTCGAGCGCGAGCTCGCCCCAGAAGGCCAGGGTCTCGGCGGCTGCCGCGGGAACTTCCCCGGTCGCCGCCAGGATGCCGACGGCGATGGGCAGATCGAGGGCGGCACCGTCCTTGCGCAAGGCGGCCGGCGCCAGATTGACGGTCACACGCTGATCGGGGAAGCGGAGCCCCGCGGAGGCGATGGCCGCGCGAACCCGCGCCGCGCTCTCGCGCACCACCGCTTCGGGCAGACCCACCACGTCCACGCGCGGAAGCTGCGAGCTCACGCGCACTTCGACTTCGACCGGGACCCCCGACACGCCCACCAGGGCGGCCGACCACACGCGCGCCATGGGCGGTGTCCTGCGGGACCGGGAGGCGACCGGCTCGGGGTGGGCGCGGTCGAAGAAGGAAGGCATGGCTCCCAGGGGTGGAGCCCTGCCTTCGACTCTTGAAAAGCCCCGCCAGGGAGGGGCTTCCACCTCTATTGAGTGGCCTCCGAGCGGGGAATGTGTCAGATGTGGCGGCCCAGAACGCGGGCAGTTGCGACAGAATGTGCCCGGCGGGGGGTGGTTTTCGTGCGCGGACGGGTTCGGGTTGGCACCCTTGGCGCCTGCCCGGACCGCCCCAGGCGGGGTCTCACGGGCGACAACCACCGGAGTCAGCGGAGGCGAGAAGCGATGAATGGGTTCCGTTCCGCGCGCTGGGCGCGCCTGGTGTCGATCGCCGCGGCCGGCGTGGGTCTCGCCGGGTGCGCGTCCACGTCGGGGGAGTCGTTCGGGCGTGTCGATCCGGAACCGAGCCGATCCGCCGCTCCGGAGACGCCGCCCGCTCCCCCCCAGCCCGGCGTCTTCTCGGCGAGCCGGGCCTGGGGGCACCTGGAGGCCCTGGCGGCCATCGGCCCGCGCCCGACCGGAAGCGCCGGATCCCTGGCCGCGCGCACCTACATCTCGGAGCAGCTGCAGGCGATGGGGCTCGAGGTGCTCGAGCAGGCCGTGGAGGTGCAGCTGTCGGATTCGGACACGCCGCTGGACGGCGTGCATCTGACCGCCGTGTTGCCGGGCGACGCGCCGGACATCTTTCTGCTGGCCGCCCACTACGACACGGCGACCGTCGACGGGGTCGATCTGGTCGGTGCCAACGCCGGGGCTTCGGGGCCGGCACTGTTGCTCGAGCTGGCCCGCGCCTGGTCCGAGGTGCCGCGGCCGTACACGCTTTGGTTCGTGTTCGTGGACGCGGACGAGATCCCGCGCGCGAGCGGCGGCACCGAGGCCGGCTTCCTCGGCAGTCGGGGCTTGGCCCAGAGCCTGGCCAGCGATGGCCGCCTGGAGCGGATCCGGCTGGCCGTGTTCTTCGATCAGGTGGCGGACGTCGATCTCCAGATCGCGCGCGACTTGCGCTCGCACAGCGTCTATCGCGACGTGTTCTGGCAGGCGGCGCGCGATCTCGGCCGGGGCGCGGCGTTCCCCACCACGTACGGCTTCGAATCGCCGGCCCTCGGGCACCACGCGTTCCTGGAGCAGGACCTGCGGCGCGTCGTGGCCATCGTCGATCACCGCTACGGCAGCGACGAGACGCCCGGGCCCTTCTGGCGCAGCGCGGACGACAACATCGCGCACTGCGCGCCGGAGAGTCTCGAGACGGTGGGCCTGGTGTCGATCGAAGCCATCAACCGCATCGCCAAGACCCTGCGCAAGATCGATCGCTTCGTGCGTTCGCCCCTCGACGAACCGGACGCCGAGGATCCGGTCGTTTCCGAGGCGGCAGAGCCCACGCCCGAGGTCGGTGAGTCGGCGGAGCCGACGCCCGAGAGTGAGCCCGGCGCGGAGGCTCCGAGTTCGGCGGCGACGCCGGGATCCGATGCGGCCTCGACGGGGTCACAGTCCGAAGAGCCGGCAGCGGGCGAGGCGAAACCGGCGCCGGAGGCGGCCGCCCCCTGAGGCTTCCGCCCCGCGGCCCTCGGGTATACTCGCGGGCTTCGTGGTTGGCGGAGAGCCTAGGGGGATGCGCATGGGTGCGCGCTGCAATGACACGTTGAGAGGAGGGTGGCGAGCCGGCCGGGCACTCGCGCCCGCGCTGGTGCTGCTGTGGCTCGCGACCGGCCCGGCCGCCGCCGAGGTCCCGCCGTCGGAGGCCCAGCCTCCGATCCAGATCCAGATCGACTCGCCGGCCCCGGGCCAGATCGTTCGCAACCGGGTAGACGTGGCGCCGGTGCGGGGGATCGCGCAGCTGGGCGGCGGCGATCCGCTGGAGTTCGACGTCCTGCTGGTGATGGACATCTCCTACTCGACCCGATACCCGAGCGGGATCGACATCAACCAGAACGGCGAGGTGGGCTTCAATCCGAAACTCGAGCTGGTGGAGCCGGGCCTCTACCCGCCCGACTCGGTCAACAGCGATCCGGGCGACAGCATCCTGGCCGCCGAAGTGGCGGCGGCGCGGTTGTTGCTGGCCAACCTCGAGAGCGCCAAGACTCGCGTGGGGATCATCAGCTTCTCGGGCGAGGTCGACCCGCAGACGGGCGAGCGCGCCAGCTTCGACCAGCAGGACGCCTGGCTCGACGTGCCGCTGACCCACGACTACGCGGCGGTACAGCGCGGGCTGGAGGAGATCCTGGCGCGGGGCCCGTACGGGGCCACCAACTTCGCCGCCGGCATCCGGCTGGCGATCACCGAGCTGGCCTCCCTCTCCGGGAGCAAGAGCCCGGCGCGGCCGGGGACGAAGAAGGTGATGCTGTTCCTGACCGACGGCATTCCCACCTTTCCCATCGGACTCTCCAATCGCGAGGACCCGGGCGACGTCGAACACGCCTTGAACGCCGCGCGGCTCGCGCGCAAGGCGGGCATCTCCATCAACACGTACGCCCTGGGTTCCAACGCGCTGGCTTCTCCGCTGGCCGCTACCGAGATCGCCCGGCTCTCCCTCGGCAGCTACACGCCGATCCAGAACCCGGGCGACATCGTGGCGTTCTTGCAGGGCGTGTCGTTCGCGAACGTGGACGACGTGGTCATCACCAACCTGACGCTGAAGGAGGTTTCCTACGACGTCGAGCTGACGCCGGACGGGAGCTTCGCGGGCTTCGTCCCCGTGCGCGAAGGGTGGAACCGCATCCAGGTGACCGCGCTGGCCTCGGACGGCTCCGAGAAGAACGTCGAGTTGGATCTCGAGTTCGAGAAGGCGGGCCTCACCGATCGCGAGTTGGCGATCGAGCTCGAGCGCATTCGCAAGCGCAACAAGGAGCTGATGCTGCTGCTCGAGCGCGAGCGCATCCGCCGCTTCCGCGAGCGCCAGCGCAAGGTGTTGGAGATCACGGCCGACGAGGACGAGCAGCCCTGAGGCTTGAGCTTGCTCGCCGCCCGGGCTGGGGGAGGCGGCAGCTCCTCGTGGCTCGCTTGGGGGTCGGGTGGGGGTTGGATTGCGGTGTGGTGCGGGGCGTTGTGCTGCGCTTGACCTCGGGCTGCCCACCTCCCCCAGCCCGGGCTCGCCGGGGTGCTTGGTGGCGTTTGGTGCGCGCGGGGTGTCGGCGCGTGAGGGGGGGTAGAGGGGAACGCCGTCGGGGTTGATGATCTGGCGGCTCTTGAGCTTGCCG
>JAKSBN010000240.1 GCA_022361175.1 Pseudomonadota bacterium | reverse complement strand
TCGTGAGCGCGGGGTTCCAGCAGATCGCGCGGGCGTTGGCGCCGCCGCCCGACGCCGCGATCGTGGCCGAACGCGTGGCGCGGCGGCTGCAGACCGACACCCCGATCGGGGCCCTCGAGACCGCGTTGGTGGTGGTCGGACTGGCGCCGGTGGTCGAAGAGTGGCTCTTCCGGGGCGTGGTGCAGCAGGGCCTGGTCGCGCATCTGGGCCGCATCGGAGGCGTGTCGGCCACGGCGGGGCTCTTCGCCATGACGCACATGAACCCCAGCGACTCGTTCGAGAGCACCCTGGTGTCTTTCATCGGCGCCTTCTTCACGGGGTGCGTGCTGGGCGCGGTGCGACTGGCCACGGGCTCGCTGTTGGCGGCGATTCTGCTGCACGCGGGCGTGAATGGACTGCTGCTTGCCGGCGTGCTGCTGGCCGACGTCGTTCCCATCGCGGGCTGGAACACACCTGCCGCCCACGTCTCGGGCTGGGCGCTCGCGCCGTCCGCCGTCTGCGTGGGCGTGGGGCTGGTGTGGGCTGCGCGGGCGGCCCGGGCGGAACCGCGCGCGCTGCCGCTGCCGGAGCCCGAGGACGAGGATCCGTTCTTCGGCTAGGCACCCGCTCAAGCGGCGCCGGGGCGACGCCGAAGTCAGATGGAGGTGGCTTGCTTCGCGAGCGCGTGTCCGAGATCGCGCTCGGAGGCCGCCATGCGCGATCCGGATGCCCCGCTGTACGCCGGCACCGAGACCCGCGAGGCCGCCGCCGCCCAGCGCGGTCGGGGCTTTCTGCGTTGGGTGCTGCTGGCCTTCGCCGTGGGCATCGTCCTGTGGCTGCGCGGCGTCGAAGCGGACGAGTTTCGCGACAAGTCGCGGGGACGCGCCGAGGCGGCCTGCGCCGGCGACGCGGCTTGTCTCGAACAGCTCCGGGTGCACTTCGACGCCTGCTTCGACGCCCACCACACTTCCGAGCGCTCGGGTCGCTACAGCCGCCGCTTCGCGCTGGACGAGGCGGGCTTCGGCCACTGTGTGGACGCCGCGCGAGCGGCGGGCGAGACGCTCTAGTTCACCGTCGGCCGCACTACGAGGACCGCCGCACCGGACGGGGTTCGAGCGCGCGACCCAGGGCGGCCCGCGGCGGGCGCCCAAAGCTCCACGCGCGCCACGAGGCATCCGGGTGCCAGGCGAGGCGCGGCCCGCGAAGCGGCGCCGGCAGCGCCCGCAGCGATTCGCACAGCAGGAGATAGACGAAGCAGGCATAGGACGTCGCCAGCACACCCAGCCACAGGGCGAAGCCGGCGCCCAGCCCGGGTACCACGGCCTCGGCCGCGCCGAGGAACAGCCATCCGATGGCGGAGAGCCACAGGTAGGGCGCCAGGGCCCGACCGGACAGCCAAGCGAGCCAACCGGCGGCGACCAGCACGGCCGGAAGCCACGGACGGGCCGCCAGCACTTGACCGCGCAGCGACTCGGCCGCGGACTCCGCGGATCCGGCCCCCGCGACGTAGAGCGCGGCCAGTGTGTAAAGCCCCAACAACACGGGCCCCAGTGAATGCGGGACCCCCCACGACAGAGCGCGTCCGTCCGTCACGGCTCGACCCTCCTCGAGCACCGACCGACTTGCCTCCCCCTCATTCCCCCAGCGGCGGAGCTCGCCCCGGCCGCTGCTCATCTTGTCGCGGAGGCGCCTGACACTTCTGTGATGGCGGTCACCAGGACGGGAGATGTTCGGCCAGAAGCGCCTGGATGGCGGCTTCCACCGCGTCCTCGGACCCGCGGGCGTCCACCCGCTTTAGATAGGGGCGGTCCAGGCCCGCGAAGACGGCTGCCACCCGCTCGAGAAAGCTCTGTTCTTCGAACGCGGGTTCTGGATCGTCCGCCCGGGCGTGCACGCGCGCCAGGCCCGCCGCCGGGTCGATCTCGGTCAGCACCACCAAGTCCGGCAGCGGGAACTCGGCCTCGGCCTGGGCGAGCAGGGCGTCGGCGTCGAGACCCCGCGCGCCCTGGTAGGCCACGGTGGAGAGGAAGTAGCGGTCGGTCAGCACGCGGTCGCCGCGGGTGAGCGCGGGCGCCAGGACGTCGCGCACGTGCTCGCGGCGATCGGCCAGGAACCACTCGAGTTCTTGCTCGGGCGGAACCCGCGCGCCGGAGCGCGCCATCTCGCGAATGCGCTGACCGTACGGCCCGGCGGTGGGCTCCCGCGTACACACCACCGTGTGCCCCGCGGCGCGCGTGCGCGCGGCCAAGCGGGCGAGCTGGGTGCTCTTGCCGCTGCCGTCGAGGCCTTCGAAGGCCACCAAGAGCCCGCGAGTCAACGGGGCGACGTCACGCGCGCGCCACACTCCCCGCCCGCCGTCGCGGCGGGCGCGAGCGAAGTGCGCGAAAACAAAGCGCCGCCGCGAACCTCGCCGGAGGCCCCCAAACGGCACGCCGATTGCTCTTGGAGAAGTTCGACGTCGGAAGACGTCTCCCACCGCACCCCTCTAACGGGACCGGGGGTTTGGTGGGGCCAGAGTCGCCGGGCGGCAAACACGTGGTTCGGCGCGGGAAATACAACGGGGTGAGTCCCGCTCCGAAGTTTCCCGCCCGGCGGCTCTCTGTGCACGCGGCTCGTCTTAGAACTTGAAGACGAGCAGCAGGCCGATCAACAGGCCGTAGATGGCGATGGACTCGATGAGCACCATGCCGAGAATGAACGGCGTGTTCATGGCGCCGGCCGCGCCGGGATTGCGCGCGATGCCCGCCGTGGTGTTGCCCGCGGTCAGGCCCTGTCCGATGCCGCAGCCGAGGGCGGCAAAGCCGATGGCGATGCCCGCACCCAGCGCGTAGCCCCAGGAGGCCCCGCCGTCGGCCGCAGCGGCGGCCTCTTGCGCCATGGCGATGCCCGGCAGGGCGGCGCCCACGAGGGACAGGAAGAGGACCTTGACGAAGTTCCGCATGACGAGAGTCTCCTTGGATGACAGCCAGTGTGTGTGACCGCGTTGACCCGGGCTCGCCGACGACGCTCAGTGCGCGTCTTCGAGCGCCAGGCCGATGTAGACCATGGTGAGAAGTGAGAACACGAAGGCCTGGAGCACGGCCACGACGGCCCCCAGACCCATGAAGAGCGACGGCACCAACAGCGGCACCAGAGAGGCCATGACCACCACGATGGTGTGGTCGGCGAACATGTTCGCCAGCAACCGGATGGCCAGCGTCGCGACGCGAGCCACGTGCCCGACCAGCTCCAGCGGGATGAACAAGGGAGCCATGAGCGGCACGTGGTAGCCCTTGATATCGAAGGACGGGCCGATGAAGTGCTGCACGTAGCGGGCCCCGTGCTTCCGAATGCCCACGTACTCGGAGACTCCCACCGCGATCAGCGCCCACGCCGCCGTCGTGTTGACGCTGCTGGTGGCACCGCCCACGCCGGGGACCAGGCCCAGCAAGTTCGAGAACAGGATGAACACGAAGATGGTGCCGACCAGCGGGAACCAGCGGCGCCAATCCTCTCCCATGTTCTCGCGGGCCAGCTTCGAGAGGCCGTCGATGACGAGCTCGACGACGTTGCGCAGCGTGACGCCTTCGTCCGGCACCAGTCCGCCGCCGGCCGCCGCCAGCTGACGCCGCACGGCCCAAGAGGTCGCGAAGAGCAGGACACAGGCCAACACTGCGGCCTGTGCGGTCGCGGGAATTCCGAGAGCGTTCTCGAGCGGGGAGTAGACGGTCACCAGCTGTCCTCTTCTTCGTCGTCCCGGTGGATGTCGCGCGCCAGCCAGGGGTTGTGATCGTCCCAGGCCGGATCGTCGGGCGGCAGCACGGTCGCTTCGGCGCTGACCTCCGGCGGCGGCTGCCGGAAGGCGGCGATGATCACGGCCGGCACCACGGTGCTGAGACCCAGCACCAACCCCACCGGGTGGGCCCCCGCCGCCAGCGCGATCGTCATGCCGAGGGCGATGAAGCCGAACCGGAGCCCGTAGCCGGCCGACCAGCTTCCGCCCTGGCCGGCGAAGAACGCCTCGGTGCTGCGGCGAAGGGCGCGGTACGAGACCGCTTCCATGAATGCCCCCAGCACCAGGCTCACGGTGAAGACGGGCGGGGCCAGCGCGGCGGAGGTGGCGATGGCGCCTCCGGCGATGGAGAGATTCACTCTTTCGGTGGCGTCCAAGCCCACGCTCCTACCCTACTCTCCTACTTCCCTCGTTCCTCGTCGGCCTCGTCGCCGGCGGGAGGCCCAGGCGCTCCCAGCAGTCGCACGAGCCGCATCACGAACGCACCGAAGCCCAGCAGCACGCCCAGCAGGAGCAGAAGCGGGCCCGTTCCCAGGTGGGAGTCGGCGAAGGCCCCCGCCCCGGCGGCCACCAGCAAGGCCATGACGGCCTCGAAGGCGCCCTGGTAGGCCCGGCCCGCGCCCCGAGAGCTCGCCTCCCGCTCCGGGTCGGGCCCGGTCACGGGTGCCAGCGCCCGAAAACGGCGCGCATACTAGCGGACGGCCTGCGGGCGCTCAACGCGATGCCCGGGGGCGCTTCGCTCGTCCCACGGCCTTTTTCATGGCGGCCCGCGCCGCTTCCAAGGTCTCCGCCACGTCCTTTGGCCGGTGGGCCAACGAAACGAAGCCGGCCTCGTAGGGCGATGGGGCCACGTACACCCCGCGCTCCAACAGAGCCCCGAAGAAGCGCCGAAAGCGCTCAGCGTCGTTCTTCTGGGCGTCCTCGAAGCAGCGGATCGGCCCCGGGTGGAACGCGAATCCGAACATGCCCCCCACAGAAGTTGCCGTGAATTCCACCCCCTGGTCTGCAGCAATGTGTTGCAGCCCCTCGGCCAGGCGGGCCGCCGCCCCGGCCAGACGCTCGTAGGTGCCCGGGGCCTCGAGGGCGCGCAGGGTGGCCAGGCCCGCGGCCATCGCCAGCGGGTTTCCGGACAGCGTGCCGGCCTGGTAGACCGGCCCATCCGGAGCCATCTGGTCCATCAGGTCGCGGCGGCCCCCATAGGCGGCCGCCGGCAGCCCACCCCCCACCACCTTTCCGAGGCAGGTGAGGTCGGGACGCACCCGGTAGTGCCGCTGCGCCCCGCCCCACGCCACGCGGAAGCCCGTCATCACCTCGTCCAGGATCAGGAGTGCGCCGTGCTCGTCGCAGACCTCGCGCAGACCGGGAAGGAAGCCCGGCTCGGGCAGCACGCAGCCCATGTTGCCGGCGACCGGCTCGACCAACACGCAGGCGATCTCGCCGCCCCAGCGCGCGAAGGCGTCCCGCACGGCGTCCAGATCGTTGTACGGCGCCTGTACCGTCAAGTCGGTCATGGCCGCGGGCACGCCGGGCGAGCCCGGGATCCCCAGCGTCGCCACCCCGCTGCCCGCCCCCACCAGCAGAGAGTCGGCGTGACCGTGGTAGCAGCCGTCGAACTTGAGGACCCGCGGGCGGCCGGTGGCGGCGCGGGCCAAGCGGATGGCGCTCATGGTGGCTTCGGTGCCGGAGGACACCATGCGCACCTTCTGCACGCTCGGCAGCGCGGCGCAGATGGCCTCCGCCAGCTCGATCTCCAGCTCCGTCGGCGCGCCGAAGCTGGTGCCCTGGGCCGTGGCGGCGCGCACGGCGCGCAGGACGGCCGGGTGCGCGTGCCCCAGGATCAGCGGCCCCCAGGAGCCGACGTAGTCGATGTACTCGTTGCCGTCGGCGTCCCAGATGCGGCAGCCCCGGCCGCGCTCGATGAAGCGGGGCGTGCCGCCGACGGACCCGAAGGCCCGGACCGGGCTGTTGACGCCGCCCGGGATGCTGCGACGGGCGCGGGTGAAGAGGCGCTTCGAGCGCGAGCTCGCCATGCCTCTCTCCCCTCGTGCGACCGCGGGCGGACGGACGCCCGGGCGCTCAGTTGCCGTTCACGCCGGCGTCGTCGCCTTCGGCCAGGCGCGCGATGGCCACCAGCTGCTCGTCCGCCGCCAGGTCCATGACGCGCACGCCCTGCGTCGCGCGGCCCATGGTGGAGATGCCGCGCACGTGGCACCGGAGCACCTTGCCCGCGTTGGTGATGAGCATCAGCTGGTCGTCGTCCACCACCTGGGCCACGCCGACCACCTCGCCGTTCCGGGCCGTGGTCCGGATCGTGATGATGCCCTGGCCGCCGCGGTTCTGGAGCCGGTAGTCGTCCAGGGGCGTGCGCTTGCCGTAGCCCTTCTCGGTCACGGTGAGGATCGTGGCACCGGGGGACAGGATCTCCATCCCGACCAGCTCGTCGCCGTCTCCGAGGCTCATGCCGCGCACGCCGGCGGCCGTCCGGCCCATGGCGCGCACCTGGTCCTCCTGGAAACGGATCGACTTGCCGCGCTTGCTTGCGAGAATCACCTGCTGCTGGCCGCTGGTGCGGCCGGCGGCGATCAGCTCGTCGCCCTCCGCCAGGTTGATGGCGATGATGCCGCCCCGGCGCGGATTCGCGTAGGCCCCCAGCTCCGTCTTCTTGATGACGCCGCGCCGCGTGCACAGGAGCACGTGCTCGCCACCCACGTTCTCGAAGCTCCGCACGGGCAACATCGTCTGCACGCGCTCCTCGGCCTGCAGCTTGAGCACGTTGACGATCGCCTTGCCCCGGGCCGCCCGGCCCGTCTGGGGCAGCTCGTGCACCTTCAGCCAGTGCACGCGCCCCTTGTTGGTGAAGAAGAGCAGATAGGCGTGGGTGGACGCCACGAACAGGTGGCGGACGAAGTCTTCCTCGCGGGCCTGCATGCCCTTCAGGCCCTTGCCGCCCCGGCGTTGGGCCCGGTACTGAGTCACCGGCGTGCGCTTCACGTAGCCCAGGTGCGAGAGCGTCACGACCATGTCTTCTTCGACGATCAGGTCCTCGGTGGAGATGCCCTCGACGGCGCCCGTCAGCTCGGTGCGCCGGTCGTCGCCGAACTTCTCGCAGACCTCCTCCACTTCCTCGATCACCACGGCGAGGATGCGCTCGTCGCTGCCGAGCAGATCCTTCAGGTCGGCGATGGTGGCCCGCACCTCGGCCAGCTCGTTCAGGACGCGTTCGCGCTCGAGGCCCGTCAAGGCGCGCAGCCGCATGTCGAGGATGGCCTGGGCCTGACGCTCGGAGAGCGCGTACTGGGTCATCAGTTGGGCGCGCGCGGTCTGGGCCGTGTCGGACTCCCGGATCAGCGCGATGATCGCGTCCAGGTTGTCGAGCGCGATCTCGTAGCCTTCGAGGATGTGGGCCCGCGCCTCGGCCTGGGCCAGGTCGTAGGTGGCCCGCCGGATCACGACCTCGCGGCGGAAGTCGATGAAGTGGCGCAGGTAGTCCTTCAGCGAGAGGGTTTCCGGACGGCCGTTCACCAGCGCCAGCAGGTTTACTCCGAACGTGTTCTGCAGCGGCGTCAGCTTGTACAGCTGGTTCAGGATCACCTCGTCCGGGGCGTCACGGCGCAGCTCGATCACGACCCGCATGCCCTCGCGGTTCGACTCGTCGCGCAGGTCGACGACGCCGTCGATCCGTCCTTCGCGGACCAGCTCGGCGATGCGCTCGAGCAGGACCGACTTGTTCACCATGTACGGGATCTCGGTGACGACGATCCGCGGCGCGCCCTTGCGCCCTTCTTCGATCTGGGCCCGAGCGCGCACCGTCAGGTGGCCGCGTCCCGTCCGGTAGTAGCTGCGGATGCCTTCGCCACCGCAGATGAGCGCCCCGGTCGGGAAATCCGGCCCCGGCATGATCTCCAGCAGGTCGTCCACGCTGCAGTCGGGGTTGCGGGCCTCGTGGACGAGCGCGGCGGTGAGCTCGCGCAGGTTGTGCGGCGGGATGTTCGTCGCCATGCCCACGGCGATCCCGCCGGCGCCATTGACCAACATGTTGGGAAAGCGGGCAGGGAGGACCGTAGGCTCCTGATCCTTACCGTCATAGTTGTCCTGAAAGTCGACGGTTTCCTTGTCGATATCGGC
>JAKSBN010000170.1 GCA_022361175.1 Pseudomonadota bacterium | reverse complement strand
GCCACGGCCCGAGCGCGGGTCACCAGCGCGTCGACGCCCCCGGCCAATCGGGCCACCTCCGCGGCCAGGGCGTCTTGCGCGGCCGGCTTCAGATGGGCGGGGTTGCCGTCGTACCAGCCCCCGTAGAGGCGCCACACGTTGCGGATCACGAACTCCGGCTCGTCGTAGACGGGCCTCAGATAGGGGCGGTCCAGCAGTGCGGCGGGCACCCGCACCTCTTGCAACAGCGTGTCCAGCGGCTCGCCGGCGTTCATGCGCTCGAGGCACTGCTGCACCAGCGACTCCAGTGCGCTGGCCGCGTCACCGAGCACGCGTCTCACGCGGTCGGCCCCGCCCACCGGGAGGCCGTGGGCCGGAAGCAGGAGCTCCGCGCCCTGCCCGGCCATCTCGCGCAGCGCGGCCGCCCACTCGAGCGGGTAGCGCTGCACCTTCTGGGGGTTGCCGGCGTTGGGAAAGACCCAGATGAAGAAATCGCCGACGCAGAGCGCGCGGTGCGAGGGAATCCAAGCCCAGAGGTGATCGTCGGTCTCGCCGAGGGCGTGGCGAAGCTCGATCTCGAGCCCGCCCACCTGGATGCGCAGCCGATCGCCGAACGTCGTTCCGGGGCGCACCCACTCGCTGGGGCCGAAGCGGGATGCCTGCACCAGGGACAAAGCCTCTGCGCCGCGGGCCCCGCCGAACTGGCGCGCATTGATGACGGCGTTGTAACCGTCGGTCAGTGCGTAGCGATCGATGCGATCCGGAACGCGCTCGTGCGCCACCACACGGGCACCGGGTGTCGGCGCTCGCGGGCCTCGGCCAGGATCGCCGCTGCACCACCCACGTGATCCACGTGGCCGTGGGTGTAGGCGATCGTGTGCACCGGGTCGGTGGCCCAGCGGCGAAGGCTCGCGAGGATCTTCGGAGCGAACGTCTCGAGACTCGTATCGAAGAGGACCAGCCCCTCGTCGGTCCGCAACGCCACGACGTTGGAGAAGGCCTCGACCACCGCGACGCCGTCGGCCACCTCGGAGAGCTCGGTGGTGACCCGGTTGACGGATCCCGGCCCCTCGTACACACCGTTGTCGATGAAGTGGGCCGACAGCTCCAGCAGGTTCGCCATGACACGCCTCCTCGCTCACCCACGAGGATCACGCTAGCAACCCGACCCCGCGCCAGCGAGCGTGGTGACGTCCCCCTCGAGTGCTCCCGGAGCGGCAGCTGCCGCACTTCCGGGGTGTGAGCTCACCGGCGGAGGGTCGGCGTCCGATGGAAGCGGACCGCGAAAGACAGGCCCGAACGAATCGAGAGCAGTCCTCCGAGGAGCAGCGCGAGCTCGAAGCCAAGCCCGCAGGCGTCCGTCGGCTGGCGCTCGAAGGATCCCGCGTCGCACGCCTCGCCGAAGGGCCTCGGAAAGCCTCGTTGATCGTCGTCCAGTGGTGCCGTCTCGCTTGAGATCAGCCCACCCGGGATCGTCGTCTCCGCGACGCAAGCCTCCACGGGCACCGCATCGACGGCCGGACTGCCGACTGGGAGCGCATGGGTGGGTGTGGCGCCGCCGAAGTCGCCGAACGGCGCAAGCTGGGGATCCACGTTGAGCTGGTCCCCAATCCCGTCCACCCAGCTGCAGTCCGCGGGGTCGCCGACCACGTTGTAGCCGGCGGACGCCACGTCGTTGTCGCCCGCAAACAGCAGGCAGTCCGGTCCGGCGCTCGCCACGTTGTCCGCGATCACGTTCCCGCCTGCGCGCAGCGTCGATCCGAGGGCCCCGGACGTCAAGGCCAGGCCGCCGCCCTGTAGCGCCTGGTTGTTCGCAATCGTGCTGTGGCGAAGCCAGAGTCGGTGACCCAGCTCCGACGCCGCAAGGACGCCGATTCCGCCCCCACGCAAACCGTGGTTGCCACTGACGGTCGTGTTCACCAAGAGCAAGTCGACGCGCTCGCCGCCAATGGCGATGCCGCCAGCACCAGTACTCGAGCGGTTGTCGCTCACCGCCGTGGAGCGAAAGGTCGTGCTGGTCGACAAGGAGGTCATGAAGCCCCCGGCGAGCCCCTCGCTCTTGTTGCCCGTGACGAGTGAGCGCTCGATCTGCAGCAGCGTCTCCGACCGCGTCGCAAGTCCGCCAACCCCCGCCTCCGTGGCGATGTTGTTCCGGATGACACTGTTCACGACGAGTGCCTCGTGCTGGTCGGCGAGGACGACGCCCGCATCCCGTGCCGCCAGGTTGTGCGCCACTTCGCTACCCCGCAGCTCGAACGACCCCTGGCTGCTGAAATAAAGCCCACCGCCCACGGCGGCCCGGTTGGCCACCACCTCGCTTTCGGCCACCGCGAGGCCGACGAATCCGAACGCGTACACCCCGCCTCCCAGCCCCTCTGCAGCGTTGTCGCGAAGCTTCGAAGCGACGAGATCGACCTGCGACGCGTCCACGAGCCCCAGGCCGCCGCCGCGATCCGCACGGTTGCCGACCACGAGAACGTCCCGAAGCTCCAGAACGCCATCGTTCGGAACCCGAATGCCACCTCCGACCCCGTCCGCGCCCGTCCCCCCTTGAGCGACACCGCCCGTCACCTTGAGCGCATGGACCCGAAACTCGGGAAGCGAGCTCGCCGAGGAGCGAGGCACGTCGAACACGCGATCGAGACCGCTCGCATCCACCAGGGTTCGGGTCGACCCAGCTCCGACGAGCGTCAGAACGCCCGTGACGTCCAAGTCGCCAGAAGCGGCCCCGTCCTCTCCAATCCCCGGAATCGTCAGCACGTACACGCCCGCCGGCAGCGTCACGGTCTGCGGCCCAGCGAGTGCGTTCGTCTCCATGATCGACGCCCGCAGGCTGCACTCCCCTGCCGGCGTCGCGCACAGGCCATCGCCAGGGATCGCGTCCGGCGCGTCCCCCACGGTGTCGACAACGAAGTCCGCGCGAGCGGACGACGCCCAGGCCAGGCTCAACACCAACCCCCACAACGCGAGGTTGCTCCACTTCCGCATGCTTCCCTCCGCCGATGTCCCCCCATTGCGACACCGGTTCTGAGAAAACTCACTCTAGAGGAGTGACGCCGATCAGGACCAAAGTTCCGATTCCTGGGTCAAAGAGGCAGTGGCCGCCCCCCAAGCCGCCCGTTTGGAGGCCCTCGGTGCGGCGCGCGCCTACGCGGCGGCAGCCGAGCTCGCGTGCCGCTTCCTAGGGGCGCCGGCCGCCCTGCAGCACGACGAAGCCGCGGCGATGGCCGTGCGCCGGCCCCGCCACCTGCTGCGCTCCCAGGTCGCGGGCGCGCGCCAGGCGGCGCTCGGCCTCTCGCAGGAGCGCGGGCAAGGTTGGGCCGTCCTCCGGCCACACCACGACGCTCGCGTGGGCGTCGACCCGGAGCGACTCCTGGCCCGGAGTTCCCCAATCCGCGTCCACCACGCGGTGCAGCCAGCCGTCGGCGTGCTCGATGGGATCTTCGATCTCGACCGTTTGCAGCACCGCGAAGACGGTTCTCTCGTAGTGGGCCACGACCTCGGTGGCGGTGTGCACCCAACCGAGCTCGTCGGCGATCGCCCGCAGCGTGGCGTCCTCTTCGGGCAGCGGCGTCACCACCTCCAGCAGAGTCAGCGAGAAGGGCTTGTCCAGCGCTTCGCCGCGCGCGATCTCCTCGCGCAGGCGCTCCTCCAGGTAGGCGCGGCTGAGGAGCCCGTTGCCCGCCTCGCGCACCAACGGCTCCGACTCGAACTGCACGGCCGGCACCAACAGGCCTGCCGCGGCCGCACCGGTCGCGCCGATCAGGAGCAGCGAGCTGGGTGCCGAGGCGAGGGCCGGCGCCAGGGTCAGGGCCTCGGCCACCACGGCCCACGCCCCCGTCAGGAGAGGAGCCGCCGCGGCCCACAGCGCCAGCGACGCCAACTGCGCCCCGGCGAAACAGGTGGCGACGGCGACGACTCGGGCGTTGCGATGCGCGGCCGAAAGCGCCACGACCAGCGCGTAGGCCCCCGCGATCGGTGCCGCCAGCGCGGCGCGCTCGGCGACGAACGCCGCGGAGACCACCGCCAACGTCACCAGCGTGACGTCGACGCCCGAAGCGACGCCGGCGCGAAAGCCGGACGGAGACCTCGCTTGAAACGGATACAGGCCGGCGGCCACCGCTGCCGCCACACCCCACGCCAGCGCCAGCAGCCACAGGGCGGAACCCGACGGGTCCGGGCCGGAGCCCGCGGCGGCACCCGTGAAGGCCACGCCCGCGCCGAGCGTCAGGGTCAGCCGAACCGCGTCGAGCGCGCGCTGGGGAACGTCGCCGCTCCAGCTCGAGGACGCCGAAGAGGTCGGGTGCTGTGAACCGCTGCGCCGGGCCGGATGAGCTCGTGACACGTCGCCTCCGAGCGCCGCGGCGATCGCCTCCGGCGAGGCGACCGCCCGACTCCTCTCTCTTCGGCGGTTCGGTCGGCGAGTTGAAGGATCCGAAGCAGCGCAGGGGATTGACCCCAGCCGGCTCAGACTTTTGACACGACGGCGTCGGCGAAACCGCGCAGCGCGTCGATCTTCTGCTGCAGCGTCTGGGTGTCGGGCTCGTAGGCGTTGCGAAACCCGACGACGGCGTCCGTGACGCCCAGGTCCTCCAGACGCCGGATCCCGTCCAGACGGAAGGCATCCATGGAGATGACGTGCACCTCGAAGGGCTCGCGCTCGCGGCCGGCCTCGCGCCGGAGCGTCTTCAGGCGCCCGAGCAGCGTCTCGAGGGTCGCCTGGTCGCCACCCGCGTGCATCCAGCCGTCGCCCAGACGCGCGGCCCGGCGCAGGGCCGCCTCGGAATGGCCACCCACCAGAATCGGGAGCGGCGCCTCGGGAACCGGGCAGATCTTGATGCGCTCGAGCTGGTAGAACTCGCCCGAGAAACCGAAGTAGTCGCCGCGCGTGAGGCCGCGAATGATCTCGATCATCTCGTCCATGCGGGCGCCCCGGCGCTTCCACTCCTGACCGCAGATGCGGAAGTCCTCCGGCCAGGGGCTCAGGCCCACCCCGAAGCCGAAGCGCCCCCCGGTCAACACCGAGACGGACGCTGCGGACTTGGCGACCAGCACCGGGTTTCGCACCGGCAGCTTGACCACGAAGGTGGTGAAGCGCAGCCGCTCGGTCACCGCGCCCATGGCGGGGATCAGCGAGAAGGGCTCCAGAAAGGGCTTGCCCTCCAGGAACTCGCGACTGCCGTCGGGTGTGTACGGATAGCGGCTGTCCGACTCCTCGGGGTAGGCGATGCTGTCGGGCACCGTGAACGAGGTGTAGCCGGCCTCCTCGGCGGCCACGGCCAAGGGCAGGTAGTGGCTCGGATCGCACATGGACTCGGCGTACGTGAAGCGCATCGACTCTCCTTCACCTCGCTTTCCCGAACGGGAACGGTGCGCCCGCAGCGGGCGGCGACGCATCCTACCGGCGCCCAGGACGCGACGCTATCGTGGTCGGCCGGAGGCTGCTTGACCGATCGGATCGAACCGCATTCCGCCACCGCGACGGGCCCCCTGCTCGTCACCGGAGGCGCCGGCTTCTTGGGGGGCGCCCTGTTGCGCGAGCTCGTGCGCGCGGATCCGGTCCTCGCGCCCAGCGAGATCCGTGTCTTCGACCGCCGCCCCGCCCAGCACACCCGCGTCAAGAGCTTCCAGGGCGACATCCGCTCGTACGAGGACGTGCGATCGGCCTGCGACGGCGCCGAGGTCGTGTTGCACGCCGCATCGCTGGTGGACTGGGGCCGCGCCTCCGAGCGAGAGCTGGAAGACATCAACGTGACGGGTACACAGAACGTGCTCCGCGCCTGCCGCGAGAGCGGTGTCCGCGCGCTCGTCTACACCAGCACCATGGACGTGGTCTACGGCGGCCGCCCGATCCGCGACGCCGACGAGCGGCTTCCCTATCCGGCGCGCTTCAACGACGGCTACGCCCGCACGAAGGCGGCCGCCGAGCAGGCGGTGCTGGCCGCGGATGCGACGGGAGCGCTTCGCACCTGCGCCGTCCGTCCCTGCGGCATGTTCGGCGAGGCCGACCCCTACCATCTTCCCAATACGCTGGAGGCGGTGGCGTCCGGACAGCTGCGCTTCCGCATCGGCGACGGCCGGGCGGTCTTCCAGCACGTCTACGTCGGCAACGTGGCGCACGCTCACCTGCTGGCCGCCGCGAAGCTGCTCGAGCCGGAGCCCCGGGTCGCGGGCGAGATCTACCTGATCACCGACATCCCGGCGTGCAACTTCTTCGCGTTCATGGAACCGATCCTCGAGCGGCTGGGCCATCCGCTGCCCCCGGCGCACCGCACCCTGCCCTACCCCCTCGTCTATGCGGTGGCCGCCGCGGTCGAGGCCTTCGCGCGCGCCGCGCGCCCCTTCACCGCCTGGCGGCCCACCCTCACGCGCTCGAGCGTGCGCATCGTGTGCCAGGACCTGTCGTTCCGCGGCGACAAGGCCCGGCGCGACCTGGGCTACGCCCCCCGCTACTCGGAGGCCGAAGCCGTCGACCGCACCGTCGAACACTTCCGCCCGCACGCCGCCGCGAGCGGTAGCTGAGGAGGCCGATGGCCAACTGGGAGTGGTTCACCCGCCTCCACCGCAGCGTCTATCGCCACACGGGCGGACGCCTGGGCGCGCGGCTCTGGGGCCTCGACATGCTGCTCCTCACCACGCGCGGCCGGAAGACCGGGCAGCCCCGCACTCTGCCCCTGGCTTGCTTCCAGGACGGCGACGACTGGATCGTGGTCGCGTCCAACAACGGCCAAGAGCGCCTGCCCGCTTGGTGGCTGAACCTGCAAGCCGACCCCACCGCCACAGTCCAAGTGCGCGGCGAGGAGTTCACCGCGGACGCCCGCGAAGCCACCCCCGACGAACACGCCCGCCTCTGGCCCTGGCTGAAAGAACAAAACCACTTCTACGCCCGCTACGAAGCCACCACCGAGCGCCCCATCCCCGTCGTCATCCTCCACCGCCGCCCCACCCCCCCAAAAACCTAAGAGCGACCACCGCCCGAACCCCGCACAACGTCCCGCGCCGCTCCAGTTCCATCAGCAGCGGACACCGCGCCCGCCCCGAACTCGGTACAACGTCCCGCATCCCCACCGCCGCGACCCCGATCCGCCTCCGCGCAAGCGGACGCGGCGAGGGGAGCGGAGGCGAAATAAAGCGCAGCCCCCCACCGAGCCCCCGACCATCACCCCCCTTCCCCTCAACTCCCCACCCCCAAGCACCCCCCTCTGCCCACGGCGAGCCATTCGCCGCAGCCCCCTCGCCGCGCCCGCGACGAACGACCTCAAGAGGTCCGCGCACCGAGAACCCTTGCCGCCCCGTTGCACCCGCGGTTCCGCGCGCCCCCGCCTTCCCCCGCCCCCGCCACGTCTCCGCCACAACTGGCCCGCCCCCCGGCACATGGCGCTCCTAGGCTCCTCTTCGAACCAGCCAAGGAGTTCCCATGTCGGACCCCACGACCCCGACCCCGTCTCTGCTGAGCCGCGCCGGCTCCCAGCGCCAGCTCTGGCGTGTCATCCTGCTGGGCGGCCTGATCCTGCTGATGCAGGTGCCCATCTTTCTGATCGCCAACCTCATCTCGGACCGGGAACACACGCGCGACCGCGCCGTCCGCGACATCTCCTCCAAGTGGGGCGGGCATCAGGTGCTGGTCGGGCCCCTGCTGCGGGTGCCCTACATCGAGCGTACGACCAAGAGGCACAAGGACGGCTCGCGGCACGAGGAGGAGCACCTCCTCTACGCGACCTTCCTGCCCGAGTCCCTCTCGCTGGAGGGCCAGCTGGACGGCGCCGTCCGCAAGCGCGGCATCTTCGAGGTGCCGACCTACGACGCCTCGCTGGTGTTGGGCGGCGAGTTCGAGCGGCCGCGCTTCACCGATTGGCGGGTGCGCGCGGAGGACATTCTCTGGGGCCAGGCCCATCTGGTGATCCACGTGAACGACCCGCGCGGCATCCAGAACCGCGCCACCTTGGAGTGGAACCAGGAGACCCTGCCCTTCGAGCCCGGAACCGGCGGGTTCGGCGAGCACGAGCGCGGCATCCACGTGGCGCTTTCGCCCGAACAGCTCGGGGGCGAACGGTTCGCATTCCGCATCCCGCTGGAGCTGGGCGGCACCAAGCACTTCGAAGTGATTCCGGTCGGCAAGGGCACCGAGCTGCGGCTGCGCTCGGACTGGGCCGACCCGAGCTTTCAGGGCGCGTGGCTCCCCACCGAGCGCACGGTGACCGAAGCCGGCTTCGAGGCCGTCTGGTCCGTCCCGCACCTGGGCCGCAACTTCTCCCAGCGCTGGCTCTACGACAAGAAAAAGGACACCCAGTTGACGCGAAACCGCGGGCTGGCAGTCGACCTGCTGACGCCGGTCGACCCCTACCGCATGTCGATTCGCAGCGTGAAGTACGAGCTCCTCTTCCTGGTGCTCACGTTCGGCGCCATCTGGCTCTTCGAGGTGCTGTCCACCCTGCGCGTCCATCCGCTCCAGTACCTGATGGTGGGCGCCGCCATGAGCATCTTCTACGTGCTGCAGCTCTCGCTGGCCGAACACCTGGGCTTCGCCTGGGCCTACGGCCTCGCTGCCACCGCCGTCTCCGCGCTGGTCACCTTCTACGGCCGCGCCTTCCTGGGCGACGCCAAGCGAGCCGGGATCGTGGGCGGCGTGCTGGCAGGCCTCTACGGCTACCTCTACGTCGTCCTCCAGCTGGAGGACCACGCGCTGCTCTTCGGCGCCCTCGGCCTCTTCGGTGCCCTGGCCACGGTCATGTGGGTGACCCGCCGGATCGACTGGTACCGCCTGGACGACGCGCGCGCACAGACCGCGAGCTAGCGGGACCGGGCTCGCCGCCGGCCGCGGCGGCGGGCCCGTCTCCTTCCCGTGCGCGCTACAGCGGCTTCGCCAGCGAGGCCTCGGCCCGCGCGATCACCTCGCCGCGCAGGCGCAGCTTGGTGCCGGCGTGGGCCTCGCGCGGCAGCGCGGCCAGGGCGGCCGCCTCCTTGCGCACCACGTCCTCGAGCGCGTCGGCGGGCACCACCCGATCCAGGTAGCCGGCGTCGACGGCGCCCGCCGGGTCGTAGAGCTCGGCCGACGCCACGGCCCGCTGCAGGTGACGCTTCGACAGGCGCTCGCGCGCCAGCTCGACACCGAAGACGGGCAGCGTCATCCCGATGGCCACTTCGTTGAGCCCCAGCTTGAACTCGCCCTCGACCCCGATGCGGAGATCCGTCGACAGGAGCAGCAGCGCGCCCATGGCCAGCGCGTGGCCGGTGCAGCCCGCGATCACGGGAATGGGGAAGCCGTAGAGCCGCAGGCCCAGACGGGCGCCTCCCGCCACCAGCTCGCGCGTGGCCTCGCCGCCCTGCCGCATCACGTTGAGATCGAAGCCGGCCGAGAAGCGGCCGGGGCGTCCCAACAGCACGACGCAGTTGGCGTCGCGCTCGGCCTGGTCGAGCGCCTCGTGGGCGGCCTTCAGCACGTCGAGCGAGATGGCGTTGGCCTTGCCGTCGTCGAGCCGCAGCCACGCGACCGAATCCTGGATATCGAGTTGCACGGGTCCGTCGGCCATGGGGGTGTCCTCGCGAGTTGGGGGGTTGCGAAGAAAGCGCGGCAGCCGCCGAAAGACCGCCACCGCCGCGACAACCCGGAAGGGAGCTTATGCGCTCGCGCGCCTCAGAGCCACTGGCGCGACCACTCGAACCCGAAGACCACGCGGTCGTTGGCGTCGAACTGGCCGAAGACGCCGTCGCGGTCGCCGTAGAGCACGTCGCCGCGGACGTAGACGCTCCAGTGGTCGGTCACCTCGAACGACACCCGCGCGCGGGCGGCGCCGTCGCCCTCGTCGAGGCCCTGGATCAGCAGCAACTCCAGCTCGCCACGGTCGTTCAAGAACTCGCGGCGCGCCAAGAAGGTGAGGTTCTCCTCCAGCCGAGGGCGCAGCACGCCGCTCGGCCGGTCTTTCAGGATCGACTGGAAGAACTGCAGCGAGAGCAGCGTCTCCGATAGGCCGAACCAGTCGAAGCCCAGCACGTACTGGAACTCTTCGGTGCGGACGACGCCGTCCGAGTCGCTCACCCGCTCGGTCGGCGCGAAGCGATCGGTCTGGTAGCCGAATTCGCCGCGCACGGTCAGGTCGCCCACGGCGGTGCTGAAGGTGCCGCCCACCAGGTGCGTGCGCTCGTAGCCCGGCGTCACCACCACGCGCGGCCCCATCGGAGTCAGCTCCAGGCGCCGAAACGGCACCGGGATGTCGTCGTACAGGTACAGGTAGTTGAGCGTCAGGTCGAAGCCACCCACGAAGGCCGAGAGGCGGGCGCCGGCGTCGGAATCCTCGAAGAAGCGGCTCGGGCGCTCCGGGTCCTCGAGCACCAGGCCGACGCCCGGCGGCGGAGTCGGCCGGAAGCGCGGCGCGGTGAACGCCCACAGGGCCCGCGCCTCCGGCAGCTCGTGGTAGGTCTTGTCCGGGATCCACAGCAGCTGCAGCAGCACGTCGCCGACGGCCCACTCGGCGTTCAAGAGCCACAGCGGAATCCGCGAGTCCTCGAAGTCGTCGAGGATGAACTCGCGGAAGCTCTGGGGATTGACCACGTCGAGCACCTTGAGGCCGTCCGCCTTGCCCCAGACCACCTGTTGCTTGCCGGCGCGTACGCTCACGGGCCCGACGGAGCCGTCCAGGT
>JAKSBN010000362.1 GCA_022361175.1 Pseudomonadota bacterium | reverse complement strand
GTTCGAAGTATGCGGATGGGGTGTGACAGGGATTCGGAGAGCGGATGGGGACCCGTCCCCGACGACGTCGTACCCGGCCTCCGGCAACCGCAATCATCGGCATGCTGTCCGTCCGGGCATGACCCGTTGTCGTCATCGAACCTTCTGGCAGTCTCCGGGGCCAGGGCCGAAGGCCACTAGCCTCGGCGTCGTGTTCGGTGCGGCACTCCTCTCCCTGGCCGCGGTGGCCGCCCTCCTGGCGGTCGCCTGCGCCCTCTACGACCGCTGGGCGGCGTCGCGCGAGACGAGTCGTCTCACGTCGACCCGTGTCGAGTTGCCGGTCGAGGAGCTGAGCGATCGCCTGGAGAGCGCCAGAACGAGGTTCTCGGTCGCCGTCGAACGGCACGAGCAGGCGCTCCAGAGCGGTGGCGCTCGCGTGCTGGCCACCACGAGCTACCCCGAGGGCATCCCGATCGCGAAGACGGTCGAGGAGCTCGACGCCGAGCGTGAAGCGGCACGACAGGAACTGCTCGAGGCACAGCGCTCGGCCGACGCCCTGTCGCTGGGTCACGGGCCCGACTCGCGGGTCCACGCCTTCGCCGGCTCGGGCGTGATGCGGGCCTGGCAGCTCGGGCCGGTCGGATTCGAACGGTTCTGGATCCGGCTCGACCACGCCGTCGACCCCGACTGCTGGGTGCTCTACGAGGCGAAGCGGATGCGCTGGGGGCTCGGACTCGGGGCCGAACGGCAACGTCTGGCGCTGCAGTCGCTGCGGGCCAGCGCGGAGCAGCTCCCGGTGTTGTTGCGGGCCGGCTTGGATGGGCGCGAACTCGCATTCCGCCCCGGCATCGTGCCGAGCCGGGTGTGGTATCGCCTGCGTCGGCCCTCGTTGCACCGGACCCTCAACCGGGCGCTGCTGGGCCGGGCCCGGCTCGACTCGATGGGTGGCCCGCCGGACCGGGAGGTCCGCGGCGTCGTGTTGGCGGCATTCGCCGACGAGGCCGGCGCGCCGTTGCCGTCGCTCGACGTGTTGCCCAAGGGGCCTGGCCTGCTCCGGATCGCCGCCTCGGGCCCCGCCCTGATGTTCGGCGCCTGGAGCGGGCGGCGCCCCGGGCTCCGTGTGGTCGCTGCGTCGGCCCACGACGTCTGGGCCAGCTGAGCGACCTGCTCAGGCTGGATGGTCGCTGAGGCTGGACCGTCATTCAGGCTGGACAGGCGCTCACTGGACAGGCGCTCATTGGACAGG
Organism: Pseudomonadota bacterium; assembly: GCA_022361175.1. Taxonomy (GTDB): domain Bacteria; phylum Myxococcota_A; class UBA9160; order UBA9160; family UBA4427; genus JAKSBN01. The sequence goes on along the minus strand of JAKSBN010000362.1, from coordinate 1,470 downwards.
GCAGCACGAACCGGCAAGGGTGCTGCGATGGCTCGCTATGGCATCACCGTTCCGCTGAAGGGGTCCCTGGCCTCCCACAAGGAGATCTACCGGGAGCTCGTCGACCTGGGGTACACCGACGTGTGGAGTGCCGAAGCCGACGGCGCAGATGGGTTCACGCCCCTCGCCCTCGCAGCGGCGTGGGCCCCCGAGCTGCGTCTCGGCGTGGCGATCATCCCGGCCTTCACGCGTGGGCCGGCCCTGATGGCGCAGAGCGCGGCGTCGCTGGCCGACGCCGCCCCCGGCCGCTTCGTGATGGGCATCGGCTCGTCGTCGAACGTGATCGTCGAGCGCTGGAACGCGATCCCGTTCGAGAAGCCCTATCAGCGCGTGCGCGACACCGTGCGCTTCCTGAAGCAGGCGCTCGGCGGCGAGAAGGTCAGCGAGGAGTACGAGACCTTCACGGTGAAGGGCTTCCGCCTGGGGCGCGTGCCCGCGGTCCAGCCCAAGGTCATGATCGCGGCGCTGCGTCAGGGCATGCTGCGGCTGGCCGGCCGCGAGAGCGACGGCGCCATCCTGAACTGGCTCTCCGCCGACGACGTCAAGACGGTGGCGCCCTACGTGCACGAGGGCGGTCCCGACAAGGAGCTGGTCGCGCGCCTGTTCGTCATTCCCAGCACGAACCGCGACGTGGTGCAGACCGTGGCGCGACGCGCCATCGCGACCTACCTGAACGTGCCCGTCTATGCCGCCTTCCACGAGTGGCTCGGGCGCGGCGAGCTGCTCGCCAAGATGTGGGCGTGCTGGAAGGCCGGCGACCGCAAGGCCGCCGTCGAGGCCATCCCCGACCACCTCGTCGACGAGCTGATCATCAACGGCCCGCCCGAGGCCTGCCGCGAGCACGTGCAACGCTACGTCGAGAACGGCCTGCACACGCCGGCCCTGGCCCTGCTGCCGAGCGACGTCGACCCGCGCGAGGCGACGCGCGCGCTCGCTCCGGGCACGTAGGGTCGTCCGGACGGCTTCAGCGCCGCCGGCGTTTCAGCGCCGCCGGCGCGGGTCGGCGGGGACGCGCTTGCGGCGCCTGCGCTTGCGGCGCGGGCCCTCGCGCTCCGAACGTTCGCTTCGCTCGCGCTTGCTCCGGCGGCTCGGGCGCTCCTCCTGGTCCGGAGCGCGGGAACGCCGCGAGATCGCGCTCAGGATCACGGCCCCTCCGCCGACCAGGAACAGCGCGTCGGTAACGCCGCTCCAGCGCGTGAGCAGGGCGCCACAGGCGATGCCGATGCCCAGGCCGATCTGGTGCCGCGCGCGCCGGCCCGTGATGCGCGCCCACACCAGGCCGAGGCGGTCGCCGAGCAGGACGGCGCCGGCCGTGGGGAGCACGCCTCCCGTGGGCATGACCAGGCCCGAGAGCAGCAGCGCGAAGCCGGCGCCCACCGGCAGCAGGACACCGGCCCGGATGATCTCGTCGACCCAGCGGCGCAGGGTCCG
>JAKSBN010000168.1 GCA_022361175.1 Pseudomonadota bacterium | reverse complement strand
GCCTCGCCCTCGCGCTCCAAGAGCGCCCGCAAGAGTCCCATCTCGCGCGTGGTGAGCCGCACCGACTCGCCGCCCACCTCGATTTCGAAGCGATCCAGGTGCACGGAGGCCTCGCCGATCTGGACGCTGCGCGGGGGTTCGGTGTCCCGCGGCACGCCGTCCCAGCGACGGCGACGCAACAGGCCGCGAACCCGCGCCAAGAGCTCGTCCAGTCGGAAAGGCTTCGTGAGGTAGTCGTCCGCTCCCTCCTCCAGGCCTCGCACCACCTCCTCGGCGGCGTCCTTGGCGCTCAAGATCAGGATCGGCACGTACAGGCCGGCGGCGCGCGTGCGCCTCGCCACCTCGAAGCCCGACAGCCCGGGCAGCATGAGATCCAGGACGACCAGGTCGTAGCCGCCGGCTTCGCGCTCGGTCAGGCGATCGACGGCGTCGCGGCCGTCGGCACACAGCTCGACGGAGTAGCCCTCGGCCTCCAGGTTGAACTGGATCCCCTCCGCGATGTGCGCCTCGTCCTCGACGACCAGGATGCGGACGTCGGCGCCGGTCACACCGACACCGCATTGAGAGTGACGACGAAGCGACTGCCGCGTCCGGCCCCCTCGGAGAGGGCTTCCACGCGGCCCCCTTGGCGACGCACCAGGTTGCGCACGATGAAGAGACCCAATCCCAGTCCGGACGCCGTGCGCTGGACGTCGCGGCCCACGCGATAGAAGCGCTGGAAGATCTTGCGAAGCTCGCGCTGGGGAATCCCGATGCCGCGATCGAGGATGGCCACCTGCACCTTTCCGTCGGACGCGGTTCCCACCTCGACGCGCACGTCCACCGGCGCGTCGGAGTACTTGACGGCGTTCTCCAGCAGGTTGCCGAAGACGAGCTCCAGCTCGGCGGCGTCGCCCCTCACCTCCGCACTGTGGGGGGTTCGGAGCTGGACCGCGTCCTCGGGCAGCGCGTGCTGCTCCCGCACACGGTCGATGCAGGCGCGCAGCAGGCCCAACAGATCGACGCGGCCCCGGGCGGCCCGCCGCCCTTCGTTGGCCTTGGCCGCCGCCAGCACCTGGCCCACGGTGGCGTCCAGGCGATCCAGGTCCTCACTCATCCGGGCCAGGAAGTCCAGGCGCCGCTCGGGCTCCGGGTCGTGCCGCCGGAGCGTGTCGAGATACAGGCGGAAGGACGCCAGGGGCGTCTTCAGCTCGTGGGTGACCGCGTCCACGAAGGCCTGCTGGCGCTGGTTCGTCCGCATCTCGAGCACCAGCCACACGCACAGCCACACCAGGCCCGCCATCACCAGCACGAAGAAGACCGTGCCGAGGATGATCAGGGCCCAGTTGAGGGTGACCTCCGGATCGAGCTGGGTGTCCCGCCAGACGAGGACCCACCAGCCCACGGCCAGGGTCAGCACCAGGATCGTGAGCACGATTCCGATGGTCAGCGGCGTGCCGATCGAACGTCTCATTCCCCCGGGATGGTAGCGAGCCGAACCGCTCTCGAACCCCCGTGCGGTAGACTGATCCTTCACCGCGCAGGAGTTCGTTCGTGCAAGCGCCCCCCCGACTCTGGCTGGGACTTCCCGGCTCCCGACGTCTCTGGTCCGGACTGGTCTTCGCCACTGCCCTCGCTTGGCTCACGCCCGCCGCCGCGGCGCCGCCCGACGAGGGCGAGTGCCCCACCCTGAGTGGTCTGCCCTCGGGGCAGGAAGGCGGCGAGGACGCCACCTCCATCACGCTCAAGGAGGGCATGGTGCTGGGCGTGGAGGATCTGCTGATCCTCCAGCGGCTGCTCCCGCGCGAGATCTGGCAGCACCGGGAGGCGTTCTTCTACGAAGGCATGCGCATGATCATCGGCTCCTGCCAGCGGAACTACGCGCTGCCCGACTTCTACACCGAGGCCACGGCACGCTACGCCGGCCGGGCCCGCGTGAACAGCAAGGGCAACCTGCGCGCCTACCGGGCCGGCCTGCCCTTCCCGCCCGAAGCGATGGACCCCACCCACAAGGACACGCCGGCCCAGTGGGCCTGGAACCTGGAGAAGCGCTACCGCGGCGCGGGCCACCGCGGCCGTTTCCGACTGACCGATCTGCCGTCAGCGGTGGGCGGGGTGCAGGTGTACGAAGGCGACTTCTTCTGGATTCCCACGCGCCATCGCGCCGACGTGAGTGCCGAACAGGACCACGTGGCACCCGGCAGCAAGCGGACGCTGTGGATCGCCGGCGGACGCTTCACCGAGCCCTTCAACGCCCGCCACCTGGCCTGGCGCCAGTTTCGGCCCTTGAAGGCCGCCAAGAACCACGACGAAGCCGACGACGTCTTCGTGTACGTGCCCACCATGCGCAAGGCCCGGCGAGCGGCCACCACCTGGGTCGACGGCCTGTACACGCCCCGCTACACGGTGACCGGCGACTCCGGAGGCGGCGGCATCGGCATCGGCGGCAACGCCCTGGCGGGCGGTCCGGCCGGAGCCATCAATCCCACCGCGGCGAACTCCATCCAGCAGACCGAGAGCCTGCGGCGCGGCTTCGTGGGGATCGAGTTCCGCCCCAACGCCTTCGTCTGGCGCGTGCTCGGAACGCGCAACGTGCTGGCGCCGCTGAACGGCGCCGCACTGGGCTGGCCCTATGAAACCGAGCGCAACTTCGGGCCCAGCGGCCTCTCGGTGGCCAGCGACCGCTGGGACGTGCGCCACGCGGTGCTGCTGGAGGGCGCGCTCAAGGTCGAGAACCAGGGCTTTCGCACCGTCACGATCTACGTGGACTACCAGACGCAGCAACCGCTCTATTGGATCACCCGCGGCCCGCGGCGCCGGCTGCTGGACGTGGGCGTGCTGGTCTACCGCTACAGCGGCGATCGCGCGCGCTATCCCACCTGGGAGGACGGCAGTCCCGCCCTGGTCTTCGACCCCGTCGCTGCTTCCTTCCTCGACGTGGCGGGCGGCAGCGGCTCCGGCTGGCGCCGCGAGTCCTACGACGTCGTGTCGATCCCCAGCGGCGAGGGCGAGATCGAGCGGTTGAGCTCCGTCAGCGCTCTCTCTAGGGGGCACTAACGCGGATGCATCGCCGCTGGCGGCGTTGGGCTCCCCTCGCCGTAGCGCTGCTACGGCTTCGGGTCGCCCGCCTTGCCAGCGACGCGCCTCCGCGTTAGTCGGGACGCGGAGCTGTTTGGGAAGTCGCTTGTTCCACGGCTTGTCTCCACATCCTGGGGCGAGCTTGGTCGGTGGTTGATGAGGCTCGTCCCGGCGCTAGTCGGGGCGCGGAGCCGTTTGGGAAGTCGCTTGTTCCACGGCTTGCCTCGACGTTCGGGGGCGAGCTTGGGTCGAGGGCTGATGGCACGGCTGGGCGGCGATGGTCGGGGGCGTCGCGAGTCGATTCAGGCGGGGGTGGGTTCTTCTTGTTCGGAGTGGAGGTAGAGGAAGACGGCGGCGGCGGCGAGGGCGCAGAGGAGGTGCCAGAGGGCGTGGCCTTGGAGCCAGGAGTTGGGGTCGCACCAGGGG
>JAKSBN010000513.1 GCA_022361175.1 Pseudomonadota bacterium | reverse complement strand
GGTCCGGCTCAAGTGGAATCTATTCCAACGCGACGATCTTCGAGGGCAGTTCCAGGGAGTCGCGAGCGCTGCATCGGCGCAGGAAACGGTTGCCGCATGCTTGCGGGTCGCTTGCACGACAGTCGCCGGCCCCGCGAGCCGGATCACAAAGCTGTGTCGATGGCGACCGAGCCGGTCGGAAATTCCGAGTCATGGTGCCCGACCGAGCTTCTCGTTTTCGATCCGTCGTTCGGGATCGAGGTCGCGTCGGGCGACGGTCAGTCCTCCACCTCGACTTCGTTGGCCACGTCGATCGCCGTGTCATCGCCGTCGCCCGCCTCGTCCATCGCGGCGACGACATCGCCCGCCATCAGCGAAGCGAAGAAGGCGGCCTCGGTAACGGCGGCGTCGACCTCGTTCTCGAACTCGGTGTTGTCATCGACAGGGACGACGACGCCCAGGATGGTGAGCGTCCGCCCCGGCGCGTCGAAGGCGTCCACGGGGCCCTCCAACGTGATGTCGTCGGCATTGTCACGTTCAATCTCCGTGGCCACCACGTTGCCCATGCCGTCTGCGAAGCCCCGCACCGCCAGGAAGTCGCCGGCGGCGAAGTCCGCAAGCCCGAAGTTGGGGAGCTCGTCACGCGCGTCCTCGAACTGGGTGCTGGCGTCCGTCAGCACGGTCACGCCCAGCAGCACGAAGCTCTCGGCGCCCAGGTTCACGGAGCCGGGCGCCAGCTCGGCCTCGACGCGGACGTCGCGGTCGCGCAGCTCCAACTCGTCCGCCACCAGCACGCCGCCCACCAGCTCGCCCTCGACCAGGACACGGGCACCGTCGCCGAAGACGGCGGGATCGTTCGGGTCCAGCGCGGCGGCGGAGGCGTCCACGGGCTGGCCCGAGACCGTGAAGCTGGCGAGGCCGGCGAAGTCGTCGATGAAGCCCTCCAGCCGCACCTCGTCGGCGTCGTCGTCCAGCTCGTCCTGAGGCTCGATGCGGGTGGCGTCGACGGCCGCGGCGCCCACCTGGACGCCTTCCACTTCCACGGCCAGGCCGTTGGCGACGACCCCGCCCGGCAGCTCCGACAGGTCGGTCAGGATCCCGGCCGGATCGAAGGTCACCGTGACGCCGCCCAGGGTGAAGGTGCTGCCGCCCGCGAAGTTGGCGACCACGCCCTCCAGCTCGACCGTCGTCACGCCCAGCACGAGGGTGCCGCGCTTCTCGACGAAGGTCGCCTGGATGACGCCCATGTCGTCCACGAAGCCGCTCACCTCGAGCACGTCGTTCACGGCCACCGTGTCGAAGTCGAAGCCCATGGGGCCGTCGAAGACGGTGACGTTCCGCTCCACGACCACCGTCTGGTCGAGCACGGTGAGTTCGCGGAAGACGCCGTCGTTGCCGATGTCCACGACCGCGGCCACGGGGCCTTCGATGCTGTCGTCGAACACCACGCGCGTGGCGGTGCCGGTGGCGCCGCCCGCGTCGAACGAGCCCTCCACCGTCACCACCCGGCCCACGTCCAGGTCGGCCTCGGATCCGGCGACGCCGTCGATCTCGAAGCTGGCCGAGTCGGTGTTCCAGACCGTGCCGTTCACCAGGATCGAGCCGAAGCCCGAGACCGAGCCCTGGGAGATGCCCGAGCCGCCCACGCCACCGCTGGCGAGGCCGCCACCGCCGCCTCCCCCACCGCCGCCACCACAGGCGGTGAGGGCGATGGCCAGACAGAGGCCGAGGATGCGAATGCGGAGGGAGGTCGCCATGGTCAGGACTCCACCGGTACGTCGTCTTCGAAGTAGTAGATGCCGAGCACGGCGCGCTTGCGGCCGGTGCCTTCTGCATCGGGGTTCACGTCGCGGTCGTGGCGCGCCATCACGGCGTCCAACCGCTCGAGCAGCTCTTGGGCACTGGGGAACGCCAGCTCGCGCAGCTGGGGCAGGAACTCGCTCGGCAGGTTGTCGTAGGCCACCTTGCGCTGGAAGCGCGCCTCTTCGGGCGGGTGGGTGAGGTTGTGATCGATGGTGGCGATCAGCTCGCCCACGTCGGAGCCGAGGATGCCGAGCTTCTCTTCTTCGCCGGTGCGGGGCACGTAGGCTCGCGCCACCAGGGCCACACGCCCGTCTTCGCGCTGCTCCACCGCTTCCACCCGCAGGAGCTCGTCCAGCACGGCCCGGGCGGGCATGTCCCCGCTGAAGCGCCGCACCAGGGATTGGAAGCTGCCCTCGGCCCCCTCGAAGGGCAGGACGCGGGGCTCGCCGTCCTCCCCCTGAAACTCGGTCGCCCGCACCCAGCCGCTCACGACCCGGGCCGCCCGGTGGTAGCGCTCGATGGGGGCCGCGGCGGCGTCGTCCGTCAGGGCCCGCAGTCGGCTCACGTCCTTGCGGGTGAGGCCTGTCAAAACGGCCACCCGCGAGGTGGAGGACTTGCGTCCCGGAACGGTGAATTCTTGGATTGAAACGTCCACGTAGACCTTCTTGGCCAGCTCGGCGAAGACCCGGAACGGGATCCCGTTCCGGAGCAGGATGCGCACGAGCGGCCGCAGCAGGCGCCGGATGGCGGCCATGAGAACGTCTTGGAGCGAGCCAGGCATAATGTGGGAAAATACTCCCAAATTTGAATTGTGCCAGCTTCGCCCCGGGACACCCCCCGGGCCTGCTGCGACCCCTCGGCCGCTCAGTTCTCGTCGTCCTCCTCCAGCTCGACTTCGTCCGCCACGTCGAAGGTGGTGGCGTCGCCGTCGTTGTCGTCCTGGGCCTTCACCACGTCGCCCAGCAAGAGGCCCATGAAGAAATCCTCCTGGGTGACATCGGAGTCCAACAGCTCGAATTCAGTCAATTCGTCCGTCGGAATCTCCAGCCCCAGCAGGGTGACCGTGCCGGCCATGGCGTCGAAGGCCTCCAGGCGGCCCTGGACCACCACGTCGTCCACGTCGTCCCGCTCGAGGTGGGACGCGATCACCGCGCCGTCGAGCTGGAAGCCGCGGACCTCCAGGAAGTCGCCGGCGCGCAGATCGGCCAGCGAGAAGCCTTCCAGGCCGTCGCGGTCGTCCTCGATCTGGGTCGAGGCATCCACCAGGATCGGCACGCCCAGGAGGGTCACGATGCCGGCCTCGGGGTCCACGTCCAGATCCGACGCCAAGGCGGCCTCGAGCTCCACCACGCCGCCGCGGCGCTTCAGCTCCTCGGCCACCAGCACGCCGTCGCGCAGCGAGCCCTCGACCTCGACGCGCACGCCGTCGCGGAAGCTCGCCGGATCGTTCGGCTCGAGCTCGGCGCCCGAGGCGTCCACCAGCACGTCGCCCACGCGGAAGGAACCGAGGCCCATGAACTCACTGATGAAGCCCTCGGTCTCGAAGTCCTCGACGTCGTCGCCGAGGCGGTCGGCCAGCTCGATCTCTTCGGCGTTGATGGCGTCCGCTGCCGTCAGCACACCTTCCACCTCAACCCGAAGCCCGTTCTGGGGCCCGTCCGGGAGATCGTCGAACTCGGTCAAGAGACCGGAGGGATCGAAGGTGACCGTCACCGTCCCCAGCCGGAACGTGTCGGTGGCCAGGTCCTCGATGGTGCCGATCAGCTCGACGCGCGTGGCGCCCAGCATCAGCGTGCCTTCGCTCTCGATGTGGCTGGCGCGAACCGTCCCGTCGGCGTCTACGCTGCCGCTGACCTCGAGCACCTGATCCACCGCCAGGGTGTCGAACATCGCGTCGTCGTCGAACTCGGTGACGCCGCGTTCGACCCGCACGCGCTGGCCCAGGATCATCAGCTCCTTCACGTCCACGTCCAGGACGTCGATCGAGGCGACGGGGCCTTCGATGGCGTCGTAGAAGTCGACCCTGCTGGCGATGCCTACGCCGGGGCCGGTCCGCTCGCCGCGAACGATCACGATCATGCCGAGGCGGAGATCGTCTTCGTTCGCGCGCTCGCCGTCCAAGCGGATGCTCGCCTCGCCCGTCTTCCAGCGGACGCCGTTCACGAACACGCTGCCGAAGCCCGTGATCTCGCCCTGCGACACCGTGCCGCCGCCATCGCTGGAGGAGCCACCGCCGCCTCCGCCACACGCCAGCGCCAACACCGCCAATCCCCCCACGAGAACGCGCCAAAAGAGTTTCGTCTTCATCTTGCTCTCCTTTCCCCGCCTCCGTGGCGGGCTGTCTTGCGACCAGAGCTCGATGTCCTTCACGTCGAGGGTCCCAAGAATTGGGAAATTATTCCCAATTTTGAGCAGTGCGAAAGAGACCTATGTCACACTTTTGATCTTTTTTATGGCTCTGGAGCTATCGCCCTCGGGGACAGGCTGCTGAGACGCAGAATCCGGAGCGGGGCCTACTGGAACCAGGGCACGTGGAACCAGCGCAGGAGCACCGTCACGGCGACGCCGATGACGAGGCCCAGGGGCGAGAGCTCGCGCAGACCGCGGAGGGTGTGGCGCCCCGTGAAAGGAAGGAAGGGGGTCGCCGCCACGAACTCGTCGAAGTGTGGCTGGGTGGCGCGCTTGCGCCGGTCCTGGTGCCAGCAGCCCACCACCGCGAAGGCGGGGAAGCCGGCGAAGAAGGCGATGTCCGTGGCGAAGCCGTTGGGGATCAGGTGGAGCGCGCCGAAGAGCCCCGCACCCATGATCACGCCGTGCCGCGTCAGCAGCTGCACCCCGCGCGCCGTGGTGGGCTGCTTGCTGCCGGTGACGGCGGGGCTCGGCGTGACGATGCCGGCCGCCAGCAGCACGAACGCCAGCCCCATGGCGGCGTGGAAGCCCCAGCGCGCCGGCCCCACCAACGCCACCGTCCACAGGTGCGGGCCCTCGTGCTTGTGCCCGAAGTAGGTGGCGACCAGGCCGGAGGAGATGGCCAGCGCCAGGAGGGAGTAGGCGGCGGCGAAGCCCCGCTCTCCCAGTCGCGCCACGACGCGCGGTCGCACGGTGGTACTCGAGAGCAGCATGTGGCTGCCCGCGAAGAGCAGCCACCAGAGGACGATGGCGAGGGTGGGAGACACGCGTTCTCCTTTCGATCGCGGGCGCGCGGGCTAGGGCTCTGGGTGGCGCAGCCACAAGACCGCGCTCTCTTCCTCTCCGTTGGCGCGCACCGCGGCCAGCACCAGCCGGGCCCCCGACGCCGGCACCTGCGCGCGGTCCACCACCGCCGAGAAAAAGTACCGCCCCCACGGCTCGAGGGGGAGTCGCTCGCCGTCGAGTTCGAGCGACACGATTTCGAAGGGGCCCTTCTCGTCCACGGCGACGGCCACCACGCGCGTGGACGGAAGCGCGGGTGCCGTCGCGTGCAGGCCCGGATCGGTGGCCGGCCAGACGAAGCCCAGCGCGGCTTTGCCGAGGGGCTTCCAAGCCGTGTAGAGCTCGCCGTCGTGCACCTGGCACAGGCGGTAGCCGCGCGGGTAGGCCACACCAGGCAGGGCCCAGCGGAAGCCCGAGAGCGCACCCGTGGTGATGTGGTCGACCGAGCCGTCGCGCACGCGGCCGTTCAAGTGCACGTGCCCGGCCAGCACGGCCCGCACGCCCCAGCGCGCGAAGAGCCCGTCGTCGTAGGGGAGGCTGCGGCGGAGGACGTAGCTCGGATAGGGCCAGGTGGGATCCACGCGGAAGGGCTCGTGGTTCAGGACGATGCGGCGGCTTTCGGGATGGGCCGCCGCGTCGTTCTCGAACCAGGCGCGCACGTCGTCCGAGAGCACGTCGAAATCCCAGTCCTTGTCGCCCGGGGTCGAAGCATCCACGTGGGTGTCGAGCGCCATGAAGTGGAAGCCGGCGCGATCGAAGCTGTAGACGGTGGGGCCGAAGTGGGCCCGGTAGCTGGCCTTGCCGTGGCCGGGCGTCTCGGGCGGCACCTCGTCGAGCTCGGTCGACGCCAGCTCGTTGTTCCCGAGCGTGTCGTAGACGGGCATGTCGAGCCGGGCCACCTCTTCCCGATAGAAGCGCATCCAGCGTTCGACCACGGGCACGGGCGCCTGGTTGCCCTCCAGGATCTGGTCGCCCGTGCTCACCACGAAGGCGGGCGCGAGCGCCGCGATCTCGCCCAGGGCCTGACGCAGCTGCTCCGCCGGTGCGCCCAGCGGATGGCGATCGGCGGCGATGGCTTCGAACCAGTTCGCCACCAGCGCGGTGTTGCCGAGCGCGCGGACGTCGCTGCCCGGCGCCAGCACCCGGCGCAGCTCGTCCTCCATGTCGATGCCGAAGGCGGGCTCCAGGAAGAGCCGGACGTTCAGCCGCCACAGCCACGCGCGCACCCGCGGCGGCACCCAACTGTCCTTCTCGCGCGAGTACTCGAGCAGATCCCCGGCGCGATCCATGGCGTGCACGTCGGACATGTGGACGAAGAAGCTCTCGTCGGCGCGAGAGCTGGCGCTGCGGACGAGACCGAAGTCGCCGCCGCCGGGTCGGTACCAGATGGGCGCGTGAACGTCGGGGCCCCGCGTCACGAAGGCCAGGCCCTGGGGACCGTCGGGCAGTGTGTAGCGCCCGTCCGCATCGGTGCGGACCACCTCGCGGCCGTTGCTGACGGCGACGCCGGCGCGGCCGCGTTCGCGCGCATCCCGCACGCCGTCGCGATCGCGATCTTCGAAGACCACGCCGGTCATCTCCGCCGCGGCGGGCGCCACCCCGACGAACCCGGCGAACAGCAGCAGGCGGACCAGAACGCGCGGGTGCAGCAGCTCGCGGGCGGGCGGTCGCATGCCGGTGTTCTAGCTCATCGCGGGCGGTGAGGCGCGGGGAGGCTAAACCTCGACGTCGTCGAAGCGCAGGGCGACGCGGTAGGTCTTGAAGGTCACGCTGCTGGCCAGGGCCGCGGCGGCGAAGCCCAGGTCTTCCACCGGCGGCTCCAGCAGCACGATGGCGCGCACGCTCTCGCCCTTGCCGCAGAGCTGCTTGCGAACCCAGCCCATCCGCTGCAGGAGATCGTCGGTGAGCTGGCTCGCCTGGCCACTGGCGGCCACCATCACTACGACCAGGTCGCCGTTGGCGTCACGCGCCAGGAGATCGATGTCGCCCACCGGCGTGGAGTAGCCGACGCCGGCGGACTTGCCCTTCTCGGCGTAGATCTTGAGGCCCTGCTCCAACAGGCCCGGCTGCGCGGCCAGCATGTCGCGCAGGCCGTCGGCGTCCATCGCGAACATGGAGTCGCCCGGCGACGGCGTCGGCTTCGCCGCCTTGGCGGCCGGCTTGCCCTTCGCCTTGGCTTTCGGCTTGCCCTGGCTCGCCGACTGCGAGTCTTCGTTGGCGTTGGAGGGCGACAGCGGGGTCACACCCGCCTTGGAGTCCTGGCTGTCCGAGCCGCCGCTGCGCCCGCCGGCGGGTACGGCGGTGCCGCAATTGGGGCATTGCTTGTCCCAATCGGACAGACGGGTGTTGCAGCGCTTGCAAGTCATGGCTCACGGGATCAATCGACCGGCAACGGCCCGCAGTTGAGCCCAAACCGTCAGCGTTTTCCGCACGCTGCGCGCACCGGTCCGCCGGAGCCGAATTGGGCCGATTTTGCCCCGCACGAGGCGCTTTGGGCTAGGGGGCCAGCGGATCGATGGCCACCGGCGTGCCCGTCAGGGCGGATTCGAACCAGTGGAGGCGCTGCAGGCGGGCTTCCGCGGCCGACTGGGCGCAGTAGTGGCCCTCCTGGGCCGTCGTGGGATTCGTCGGCAGCAGCGCCAGGCAGCCGGGCGATGGCGGGATGCCGGGGATGCCGACGGGCACGTACTGGTAGAAGGCCGCCGTCGTCTCGGGGTCGATGTTGGCCATCACCGGCCCCGTCACCACCTCCAGGAACGGCACCGCGCGCTGCACGGGCCCCAGGTGCGGGATGGGCCCCAGCTGCCAGGCCAGCGACTCGGTGGCGTGGTTGGGGACGAGCGAGTCCTCCAGGCCCTCGGTCACCAGGATGCTGGCCTTCTGGGTGGTGCCGTTCACGACGACGGGATCGCGGTACACGAAGCGCGCGTGGTTGTGGTTGTCCTGGCGGTCGAAGAGGCCCTGGAAGAGCGAGACGCCGACCCAGATGTCGGCGGGGGTGAGGCTGGGGAAGAAGCTCGGCACCAGGTCCAGGAACGTCTGTGCCTGCTGGTGCACCAGCACCTCGGCCAGCCGCGAGCCGCCCACCACCAGCGCCGCCGACTTCACCTCCGGCGCGTAGGCCAGGAAGCCCTGCCCGTTGTTGCCGCCCTCGCTGATGCCGAAGTAGGCGAGCGGCTCGTCCACGGCCAGATCCGGCACGCCGTCGGGCGCACCCAGCGGCAGTACGTCCAAGTCGCCCAGCCCCTCCTGCACGAAGCGCAGGAAGGCCAGCTGTTCGGCCCGGGTCTCCACCCAGTGATCGGGCAGCGCCGCGAAGCCCACCAGCAGGCCGAAGATGTTGAGCACCTGCTGCTCGATGCGCTCCTCGTCCGTCCCCGGCCCCGGCGCCACCTCGCGGTTCAGGATGTCCGTGAAGCCGATCACCGCGAAATCCGCCTCGCCCAGGAAGCGGCGCGCCTGGCGCGGCACCTCGTCCTCGGAGCTGCCCGGGTTGCCGTGCTGGTAGAGGACGATCGGGGCGGGCTGGCTGCCGGCCGAGGCGGGCAGTGCCAGCGTGAAGGGCACGTCGCGGGTCGACATCAGGACCGGCGCGCCGTCGCCGTCCCGAGCGAAGAAGGCGCCGCCGGGTGTGTCCGGGTCGGTGCCGCGCCAGTCCGGCGCCTCCCAGGTGCCCGACACGATGGCCGCCACGTGCTCGTGCCCGGGCAGCGACGGGTTGGGCGGATCGACGCTGGTGATCGTGTACCCCGGCACCGGCTCGGCCGCGATCTGGCTCTTGATGGCCAGGAAGTCGTCCACCAGGTTCGCCGTGCTCCGCACCGTAAAACGCACCACGCCGGCCAAGTCGTCGCGGGGGAGCCGCGGGACCAGCGTCGTCTCCGAGACGGTCAGCACGTCCTCCACCAGCGGCCGCACCGCCGTCACCTCAGGCGCCTCGCCCGGCAGCTCCGGCGCCAGCGCCGCTGCCAGGAAGGCCGAGGCCGCGAGCGGGCGTCCCGGCGCCGCCTGCACCCGGCGACTCACCAGGAGGCCGTAGCTGTGGGTGGGCTCCAGCGGCACGGACGGGAAGAGCAGCCAGACGTCCGAGGCGAGCCCGCCCGCCGTGGTGTCCGACCGGGGCTCCAGCCGGAAGGGCATCCGCTGCCCCCGCTCGGGCGCCCCCGGCGTCACGTCCACCAGCACCACCGTCGCCAGCGGGTCGAGCGATTCGGCCGGCGTCAGCGGCAGCGAGCCGGCATCCACGGATTCCGAGAGCACCAGCACCAGCGGCCCGATGGGCGAGAAGCCGTCCAGCTGGTTGATGCCGATCCGCAGCGTGTTGAAGAGCAGCTGCACGTCCGTGGGGCCGTCCGGCTCCGGCACGTCCAGCCGCAGCCCCGTGGCCGTGGCCCCGTCCGCCACCGTGTAGAAGTCGTCCGGGTAGGGCCCGACCTCGCGCGGATCCGTCCGGTCGTAGACCAGCGTCACCGGCGGCCCCGCCGCCGCGGTCCGGAACGCCACCAGCTGGGGCCCATCCACCGTGGAGAAGCGCAGCTCGCAATCCGTGTCCGGCGGCAGCTCGCCGGCCGGGTTCAGCACGACTTGCGTGTCGCTGAGCGCCGTGGCCTTCACCCGCGGCCGGCTCTCCCCGCACTCGATCAGCGTGGGCCCCAGCCGCGGCGCCACCGGCGAGGCGAACGTCAGCACCGGCCACACCGTGGGCGCCACATCCG
>JAKSBN010000265.1 GCA_022361175.1 Pseudomonadota bacterium | reverse complement strand
TCTGCAGCTCGCCCAGGTGGAGCTGCCCGACTTCCACCCCCTCGCACCGGGATCCGACCAGATTTTCGGCTTCCTGATCCGTGACGGCGAAGATCGCGTGCTCGTGGATACGGGCGTTGGTGCGGACAATCCCCTGATCGAGAAGCTGTACCGGCCGCGGCGGGTGGAGCTTGCCCACGCACTGGCACGCGCTGGCGCCTCGCTGGAACAGGTCACGGCCATCGTGAACTCCCATCTGCACTTCGATCACTGCGGCAACAACTCGCTGTTTCCGGGCATTCCCATCTTCGTTCAGGAGGCGGAGCTGGAGGCGGCCCGGCAGCCCCACTACACCGTTGCGGAGTGGGTCGACTTTCCCGACGCGAACTACCGGCCGGTCCGCGGCAGGCATGCGATCTCGACCCACCTGGAGTTGCTCCCGACGCCCGGTCACACTCCGGGGCACCAGTCGCTTCTCGTCCACTCGGCGGGCGACCCCGACATCGTGGTGGCCCAAGCCGCGCACACGGGTGCGGAGTTCGACCGCTTTCTGACGGACGGGTTCGAGGCGCCAGAAGGGCACTGGTCCGGCGAGAGCTACGTTCGCTCGCTGGCCACGCTGCGCGATTGTCAGCCCCGGCGCGCCTTTTTCAGCCACGACCCGCTCGTCTGGGGGCTCCGCTAGCGAACGGCGTTGGCGCCTCGGCTTGCATCCGGGCGCTGACGAGCACACAGCTCGGTGGCGCTCTGGGCTAGCCTCTTCGCACAACCAGGAGGTCTGCGCATGGAACTGCCCGCCATCGTCACGCTGCTCGCCGTACTCGAGTACATGTTCTTCACGTTTCGCGTTGGCCTGAGCCGCGCCAAGTACGACGTCGTCGCGCCGGCGACCTCCGGCAATCCCGTCTGGGAGCGGCTCTTCCGCGTGCAGCAGAATACGCTCGAGCAGCTGATCGTGTTCGTTCCCGCGCTCTGGATCTTCTCGACCTTCGTCAGCCCCGTGATCGGGGCCGCGGTCGGAGCCCTGTTCTTGATCGGCCGGCCGCTCTACTACGTGAGCTACGTCAAGGACCCGGGAAGTCGCGCTGCGGGCTTCTTGATGGGCTTCCTCGCGAACGTCGTACTCATCCTGGGCGGGATCGGCGGCGCGATCTACAGTCTGATCTAGTCCACTCGGAAGGAGTCCCCATGAAGGCCATCGTTGCGAAACTCTTGGTCCAGGCCGGCAAGGAAGCGGAGTTCGAGAAGGTCGCGCTCGAGCTGGCGGCACAGGTCGAGGCCAACGAGCCCGGAAACCAGTGCTACAAGCTCTGCAAGTCGGCGGACGGCGACTACTTCTTCGTGGAGCTGTACGACAGCGCCGAGGCGATGGCGGCGCACCGCGACATGCCCCACATGAAGGAAGCCGGACCGAAGTTCGCCGGCGTGATGGCGGGACGGCCCGAGATCACGGTTCTCGACGTCATTGGCGAATAGGCCGCCGCCAACCGGCTCTCCCCATCGCGGGTGAATTGGATCCGGCCGTCCGCGTCCAGGTGGACGAGAGTGTGAAGTCCGTTCTCCCCGATGCGGGCGAGTCGCCCTGGCGGGCCTTGCCACGGGTACGGTTTCGTCGCCTGGACGAGGTTCGCGGGCTCCTCTGAGTTCGCCTTCCGGGTGAGCTGGTGAGGCGCGGACCGGGAGAGCGGGAGGAGAGACGATGACGGAAGCGCCCATCGACATTCACGCGGCCACGGCGGCGGAGCTGCCGCAGGTGATCTCGGCTGTCGTCGCGGCCTTCATCACGGATCCCATCTCCCGCTTCGCATGGCCGACGCCGCACGGACACCTCCAGGGCATGCCGGTGGCGGTGGGTGCCTTCGCCGAGCCAAGCGTGGAGAGCGGGGCGGCCTACGTGTCCGCCGACTACTGCTCCGCAGCCCTCTGGATGCCCCCGGGCGTTCGCCCGAACGAGGAAACCCTGGCGGACGTATTCCTGTCCACCGCCGAGCCAGCCCATCTGGCCGACCTCATGGGGACCTTCGAGAAAATGGGCCAGTGGCACCCCGACGAGCCGCACTGGTACCTCCCGATGATCGGCGTCGAGCCCCACGCGCAGGGCAAGGGCCTCGGTGGCGCGCTGCTGCGATACGCCCTGGCGCGCTGCGACGAGGAAGGTCTCCCCGCCTACCTCGAGTCCTCCAACCGGCGCAACATCCCGCTCTACGAGCGCCACGGCTTCGAGGCGATGGGCCAGATCCAGGTGGGCGCGGGCCCCCTGGTGACGCCCATGTTGAGGCGGCCGCGGTCGTAGCCAGCGGGCCCGGCAGCGGCCCGTTCAACGCCGGCGCTCGCGAGTGACTCCAGGGGCTGTCGACTCCTCCGTGTCGTGCCTCCACCGCCGGCGAGGGCCGATCCTCTGGTAGCATCGAGTGCTGGGCTTCCGATCCACGACGAGGACCGATCACCACAATGATCGAGTACCGGGCCGCCGACCCCGCCGACGCCGAAGCCATCGCGCGTCTGCACGCGCGGAGCTGGCGAGAGAGCTATCGGGGCTCGTTCACGGACGAGTTCCTCGACGGAGATCTCCCCGCCGAACGGCTGGGGGTCTGGCGCGAGCGCCTCGTCCATCCCGACGAAGACCGGCTCGTCCAGTTGGCCGTGCAGGGCACGGACCTCGTTGGATTCGTCTGCGCGTACGGGGCGCACGACGGCGAGTGGGGTTCCTTCGTCGACAACCTGCACGTTGCGGGGGAGGCCAAACGGTCGGGAGTCGGCTCGTCACTCATGCGCCAGGCCGGCGCCTGGCTCGACCGCCGCCACCCCGACCTGGGAGTCTATCTCTGGGTCCTCGAGAGCAACTCGTCCGCGCGCCGCTTCTACGAGCAGATCGGAGCTCGGAACTCGGAAGTCACGACCATGGAGACTCACGGACGCGCCGTGGTGCGCAGTTGTCGCTACACCTGGCCGAGGGCCTCGGACCTGGTCGGTGTCTCGGCGAAGCGGGAGCCGTGAGGAACGCTTGTACGGGAGTGCCACGTGATCACGGGTAGCTGCCTCTGCGGAGCGATTCGCTACGAAGTCACCGGGGAGCCGGTGTGGGCCCACAACTGCCATTGCCGGCGCTGCCGCAAGATCCGCGGTACCGCGTTCGCGTCGAACCTCTTCGTGCCGCTCGCGGACTTCCGGTTCGCGCAGGGCGAGGACCTGCTCGGATCCTACAAGCTCCCGGAAGCGGAGCGGTTCACCCACGTGTTCTGCCGAACGTGCGGATCGAGTCTGCCCTTCCGGAACGAGGCGCGCGGCGTCGCCGTCATTCCCATGGGCAGCCTCGACGACGATCCGGGGCGGGAACCCGGCGCGCACATCTTCGTGGCGTCGAAGGCGAACTGGTTCACGATCACCGACTCGTTGCCCCAGTACCCGGAGCAAATCGAAGAACAGAAGCCCACCGAGCGTTGATTCCGGGGCAGGAGCCGGCTCAGGCGCGATCGACGCGGCACTGGAAGCAGTTGTACTTCGACCGGATGTGCACGTACGCCACGGTCTCGTCCCGGAGGATCGAGCGGCAGACCGCGTCGAGGTCTCCGCCGGAGACCACGTCGCCGGTGTCGTAGCGGATCCAGTGGTCTTCGCTGTAGCCCCGCACGACGGCGGGGTCGAGAAATTCGAACCACCCCGGCAGCGCCTCGCTGACGTAGCGCCGACAGCGCGCCTGGTGCAGGAAGATCGGTCCGGTCTCGGCGTACGGCTGCAGCTCGTCGAAGGGCCGGTAGGCCAACACGAGTTTGGTCTCGCCCTCTCGGATCAGATCCAGGCAGTGCCGACAGGGGTTGGCCACCCCCTCGGCTGACCGCGCCAGGGCCGGCTGGCCGTTGGCATCCGGTTCGCCGCGCCAGATGGCTTCGACTTCGTCGGTGGGGATTCCGCGCACTGCGAGCTGCATTCTCGTCTCCTCGTTGCTGCGCCGTTCTGGCAAGCCGGTGCATTCAAGCGAAGCGAGTGATCCTGGACTGGCACTTTTTGGACCCGGCAACCGGGTGACGCTCGCCCCGGGGCTCTGGTACCGTGCCGACGTCGAGCGCGCGCCTTCTCGGCTGGCCGTCACAGGACGTCACCGAAAGTCACCTGGAGGAAGTGCGAAGCGCCGAGGGAGGTGACCCGTGTCGATGCGCGTGCTGGCGATCTCGATGCTTCTCATGACCGTGGGCGCCACGGACTGCACGTTCGAGTCGTCCGTCCCCCTCGGCGCTCCGAGCGCCGAGACCTTCGATCCGGGATTGCTCGGCCGCTGGGACTGCGTCGATTCGAACGATCCGAGTGCGCGCGGGGTGCTGGTGGTACACGCCTTCAACGACCGCGAGTACGTCGTCTTCGTCGAAGAGGACGCCGAGCTCTATCGGGCGTTCTCGAGTCGGGTCGATCAATCGCGGTTTCTCAGCGTTCAGAAGCTCGCCTTCGAACCCCCCGGCGAGTACTCGATCGTGGGCTATGAGCTCGAGCCGGCCTCGCTCAAGTTCCGGCTCGTGGAGCTGGGGCCGAAGGAAGCCAAGCCGACGACCCCGTCGGCCCTGGCCGAGTTCGCGCGCCGCGGGCTCGCCAGCGGGTCGCTCTACAACGAGGGCTCGTTCGCCTGCAAGCGGGCCGGAGGAGAGTCGGCCCCTTGAGCCGTGGCTACGTCTCCGCCTCCGTCCTCTGATACCATTCGGGCTTCGGGAGAACGGGAGGCCCCCATGACGACCGAGTCCGCCACCTCTGAAGATCTCGGCAAGCCGCCCCCGCGCTGGCTGCTGAAGACGATCACCCGCCTGCACGTGTTGCTGCATCGCCTGACCGGCGGGCGGCGCTTCAACACACTGGGAGGCGACGAGGTCTGCTTCGTCACCATGAAGGGCGCCAAGAGCGGTCGCACGTTGACGATTCCTCTGATGTACGTCCCGTACCGCGACGGCGTGCTGCTGGTGGCGTCGCAGGGCGGCGCGCCCAAGAATCCGGTCTGGTACCACAACCTGGTGAAGCACCCCGACATCTCGGTCACCTACCGCGGTCGGCCCATGAAGCTGCGGGCCCGCCTCGCGGGTCCGGACGAGAAGCCGGAGCTCTGGCCGCTCTGCGACCAGCACTACGCGCCCTACGCCGACTATCGCAAGCGAACCACGCGCGACATCCCGATCTTCGTCTGCGAGCCGACGGCCTGAGTCGCGCGTGGGCAAGCTGAAGCTCAGCTACTTCGATTTCGACGGCGGACGGGGCGAGGCGGCGCGGCTCGGTCTACGTCTGGATCCAGAGCCTCCGGTCCGGGATCCTCGACCACGTGCTGCGCGACCTCGCCGACCGCCTGGCGCCGAAGCTGGTCGAGCACTGCGAACGGGTCCGCTCGCACCCGGGTGTTTCGGCGTACTACGCTCGACGGTAACGTCAGCCTCCGTCGTCGACGCGGCCCTGGGTCGACGAGAGTCAAGGCGCGTTCGAGACCCGCCGAGAATGCCGGCTCTCCGATCGTGTTTGGTCCTGTGCCTGTGTCTCAGTCTGGCGCCGCTGGCGGCGGAGGCGCAGGGTCGTTCTCCCCATCAGTCCCGCGTTCAGGGGGCGCTCGAGGGCCCGCTGCAAACGACCGAGCGGTAGCCTACACCGCCTCGGTGCGGAAAGACGTGCGGGCTCCGAGGTAAGCCGCGCCCACGTAGGCCAGGGTCGAGACCAGCAGCACGGCGCCGAAGCCCCAGTTGATGCTGGTGATGACGGCCAGAACCGAGCCCACGACGGAGAAGAAGCCGTTGGCCGCCCACAAGAGCGGCACGCTCTCCTCGGACGTCTTGCCGATGCCGAAGGGGAAGGGAAAGCCCATCAGGAAGGCCACGGGCGCCATGAAGGCCATGGTCAGGGCCAGTCGCAGGCCGAACGAGGTCGCCAGGGTGGCGTCCAGGACCGGAGACAGGAGCAGTCCGGCCACGGCCAGCACCGGCGGGAGCAGCAGCACCATGAGGCGAGCGCGGTCGCCGAGTCGGCCCGAGACCATGCTGGCGAGGCCGCTGAAGACCAGCATGCCGCAGATGACGACCGAGAGAGAGTAGGTGGGGTGCCCCAAGTACAGCACGAACTTCTGGGCCAGAGCGATCTCGACGCTGATGTAGGCGTAGCCGATCAGGCAGAAGTAGAGCCTTGCGGTCCAGGGCGTGGCGAGGTTTCTCCGCCGCTGCAGCCACACCGTCGGCACCACCAAGAACAGAAGACCCAGCACCGAGAGCTCGGCCAGGACCACCAGGAGGATCTCCTGCCCCGTGATGGTGGCGCTCTTGTGGGGCCAGTCGTCGTTGACGAACGCCGAGCCGATGCGTTGGAGCTCGAAGATGAAGGGCCGGTCGTCGGTGGGGGGCGCGACGAGATAGGGGTAGCTCGCCAGCTGGGCCTCGTACTCCTCGCGCGGGGCGTAGAGAAACTCTTCGAAGACGTTCCCCAACCGGCGGCCCGGCACCAGCATGGGGATGAACTCGTTGCGCTCGGTGAAGGCCACGCCCTTCTCGATCTGCTCGGGCGTGAACGGGTCGAGCTGGACCGCGACCAGTGTGATCATGCTGCGGTCGCGCAGATTCCACACCCGGCCCTCGGGCTCGATGCCGAGCTCTTCCAGCGCCTCGCGCACGATGTTCACCATGCGCAGCGAATAGGTCTTGCGCCCGGCGCGGTCGGGCAGGTGCCAGCGCGAAAGGGTGAGCATGCCGCCGGGTTTCAGATGCTGGAGATACGAGACGAAGGCTTCCTTGGTGTAGAGGTAGTTCTCGGACAGGGCGAAGGCGCCGGCCTGCGAACTCGACTGGGTATCGACCCCCGAGAGCTGGATCAGGTCGTACTTCTCCTCGGTTCGCTCCAGGAAGCTCCGGCCCTCGGCCACGTGGACCTTCACCCCGTCGATG
>JAKSBN010000035.1 GCA_022361175.1 Pseudomonadota bacterium | reverse complement strand
GGACGGTCGCAAGGGCAGCGGTAGCGCTGCGAGAGCGTCGCCGCAGCCTGCTTGCAGAGCACGAGTTGTCGCTGCGCCAGCTCTACCGGACCCTCGAGAGGCCGGGTGACCACCCGCTCAAGGATGCACACGCCAGTCTCGACGAGGCGGTCCGAGCAGCCTACGGCATGGGAAAGCGCGACCAGACGCTTGACTTCCTCTTCGAGCTCAACCAGGAGCTGGCGAAGCGAGAAGAAGATTCCCAAGCAGTTGGCGGCCCGGGGCTCCCCGCTTGCGCGACGGATCCTGCCGAGTTCATCACTGACGACTGCTTCCCGCTGCCTCCAAGCAGCTGACGATCGAATTTGACCAGCGCCGGTCGACCCGCTTGCAGGGAGCGCAACCTCAACCATCTCCGAACGGTGTTGACATTGCGGACCCCACCCCCCGCAGCAGCTCGACACCCGAACCCCGGTCGCCTCTCTCAACAACGAGAGGCAAGTCAGATCTGTGTCTTGCGTCGCAACGCATTGAGTCAGACGGCCCGAAAGACACGAAGTAGGCGTGGCGGCACAGAGAGGGGCGTGTCGTCGCAGTGCCGGCGCAGGATCAAGACTTGTAGGCGTCGCGCGCGTCCTGGGCGGTCTTCCAGTCGGTTTCAAAGTCCGCAGCGGTGGCATGAGTTGCGAGTTTCTCGGGGGGCTGGGCGTGGGCCTCGGTGATGCCGCAGGCCTTCTCGTAGAGGGGCAAGACGGCGTCCGTGAATGCCTTGAGCTTGTCACCGCGGATCTGGGGCAGGACAGTCATGCGCACGCTTGGCTGAAACCGCTTGGTCACGCCAGCGAGGATCTCCTCTTCGACGACCGCCTCGCACCAGGACCGCAGGCGCGAGTAGGCGCGCTCGATCAGGGCCTGCTGGGCCGCGCCAGCCGCCTTCTTGATGTCCTGGACCAGCGCGTTGATTTCGCCGCGCAGGATCTTGGGGGTGTCGTACCGGGGGTGCTTTCCGCCGGTAATGATCCCCGGAGCGCCGTCGGCGCTAAGAGACACATCGAAATAGGCGCAGTCGTCGGGGGTCTTCTCGAATCTGGTGATGATGGCCATCGCGAGGAAAATGCTGTGTGTGAAGAGAATGACTTGATGATCCTGGCTGAGTTCAAGAAGACGGTCGGCGATGTACTCCAGTCGCTTGTAGTCGAGGCTGTTGACGGGATCGTCGAAGATCAATGGTGCCGAGGTTGTCCGAATGGCGGACTCTGCCAGGAAGTCGGCAAGCGCGATGACCTTCTGTTCGCCCTCGGACAGCACGTCGCCGAGATGGTGACTGGAGGAGGCTAGGGTCTTTCGACGGGCTGCTTCCCCGCCCTTGCCCGGAAAAGCGAGTTTGACCTGAGGAGCGCGTAGGGCTTCGGACTCGTCCTTGAAATGCTTCTCGAAGTCCCGATTGAGCAGGTCCTCGCTGGCGGTCTTCGATGTCTCGGTCAGGTTCCTGAGGAGCGTCCGGAGGCGCGCTCGCAGCAGGTCATCGGCGCGACTGGCCCATTTCGCGTTCGCGACGTGGGTCTGGATCTGGGGGAGATGCTGCTTGAGGGCGAGCCTGTCCTCGAGTTCGCGTAGCTTGGCTGATTCCTCGGCTAGCGCGGCCTCGCGGTCAGCGCCCTGGCTCGTGAGCGTGGAGATCTGGTCCTCTGTGCTTTCAAGCTGCGTCTTGGCGGATGACCGGAGAGCCTCGGCCAGATCGACCGCATTCGAGGAATTGACGGCGAGGTTGTCGTTCATCCCCGGAAGAAGGATCTCGATTTCGTCGACCAGGCTGCGTGCTCTTGCAAGGAGGTCGGGCGGATCATCGGGATTCTCAAGCGCGGCAATCTTTCTGGTGACGGCTGTGCGGAGCTGCTCGGTATCGAGTTGGCGCACGGGTTGAGATAGGCCCTCTAGACTCGCTCTCTCCTGGTCGCGGTCGGTCCGGTAGGTGTTGTTGCAGTATTCGTGGTACTTGCGGATCAGCGTGAGCGCGGCTTCGCCGAGGTCCTGGCGGCAGTAGAGGCAATTGTCCCCGGGATGGGGATAACCCTCCTGTCCGAGGTGCTTTGCGTAGGCGTCGGCGCTTTCGATGAAGGCACGCCAGGGGTCCGAGAGAACCTCGGGGACGTCTTCGCCCTCAAATGCCGTTTCCGAGGCGGCGGTGAGCTTCTCGTCGAGCTCCCGGATCTTCTCGGCGCCTGCGGCGTAGGCGGGCCAGTCAAAGCCGGCGATGGCATCGCTCGCGGTATGGATCGCGTTGTAAAGGTCGCGGTCGGAGCGGCCAAGTGCGAGACGCGCGGTGATCGTGTCCGAGCGCAGCGCATCGACTGTCGAACGCAGCGTGTCAAGATTGACCTGTTCCTCCTCGGAAATCTCGGCCATGGATTCCAGCTCGGCGAGGTCCGTTGCGGCGCCCAGGGTTTCGATCTTCGGATAGATGGAGGACTCAGAGTTGAAATGGGTGAGAAACGGATTGGTCGCCGGACGGATGGCATCGCGAGCGGCCTCGATCTTGTCCCTGACAGCCTTTACCGCCTCATGCGCGTGCTTGAAGAAGGCGAGGTCGCGCGGCGTGTAAACATAGGTGAGGTCCCCTTCCAGATGGAGATTGACAGCGCGGCTGTCGAAGATGCTGGCGCGCGTGAAGGGGCGTACACCGGATTCGCCGTTCCAATCGCATGTATCGGGCTTGTCCGCGAGGGTGTACTCGACCCTGGCCGTTGGTGCGGCGGGCTTTGAGGCCGCAGCGATATCGGGAAGGATCTCCTCGGCAGAGCGGACGGCTGCCAAGCGCTTGAGGATGCGTACGTAGCCGCTCTTGCCCGTGGCGTTCTCTCCAAAGAGGACGGTAATACGCGGGTTGAAGACGATGTCCTGGTTGGATGCGAGGCGGTTTACGTTCGCGACGTTGCGCAGCGAGCGGATGATGAGCTTCTCACCCTGTTCTTCGGCGGCTTCTGCAGGGACGAGCTTGGGTTCATGGCTCGGGGAATCCTCCGAGAGATCGTACTGCGCGAGAGCTTGATTGTATGCGCTTTCAAGGGCCTCTTCGCCGAGGGGGCCGCCGGTTGCCAGGACCTCACGAACGATGGCGCGGATCCAGTGGTGCTGGGCATTCGCCCATTCAATCAGGATCTCCCGTGCACTCTTGGAAGGCGGTTGGGGCGTCGTCATCGCGGAGTCGCCCTCACAGGTCGACAAGGTAGATGTGAACGCGTTTGCCGAGGGTTTCGCGGCTCAACTGCGGTTCGTCGGAAGACTGTCGCAGAGGTCGGAGGCAAGTTCGTAGAGCGCCGTGCCGCCGAGGTGCTTCAGGGCTTGGAGATGCTTTTCGCGAACGACAGGCGATTGGAACGGCATTCCCTGGTCTTGAAGCTGTTGGGCTGCGAATCCCCGGCAAAGCTCGGTAAGGGCTGTCGAAGCCTCGAGAAGCGTTTCGGCATCGCACTGCGACCCGCTGGCGTAGGCAGCTATTGCGCCGGCTACATGAGCGAGATCGGACTCAGCGGACACGACTAGACCTCAACGGTAGGGTGCCAGAATACCCTGCGCAGAGTCCAGACAGTTGGTGACCACCGGCCCGTGCTTGAGATCCTCCAAGCGGAGCAGCTGCACCACGCCGAGATCCGACCATCTGCCCGGCCTCGGCCTCCTTCAGGATGCCAATGGTCTGCTCTTCCACGAACCGCCACTTCATTCCGTCCTCCGTGCCAAAGAACTTGCGCCCTACGTGGCCCGGTTCTCGGGGGCGGCACGTCAGCAGCACCAAGCAGGAGCTCTCAAGGGAGGCCGCCTGCAGCATGCGCTTCCCAAGAGCCAGGCTAGCGGGCAGTGCGCTCATCGCAGTCGTCTCCTGACGCCAGCTTCTAGGTCTTCCCGATTCGCCTCACGTTCGTAGGTCTTTGCCATGCCGGCCAGCAAGGTGGACGACAGGAACGGATGCGAATACTGGAGCGCATGCGCCCACGCACGATATTTCTGCGCCAGATCCCGCTCCTGATCCCCGCCCTCTCCTCGCGAGTGGACGCCTCGGGAGTTATAGAGGCCCGTGTGAGCGCCCTCGCAGATCTCAGAGGATTGGAGATCCTCGATGACTTCTCGGACGGGCTCGCACGGCCACACACCGTCATTGCCTACGGGCGCCGCCGAGAACAACCTGCCGAGACAGATATCGCCAACCTCCCGCCGTGCAAGTTCTGCGCACGCAGAGCGTACAGTTGCCACCCAGGCGGCGAGGTTCTCCCTCCGCAGCGCGCCTTGCTCGTCGTGTCCCGGGATGCGGTAGACACCCTCTAGTAGCCTGTACCCCTTCTCCGCCAGCTGCTTTGCATCCTCGGGCGTGACCTTCCATTCATTCGGATCTTCGCCGCCATCGTCACGTCGATACGTCCAGATGATCGCTTGCACGAAGAGCTCTGGATGTTTCTCGAGGTACCTCTCGAGGTTGGGGACCCCGTAGCCTTCGCGCTCCCACGGAGTGGCCAGCACATCGATATAGGTGAACTCCAGCCGCGCTTTTTCTTCGACCGTGAACTCAGTACTCCGACCGATCAGCGAAAATGCCTCCTGAACGTAGTAGCTTTCCAGCTGGTACTCGCCGGGCTTGTCTTTGCCGTCCCCGACGGCGATATCCGACATCATGCGGAAGAGAAGGCGTGGCTCTAGCTT
>JAKSBN010000197.1 GCA_022361175.1 Pseudomonadota bacterium | reverse complement strand
TCGCCGTTGGTGTAGAGCATGCGCAGCCCCATCGTGAGACCCACCGGCAGGCCCTCGGCCAGAAGCGGCCGCCAGGAGGCCGGCTCGAAGCGCAGACCGAGGCCGGGGTACTCGCGGCGGAGGCGCGCCATCATCCACAGGGCGACACCCAACGCCGCTGCGCCCTCGATCACCGGCACCCGCAGCAGCTGCTCGCCGGTCCCCACGAGCGCGACCAGGGCGAGAAGAACGACGGTGCGCTCGAGCACACGCGCACCCGCGACGACGTCCATGCGCTCGAGCCCGCGGTAGGCCCAGCCGACCGAGAGCGCCTCGGGCACCAGGCCCAGGCAGTAGAGCAGGATCAAGACACCGGGAGCGGACAGCGTCGGGGCCAGCCACGGAAGCGCGGCGGCGACGCCCGCGATGGCGAGCCCCGCCAGCGCAAGGCGCAGGGTCAGCAGTCGACCGAGCAGATCGGGGACGGCACCCGGATCGCGGGCCACCTCTCGAATGGCGGCGGGCGCGGTGCCCGCGCGCACCCCGATCGCCAGAAAGGCGGCCAACGCCAGCGCGATCCCGATGGCCCCGTAGCTGGCGGCCCCCAGCGTGCGGGCCAGGTAGAGCGCGATGACGAACCCGACCGCGCGCGAGGCCACCTCGCCGCCGGCCAGCCAGCCGAAGTTCCCCACCAGTCGCCGGGCGCCGACGCTCTGCCCGTCCGGCACGATCCGGCCTCAGTTCGGCTCGCGCCGGAGGGCGATCCAGTTGTACAGGCGGCCGATGGACCAACCCAGGATCGCGCCGGTGAGCGCTCCGTAGCCGAAGCCCACGAACGACCCGGCCCAGGTCACCCGATAGCCGGGGAAGTAGTTCGCCAGCAGACCCAGGTGCGGGCCGACCGGGTCGCCGCCCTGGGCCACGAGCCAAGCCGTCGCCAGCCAGAGCCCCGCGCCGCCCACGCCCGCGAACGACACCGCCAACACCGATTCGCGCAGCCGGGCGACCGACCGCCGGATGAGTGCCCACTCTTCCGGCAGGACTTCTTCCGGGCGCACGTCCTCCGGGCGCGACGCCTCGGCCTGGGTCTCGGCTCCCGTGGCCTCGCTCATGACTGGCCTCCCTCTACGCCGCGCAGCGCCTGCATCAACGCAAGCCGCCGCAGCAACAGACGCTCGTGTAGCGCCACGACACCGTTGATCGTGCGGGCCAGTCCGTAGCCGAACAGAAATCCGAGCGCACCGGCCTCGAAGAGAGCGAGCAGCGCCCCACCCCAGGTGACGCGGAAGCCGGGAAGGTACCACGCCAAGAGCGAGAGATTGGTGCCCACGCCCTCGCCTCCCCGCAGCAGCAGGACGGCCGTGGCAAGGGCCAGCCCGAATCCCAGGACGATGCCCACCGCGCCGCCCAGCGCCACGGGGTCGAGTCGCGCGAACGCTTCCCGCAGCAGCTCTTCGACCGGGTTCACTTGCAGGCGCTCGGGCACGGCGCGATCGCCCGTGGCACCGCTGCGGGCCACCTCCTCGTGGTAGTCCTCGTCCACGTTGACGTCCCAGACGTCGTGCTGCGCCCCGGCGACGTTCTGCGCGGCGTAGATGGCCGTCAGCATGGAGTGGTCCTGGTTGTTGTAGCGGTGCTGGCCGTTGCGGCCGATCAGCTGGAGGTTGGAGAAGCCCGACAGGTACTCGCGAATGACGGCCAGGGCCTCGCGATAGACGTCGTCGTACACGGGGTACGCCTTGGGCATTCGGATCACCACGCCGTCGCTGACGTCGGCCTCCGGGACGAGACCGAGCTGCGCGCACTCGCGCCGCGCCAGGGCGATCAGCTCTTTGTCGTCCTGGCTCCAGAGATCGTCCCCCTCCTGAACGAAGTACTCGAGGCCCAGCGACCAGCGATCGGGTCCGGGCACCATCTCCGGGCTCCACTGGCGGTAGTTCTGGATGCGGCCCACGCGCACCGCCGGTGAGTGGACGTAGATCCAGTTGTCCTCGAAGGGCGGCTCCCGGTCCAAGATCAGGCCCACGGTCAGGAAGTCCCGGTAGCGCAGCCGGCGGGCGGCGGCCTGCACCGCCTCGGGCGCGGGCGGATCGAGCGCCAGGATCAGCTCGCGAATCGGCATCGACGACAGGAAGTGCGCGCCCGCCTCCACGCGCGGCCCGTCGGCGTCGCACACCTCGGCCGCGCGAATCCTCCCGCCGGCGTGTTGGAGGCGCGACACGCGGGTCCCCATGTGGACGGGAACCCCCTGGGCCTCCACCCGGTCGCGCACCCGCTCCCACATCATGCCGGGGCCGAGCCGCGGGTAGTGGAACTGCTCGATCAGGCTCGTGACGACCTGTCCGCTGCGGCCGCCCAGAAACGCATTTCGGACGGCCGTCAGCAGGTCGAGGTTGCGGATCCGCTGCGCGGCCCAGTCGGCGCTGATCTCCGAGCACGGCATGCCCCACACCTTCTCGGTGTAGGTCTTGAAGAAGATCTCGAACAAGCGCCTGCCGAAGCGGTTGGAGACCCAATCCTCGAACGT
Organism: Pseudomonadota bacterium; assembly: GCA_022361175.1. Taxonomy (GTDB): domain Bacteria; phylum Myxococcota_A; class UBA9160; order UBA9160; family UBA4427; genus JAKSBN01. Next base: position 27,200 of record JAKSBN010000197.1, on the reverse strand, counting down.
GCGTTCGTCACGCTCCGGGAAGAGCTGCGCCCGCAGCCAGCTCGCCCCGATGCGAACCGCTTCGACCGGACCGAGGCCCAGGAGGGCGTTGGCGGGGCGCAGGGGGTAGTCGAAGAACCGGCTGCCGTAGAAGATGCGGGAGAGCCGCGAGCGCTGCAGCATGTCGCCGCCCAGCACCTCCTCCCAGCGTTGCTGGACCACCGGCACCTTGGTGAAGAAGCGGTGGCCTCCGATGTCGAAGCGATAGCCGCGGTAGGCGACGGTTCGCGCGATGCCCCCGACCACGGCGTCGCTCTCGAAGACGCAGGCCGGGCGCTCGAGTCGGCACAGCTCATCGGCAGCGGTCAAGCCCGCTGGTCCGCCGCCGATGATGATGCAGCGCTGGGGGTCCTCTCGGTCCGTCACGACTGGGATATGATGACACGAGATCCGCCCACGGGGGGGCGAGAGCACAAATTGGGGGAGCCGGGCGGATGACTCAGGTCACAGTCGTGATTCCTGCCTACAACGCCGAAGCCCAACTCCGGCGTTCGCTACCCGCCCTGCTGGCCGGCGGCGAGGAAGCCCAGGTAAGGGTCGTCGACGCCGGCTCGACGGATGCCACGGCCCAGGTGGCCGCCGAGTTCGGGGTGGAGGTGCTCCAGTTCGAGCGGCGGACCGGGCCGGCGGAAGCGCGCAACGCCGGTGCCTCGGGCGCGGAAGGCGACGTGCTGCTGTTCCTGGACGCCGACTGCGTGCCCCAGGCCAGCCTGATCCGCCGCGTGCGGGAGGCGTTCCAGCGAGACCCCCAGCTGGTGAGCTTGTGCGGATCCTACGACGCCCACCCGCCGGACTTCGGCTTCTTTTCCCAGTACATGAACCTGCGCCACCACCTGACCCATCAGCGCGCGCGCCGCGAGGGCGCCTCGTTCTGGGCCGGCTGCGGGGCCGTGCGCAAGGCGGCCTTCGAGCGGGCCGGCGGCTTCGACGCCGCGCGCTTTCCCGAACCCATGATCGAGGACGTCGAGCTGGCGCTGCGCCTGGCACCGCTCGGCCGCATGCGGCTGGACCCGACCCTCCAGGTGACCCACCTGAAGCGCTGGACGCTGATCTCGACCATCGGCACGGACGTGCGCCGCCGTGCGATCCCCTGGTCGCGCCTGATCGCCGAGACCGAGCGCCTTCCCGACGACCTGAACCTCCGGGTCCGCGAGCGGTTCGCTGCCGCCCTGGCCCCGTTCGCGCTGCTCGCCGCGGTCGGGCTGCCGCTCGCGCTGTGGTTCGGCATCGGGCCGGCCGCCATCGGTTGCGCCGTCGTGATCGGCGGGTCTTTCGCCCTCGGGGCGCCCGTGCTGTACGGATTCCTGCGGCTGCGAGGCGTCTGGTTCGCGCTGCGGGCGTGGCTCTTCCACCAGATCCACCTTACCTACAGCGGCATCACCTTTGCGATCTGCATGGGTCTGCACCGGCTCCGCCGTCGTCGCGCTCGAACACGGTGACGCGCGTGCGCCCCGCCGCCAACCAGCGCCGCGCCTCTCGCGAGTCGATGGCCCGGTAGCCCGGACGTTCGGGGGCGAGAGAGACCAGATAGCGATCGTCGACAACCCAGTAGCGATCGGCCCGCTCCAGGAAGCGCACCCGGTCGGGATGGTAGTTGTGCCAGCCGCCGAACTCGTTGCCCGCGTCGATGCAGCGCGGAGATACCCCCTGCGAGAGCAGCGCGTCCGTCAGCGACGACCGCGCCCGCAGGAGCTCCAGATGCTGCCGGGTGCCGAGGGCGCTGTAGCCGCCCCACAGCAGCAGACAGCCGAGAGGGAGAGCCAGCCACCGGCCCGGGCGCCGCGTCGCGCCGCCGGTCGGCGTCAACAAGAGCGCCGCCAAGACCGGCATCACCGGCAGCAGGTAGCGCTCGAAGAAGGGCCACTTCACCAGGAAGACCGCCAGGTAGACGGCGGTGAAACCCATCAGCGCCAGCCGCGGCCGCGCCGCCGCCAGCTGTAACCGTCGCTGCCAGAGCTCCAAGACGACCCGGACCGCGATCAGCGCTCCCAAGCCGAACCCGACGACGGAGGCGGCCCACCAGAGGGCGGCCGGCGCGCGCGGCAGGGTCTCGCTTCCATCCAGGGAGACGCGGCCCAGGTAGAAGTCGTTCAGGCTGTCTGCAGCGAGGGGCATGCGAAGTCCAAAGCCCTCGAGCGCCGCCACCAAGACCACACCACCCGCCAGCGCCACCGCTGCGAGCAGGCGTTCCGACGGAGCCCAGCAGACCACGGGAACCAGGAACAGACCCAGGTAGAGCGGGATGATGACGGCGTTGCGCAACGCGAAGCCGAACGCATCAGGCCCCCCCACCATCCGGCGCAGGAACGTGCCGAGGTCCAGCACGCCCGGCGCTCCCGAGGGTGCCAGCCAGAGCCACAGCGCGCCGATCCCGAGCGCAACCGCCACGGCCGCGAGGCTCCGGGGGTCGCGCAGCCGACCCACCAGCCAGGCCGCGCCGAGGCCGAGCGGAATCGCGAGCCCCACCTGGCGGGACAGAATCGCCACCACGCCCAGCCCCAGGCCGCCCGCCAGCCACCAGCCCGCGCGAGGCACTCGGTCCGACAGGCCGCGCGCGCCGCACCAGAGGGCGAGGGTGGTGAAGACGACGAAGGCGATGTCGCTCATGAAGCTGCAGCTGAGGAGCAAGTACAGCGGGTTCAGCCCGAGCGTCGCGGTACCGATCGCACTGGCGGGCCGCGTCGCGCCCAGCTCCCGGCACAGCCCGTAGCAGGCCACGAGGCCCAGCCAGCCCAGGAACGCGTTGGCGATGCGCAGCGTCTCGAACGAGAACCCGAAGGCCCCGGCGAAGAGCGCACCGATGGCGACGTTCGTCACCACGGGCGCCTTGATCCAGGGGGCGCGTTCGATCTGGCCGGTCTCCAGAAACGTCTGCGTGGCGCGCGCATAGGCCCAGTCGTCCGAAATCGGGAACTCGCCCGACAGACCCACGAAGGCCAGCAGCGCGAGCCAGCCGAGGGACAGTGCAGAGAGCACCCACGCGTCGGCGCGCCACCCGATCACGCGAGGGCCACGGCGCGAACCGCCACGAAGTAGCCCGTTCGCTCGCGCGTCGGCCAGCGGCCCAGCACCTCGAACCGCATCATGAGCCGCAGGAAGGAGCGCTCCAGCGCCGGCATTCCCAATCGGTCCAGCAAGCCGGCGACCGCGACGGCGAACACGCGCGGCGCGTGGAGGACGGCCGCCTCCTCCTCCACCCGAAAGCCCACGTCGCCGAGCACCCGGCCCAGAGCCCGGCGGTCGAGACTCTGGCCCACGAAGTACGGCACCAGTCCGAGCCGGCGCAACCACGGAAACGGCAGCGCATTGCGCAGCGCCACCACCGGGTTGGCCGGGTTGTCGAGGGTCAACAGCAGCACGCCGTCGGGCCGCAGGACTCTCCGCAATTCGGACAAACTGGTGCGAATGTCGGCGGCGGAGTCGAAGTGATCGAGCGTCGACAGCGAGACGACCACGTCGAAGGCCCCCGTCGAGAACGGCAGCCGGCGGCAGTCCGCGGCCGTCGCCAGCACGGCGCCGCGGCCGCGACGGGCGGCGGCCAGGGTGGCCGGCGAGAGATCGAGCTCGTGAACACGGGCCGCGCGCTCGGCCAGCCAGCCGTGCAGACCGACGCCCACCGCCTCGTCGAACGCATCCGTCTTGAGCAGCCGTCGAATAGGCCGCTCGGGCAGCCAGCGCTCCAACAGTGCGCGGTTGACCGCGTCTCCGTGGAGTCGCCACAGGGCCTGACGACGGGTTCGGCTCCACTCGTCTCCGATTCGATCCCAGTAGCCCGAGTTCGGCGCGCTCACCCCACGCAGTATAGAACTCTGCGACCCCTCGGCGGGGGTGATAGGCTGCAGAACAGCGAGGCCCGGCGTGAGAGAGTTCGCACAGACCTATGTGCAGCTGGCGAATCAGGCGGCCGATCTTCCCGCGGAAGACCAGCTGCGGCTCAAGCGCGCGCACGACCTGGCTCAGGTCATGGTCGACGGCATGTATCGCGCCCAGAGCACGCCCTTTCTCTGCCACCTGGTGCGAACCGCCAGCATCTGTTTGGCCGAGCGGCAGCCCCGGGTCGTGGTCGAGGCGGCGCTGCTCCACGCCACCTACCTGCTCCACCGCTTTCGCAACACCCGGCGCCACGGGCTGGCCGCACGCCACGCCGCGCGACTGCGGCGCGTGGTGGGAGAGGAGGTCGAGGCCCTGGTGCGAACCTATGGGGCCCTGCCCTTCGACTCGCCCGAGGACGTCGCACGTCACTCGGCCGGCCTGGCGGCGGCCTCCCCGTCCACGCGTCAGGCCCTCGTCATCGCGCTGGCGAACGAGCTGGAAGACCATCTGGACGGCGCCATGCTCTACGGCGGGCCGGCTCGGGCTCCCGATGCTCTCCAAGCGCGCGCCCTCGAGTGCTCTCTGCTGGCGGAGCGACTCGACCTGCCGGTGTTGGCGGGAGAGCTGCGGGAGGTCTTCGACCGACAGCGGTCCGGAGGAGTGCCCGACGCCCTGCAGACGGGCCATCGCTACGGCTACGAGCTGGAGTCGGGGACCAGCTGGCGGGCGACGTTTCCAGAACGCGTGCTCTGGTGGCTGGTGCGCACCGCCCGGCGACTCCGAAGTGGGAACTAGAGACCGACGCGACGCCGCACCCGGCGAAGCTGTGCTCCCAGCTGGGCGCGCAGGCTCCAGGGACGCACGATGAAACCGAAGCTGAAGCGGTTGGTCTGCGAGTACACCGTGTGCCAGAGCAGCTCCTGCCGCGAGATCCGGAACATGCGGAAGTCCCACTCGCGATCGACCGAGGTCACGATCTCGTCGCTGCCGGGAGGCCGGTAGCGAAAGAAGGACTTCCCGGGCTCCTCCGCGTGCGTCACGTAAAGCCGCCAGCCGGGGTGCAGGCTGTTGGTGTGCCAGCCCATGTAGCTGCCGGGCGGATACCAGAAGTGGCCACTGTTGAAGACCATGACCCGCTGGCCGGAGGCGAACACCCCCTGCAGCTTGCGGGCGATGGTTCGGTCCAGCGCGCGCCGGAGCCGGCTCACGCGGCGGTCTTGCACCGCGTCGGCCACGTGGGGAGCGTTGAACGTGATGGCGTTGGTGACCTCGCGTTCGGTGGCGATCCCGTGGACTTCGACGCCGGCCGCCAGAATCTGCTCCAGGGCCTCGGGCGAGACGCGTTTCTCCGCATCGGCACAGGGCTCGTAGCCCAGCGAGGCGAGCTCCTGGCCCCGATCGCGTTCGGCCGCGATGCAGTCCCGCACGCGCGTCAGGATCTCCTGGTCCTCCCGCCACTGCGGCAGCTCCAGGTATCCGACCTCCGCGCCGTCGAAGTCGAGGCCCGGCGACGTCACGCCCGCACCCAGTGGAAGTGCTTGCGCCAGCGCCCCAGGCCCACGTAGCCCATGAGTCCCTGCTCGAGGTACCCGCTCTTGGCCCGGGCGCGGCGGTTGGCGCGGTTCTCCGGGATGACGGCCGTCACGGCGTGGCGCACGCCCGTATCGCGGTAGTGGTTCAAGATGTGAACGGCCAGGGCAGGTGCGATCGCAAGCCCCCGAAAGTCCGGATGCGTGTAGGAATCGTAGAGATAGACCTCGTCCGGCGCGATGGGGAGATCGTAGGCGATGTAGCGAATGTAGTGGGATCCGAAGCAGGCCCAGTTGGCGCACACGATGCGGCCCTGGCTGCGCGCGACGAAGCACACCTCCCGCAGCCGGAAGCGGCCCTCGAGCTGCTCGCGCGGATCGTCGCCGTGAAACGCCAGGTAGTCGTCGAGGTCGCCCGGCTCGAGGATGCCGAACTCGAGCGGCACCCGAGCTTCGATCGCCGGAATCGGGTCGGCCAACGGTCGCCGCAGGATCAAGAGCCGCCGATAACAGAACTCGCCCAGCAACTTGAACCAGAACCCGCGCAGCCCTTCCTCCCGGAGGATCTCCAGGGACCGGCTCGCGATGCGCGCGGGCGTCCAGTGGGGTCGAATTTCGGGCGTCGCCACCATCGGGACCCCATCGTGCGCGGTCGCGATCGAATTCACAAGCGGCACAGGACCATGCGGGTCTTCTCGCCGGGGGCGACGGGAATCGCGTCCCGGCGCCGGATGTCGATTTCCAGCTCCGGGGGCAGGACTTGCGCGAGCTGGTGCGCAACGCCGTCGCACACCGGCCCGGCCCGGTCGCGGTCTCGCGCGCCAAGCGCCAGCTCGACGCGGAGACGTCGCGGCGCCTCCTGCACCACCCGCCAGCGTTCGAGCTCCGGATGTGCCGCGAACAGCTCGTGAAAGAAGGGCCAGAAGAGCCGGCGTCCGTCCGGGAGTCGCACCGAGTCGACGGCGCGGCCCACGACACGCGCGAGGCGCGGCAGCACGCGGCCGCAGGGACACGCCTCGGCGGCCCACGCCCCGACATCGCCCGTGGCGTACCGGATCATCGGCATGACCCGCAGCCCCAGATCCGTCGCCACCAGGTCGCCCAGGCCGTCGGGGTCCGCGTCCAGCACCTCCACCACGTGACTGTCGGCCGAGACGTGGAAGCCGCGGCGCCGCTCGCACTCCCACGCGAAGTTCGAGAGTTCGACCAAGCCGTACACGTCGATGGGATCCGTGCCCAGCCCGGCCGCGATCCGCGCTCGCGTCTCGGGATCGAGGGTTTCGCTGTCGGAGAAGACGAGACGCGGGCGCGGCGGGGCGAGCCCCCGCTCCACGACGGCGTCGGCCAGCGCGCGCAGCGTGCCGGCGCCGGCCACCACGACCGCGTGACCGCGGTCGCACAAGTGGCTCGCCCAGGAGTCCGGCGGATCCAGAATCGACAGCCAGTCCTTGGCGGCCAGGCCCAAGCGCTGCACCGCGAACGCGGGCCCGAAGTTCTGCCGGATCTCGAGCGTGCGGTCCCGCAGCCGGTAGCCGTGCTCGAACAGGATCCGCCAGGCGACCGCGCGCTGCCACGCGCGCTCGCGCGCCGTCAGCAGGATCGCCAGCGGCATCCCGGTGGAGCCACTCGTCTCGACGCGGCTGAGGCGCGCCGGATCCGCCCCGCGCACCACGCAGTCCAGCGGGTCCGCCGACTTCAAGCGCTCCTTGGTGAGGAGAGGCACGCGGGGCAGATCCGCCAGCGAACGGAAGTCGGCGGGCCGGAACCCCGCCTCGTCGTAGAGACTCCGGTACAGGGGCACGCGCTCGTAGGCATGGGCCAGGAGGTCGCGCAGGAGCGCCTCTTGGCGCACCCGCAGTCTCTCCAGAGACCAGCGCGTCGACGCCCGGGCCGTCGCCAGCATCCGCACAGTCGCAAAGCTCTCTCGCAGCACGGGACCAAAATACCAGCCGGGCCCTGTATCCTGTCCACCCAGCTCAATCACGGCGAAACTCGCCCGGAGGCCCACGTGAGCGACGCGGAGAGACTCGAGACTTGGACGCCCCGCTACGAGGAGTGGCGGGCCAGGGCCCTACCCATGATCGGCGACGGCAAGACCAAGGAGGCTTTCGCGTCGTATCCGTGGTTCGAGACCGAGGGCGACCCGTTCGCGCGCCTCGAGAAACCCGCCGCCGAGGCCCGCTTCGCCCTGATCACGACGGGCGGCTACTCCATCGCAGGCGAGCAGGAGCCCATGAAGCCGATCCCGAACTTCGGCGGCGATGCACCTCAGGTGCGCGAGATCCCGCTGGACGTGGATCGAGCCAAGCTTGAGATCAACCACCCGGGCTACGACCACCGCTTCGCCAAAGAGGACATCAACGTGAACCTGCCGCTCGACCGCCTGCGCGAGCTGGCGGAGGCGGGCGAGATCGGGTCGGTGGCGCCGATGACGCACGTGTTGATGGGCCTGGTGGTGGACGTGGCGCCGCTCCTCCGCGCCACCATTCCCCACCTGATCGACCGGCTGCGTTCCGACTCGGTGGAGGCGGCGCTGCTCGTCCCCTCGTGACCGGTCTGCCATCAGACCGTGAGTCTGATCGCGCGCGGCCTCGAGGAGGCGGGATTCCCGACGGCACTGGTCTCGGTAATGCGGCCGCTGAGCAGCGCAGCGCGGCCCCCGCGCCAGGTGCTCCGCAAGCTCAACATCGGCGCCACCGTGGGCCGGCCCCACGACGTGGAGACGCAGCGGGAGACGCTGCGCAAGCTGGTGTCGCTGATCGAGAACGCGGAGGGGCCGGGCGCCGTGGACCCGGCGTCGTAGCGCCGGACCCACTTCGCCGTTTGCGCTCAGCCCATCTGGTACAGGAACTCCTCCTGCACGACCTTCCCGTTGGCGGTGGTGTAGATCCCCACCTCGCTCATCTGGCTGCGCTCGCCCGTCTCCTTCGTCGTGACGTCGATCTCGAAGTGCACCACGAACTGGTCCTCTCGGTGGCCGCAGAAGGGCCCCGTCGCCTTCATGGTGTGGACGTCGTGGGCGCCGAGCCACCAGACGCTCTTGCCGCGCACGGCGTCGAAGCCCTCCATGCGCGCGGGGATCTCGTCGCTGCCCTGGCCTTCGATGCTGACGACGTCCTTGGCGTAGAGCTGGTCGACGGCTTCCAGGGACTTGCCGTCGTTGCAGAGAGAAACGAGCTGGGTGCCGATTTGGGTCGCGGACATGGGGAGGCTCCTTCGTGGTGGATGCAACGTGCGGGGGCGTGCCCCGGGTGTTCGATCCTAGGCCCCACACCCTCCGTGGCGAAGGGCTTCGAGCGGCCCTGCTGACAGGCTTGGCAGGAGATGAGCCCACAGAGCGACCACCCGCGCCCCCACTGCCACCGGGGCGAGCGAACCGGGCCCGGACACCCTCGGGGCGGATGCGGGTATACTGCCGCCCACAGGAGACCCCCCATGTTCGACCTCGTCATTCGCAACGGCCTCGTCTACGACGGGACCGGCGAGCCGCCCCGCCAGGCGGACGTCGCCATCGCGGGCGATCGGATCGCCGCCGTCGGACCCGCCCTGGGTCCGGCGCGCGAGGAGATCGACGCCTCGGGACACATCGTCACGCCCGGCTTCGTGGATGCGCACACCCACTACGACGAGCAGATCACGTGGGACCCTTATGTGACGCCTTCGACCTTTCACGGGGTCACCACCATCGTCACCGGCAACTGCGGCGTCGGCTTCGCCCCCTGCCGCCCGTCCCAACGCGACTGGCTGATCGGCCTGATGGAGGGCGTCGAGGACATTCCGGGCACGGCTCTGCACGAAGGCATCCGCTGGGATTGGGAGACCTTCCCCGAGTATCTGGACGCGCTGGAGCGAACGCCGCTGGCCATCGACGTGGGCACCCAGGTCCCCCACGGCGCGGTGCGCGCCTACGTGATGGGAGACCGCGGCCCGGCCCACGAGGTGGCCACTCCCGACGAGATCGCCGGCATGGCGGCCGTGGTGCGCGAGGCCATCGAGGCCGGAGCCCTCGGCTTCAGCACTTCGCGAACGGAGAAGCACAAGGACTCGCGCGGCGTCATCACGCCCTCCATCACGGCCCGCGAGGAAGAGCTGGTCGGCATCGCGAAGGCGGTGGGCGAGGCGGGAACCGGGGTCCTCCAGGGCATCTCGGACTTCTACGACTTCGAGAACGAGTTTCGGATGTTCCGGCGCATGGTGGAGGCGTCGGGGCGCCCCGTGTCGATCACGGTCGAACAGCAGGACATGCGGCCCGACTGGTGGCGACAGCTGCTGGACGCCCTCTCCGAGGCTCAGCGCGACGGCCTGCCCATGCGCGGTCAGGTCCCGCCGCGCGCCACAGGCGTGTTGATGGGCCTCACGACCACGCTCAACCCCTTCAGCTTCTACCCCTCCTACGGCAAGACGGCGCTCCACCCGTTGGAGGAGCAGGTGGCGCTCTTGCGGCAGCCCGAAGTGCGGGGGCAGATCCTGTCGGAAAAGCCGCGGGCCATCGGCGGGCCGCTCATCCAGGAGATCGTCACGAGCTTCCACAAGATGTTCCGCCTCGGGGAGCCGGCCGACTACGAGCCGGCACCGGAGGCTTCCATCGCGGCGCAAGCCGAGCGCGAGGGGCGCACGCCGCAGGAGGTGGCCTACGACCTCCTGCTCGAGAAGGACGGCAAAGCCCTCCTCTACCACCCGCTCTTCAACTACCTGCCCGGCAACCTGGACTACGTGGAAGAGATGCTGCTCCACCCGCACACGGTGTTCGGCCTGTCCGACGGCGGCGCCCACTGCGGCGCGCTCTGCGACGCCAGCTTTCCCACCACCTTGATCCAACACTGGGGGCGCGACCGGAACCGCGGCCGCAAGCTTCCGCTGGAGCGCCTGGTGCGCATGCAGACGCTGGAGACCGCCGAACTGGTCGGACTGCACGACCGCGGCATCCTCAAGCCCGGCTACAAGGCCGACGTCAACGTGATCGACTTCGAGCGGCTGGCGCTGCACGAGCCGACCGTCGTGTACGACCTGCCCGCCGGAGGTCGGCGTTTGGTGCAGCGCGCCTCGGGTTACGCGGCCACGATCGTGGCGGGCGTGGTGGCCTTCCGCGAGGGCGAGCCCACGGGCGCCCTCGCGGGCCGCGTCGTCCGCGGAAGTCAGCCGGCGCCCGCGTAGCCCTTCGTTCCGATGTCCCGATTCGCGGTGCACACACGACGAGCGGGTGCGAGATGACGTGCGACGCACACCCCGCCTCCTTCCGCGACCCGAACGGCTTCGTCTTCCGGAGCGACGGCGTGCTGTACCGTCAAGTCGAGGCTGCCTACTCCGAGGACTACCAGGCACTCGTGGAATCGGGGCTCTACGCGTCGCTCCAGGCGGACGGGAGGCTGGTGTCGCACGAAGAAGTTCCCGCGCTCGCGGCGGAGCGGGGCTGTTACCGGGTGTTGCGACCCGAGCCCGTGGACTTCGTGTCGTACCCCTACGAGTGGAGCTTCTCCCAGCTGAAGGACGCCGCACTGTTGACGCTGCGCATTCAGCGCGAGGCGCTGGAGCGCGGCTTCAGCCTGAAGGACGCCTCCGCCTACAACGTCCAGTTTTCGCGCGGCAAGCCCGTCTTCATCGACAGCCTTTCCTTCGCGCGCTACCGCGAAGGCGAGCCCTGGGTCGCCTACCGGCAGTTCTGCCAGCACTTTCTGGCGCCGCTGGCCCTGGCGGCGTTCTGCGACGTGCGGCTGTTGTCGCTGTCCCGCGTCCACCTCGACGGAGTGCCCCTCGACCTGGCGGCGCGCCTGCTCCCGCTGAAGGCCTGGCTGCGACTCGGCCTCTGGCTCCACGTCCGGATGCACGCGCGCCACCAGACGCGGTATGCGGACGCTCCCGAGGCGGCGGCGGGTCGAGCCAAGCCACTCTCGAAGCAGGCGCAGTCGAACTTGCTGGCGTCTCTCGGCGACACCGTGCGCGCACTCGAGTGGAGCGCCACGGGGACGGAGTGGGCCGACTACTACGACGGCGACAGCTACGAAGGCGCCGCCTTCGCGGCGAAGCGAGAACGCGTCCGCGCCTGGGTGTCCGCCGCGGGAGCGGCCACGGTCTTCGACCTGGGCGCGAACACCGGGGTCTTCAGTCGCGTGGCCGCGGACGCCGGGGCGAGGGTGGTGGCCTTCGACGTCGATCCGGCCTGCGTGGACCGAAACTACCGGGAAGTGCGGCGCGAGGGGCGCTCGGACGTCCTGCCCCTGCTGTGCGACCTCACGAACCCTCCCCCCGGCCTCGGCTGGGCCAACCAGGAACGCGAGCCGCTGATCACACGCCAGCGCCCGGACCTGCTGTTGGCGCTGGCCGTGATCCACCACCTGGCCATCTCCAACAACGTCCCCCTCGATCGGATCGCCGACCTCTTCGCCGACTGGTCGGACGAAGCCATCGTGGAATGGGTGCCCAAGGAGGACGCCAAGGTGCGGCGCCTGCTGGCGACACGCGAAGACGTCTTCCCCCACTACGACCGCGCCGGCTTCGAACGCGCCTTCTCGCGCCGCTTCGAGATCCTGGAGAGCGAGGGCCTCGAGGGTTCGGAACGGAGGCTCTACCGGCTCAAGCGCCGCCCCGCACCGGGCTAGCGCCGGGCGCGGGCTGTTTGGATCGCGCGACGGCGCTACCGTTGCGGGGCGCCGCCCTGTCCATCGCCCGAACCGGGAGAGCACCGCACCGATGCGCCGCCGAAAGCTCCGAGCTGCCGCCCCTCGACCGGGGGGCCGATCCCCGGGACCGCTGCTGCTGGCCCTTTGCACCGCGCTCGCCGGGCCCCTCCCGGCTGCGGCGTCGCGGCAGGGCGAGGTCCTCTTCGCCTACATCGACCCCGGCACGGGCAGCTTCCTGATCCAGAGCCTGATCGCGGCGATCGCCGGCGTGGCCGTAGCGCTGCGCCTGTACTGGCGGCGCATCAAGGTCTTCCTGGGACTCGGCCCCCGCCACGAGGACGATCCCGACCACACCCCCCACGGCTCGAACGACGATCCCTGACCGCGCCTCTGCCACGGAGACACCGAGCATGCGCTCACCCGAGCGAGCCGGCCTTCACGAGTTCCTGGCCCTGTTTGCGATCGCCAGCGTCGGGATCTCGCAGCCCTGCTTCGACGTGCTCGGCCGCCACGCCGAGTTCTTCGTCGCCCACAGAGCCGGCCCGTTCGAGCTGTGGCTCGTCGCTGCCCTGATCGGGCTGGCGCTGCCGGCGATCGTCGCTTCGATCGTCCCCTTGTCGGCGCTGTTGGGGCCGCGGGCCCGGGCCCTCGGCTTCGCCGCGGGCTGCATCGGGGCGGCGGGGATCGCCACCCTGCCGCTGCAGAAGCGCTGGCTCGAGCCCGGGCCCTGGCTCGCGGGATGCCTCGCGGCCGCCGCAGGCGTGCTCCTGTGGCGGGCCTATCGGCACTTCGCTGGATTGCGCTCGCTGTTGTCGCTGCTGGCGGGGGCGGCGCCGGTCTTCGCAGGCTTGTTCCTGTGGGCGACTCCCGTGCGCCAGCTGCGGGAAGCCCCGGAGCCGGTCGCGCCGAGTTCGGCGGAGATCGACGCGGATACGCCGATCGTGATCGTGCTCTTCGACGAGCTGCCACTCGTCTCGCTGCTCGATTCCGGCCCCGAGCGTGCCGTCGACGCCGCCCTGTTCCCGAACTTCGCGCGCCTGGCCGAGCAGTCCACCTGGTTCGCCAACGCTTCCACCGTTTCGAACGCCACCGCGTACGCCATCCCCGCGCTCGTGACGGGGCGCTATCCCGACCGGCGGCGGCTCCCGATCGCCGCGGACTATCCGGAGACGCTCTTCCACTGGCTGGCGGAAGACTACGCGCTCCACGTCAGCGAGTCCTTCACGCGCCTGTGCGACGCGCCCGAGTGCCGCGATTCGCAGGGCGCCGGCGCGGACCTGGCGGTGCTGTTCGAAGACGTCGCCATCGTCGGTCTGCACGTCTTCCTCCCGACCGCGCTCACCGAATCCCTGCCCCCGGTCGGCACGCAGTGGGCCCGCTTCGGCGACTCCGCCGATCGCGTTTCGGCGGGCTGGCGCTCGCTGGTGGTGGAAACGTTGAATCAGGACCGCGAGACGGAGTTCGAGGCGTTCCTGGCCGACATGGCGGACCACCCCGACGCCACCCTCCACTACCTGCACCTGAACCTGCCTCACGGCCCCTTCCTCAAACTCCCGTCGGGCCTCGCCTACGTACCCGACTCCGGACCACTGCGGCGCCGGCGCTTCCTGCTCGGGCGTCGCGACACCTCGCTGGGGCCGCAGTGGCTGGGAAGCACCGCCCTGGTCGAGCTCGCCTACCAGCGGCACCTGCTCCAGGCCGTGTACGCCGACCGGCTGCTGGGACGGCTGCTCGCGCGACTCGAGGAGCTGCGGAAGTTCGACGCGGCCGCACTCTTCGTCCTGGCCGACCACGGCGTGAGCTTCCGCCCCAACAGGCTGATGCGGGACAAGCGCGACGGAGGCACGGTGCTGGTCCCGCTGTTCGTGAAGGCGCCGGGCCAACAGACGGCGGTCGTCGATCGCCGCAACGCCGAGACGATCGACGTGCTGCCGACGCTGGCCGACCTCCTGGAAGCTCCGCTGCCGTGGTCGGTGGACGGGACCTCCCTGCTCGGCCCGGCCCCGGCGAGGCCCGTGAAGCGCATCGTCCAACCCGACGAAGGGGTCGTCGAGTTGGCCTGGCCCGGCGACTACCTGTCGCAGCCGCTGGCGGAGAAGGAGGCGCTCTTCGGCCGCGACCCGGACGTCGCGCGCATCTTCGCGGTGGGGCCCCTGTCCGAACTGCACGGGCGCTTGGTGACCGAGTTCCCCGTCGTCCCCGGGCGGGGCCGCGCGGAAGTGGACCAGGCCCAGTGGCTCCGCGCGGTCGATCCCGAAAGCGGCACGGTCCCGGCGTACCTCACCGGTGCGATCGTCGAAGCCGGCGCCGAGACGCAGGCGACTCTGGTCATCGCCGTAAACGGCGTCATCGGCAGCAGCGTCCGGACCCATCGCAGTGCGGACGGTCTGCGCTTCGCCGCCCTGGTTCCGCCTTCCCTGCTGCAGCCCGGCGCCAACCGCGTGGACGTCTACCGGGTGCGGGGCGCAGGCACACGCCTTCGACTCGAGATCGTCACAAACGAATCGCCCCCGGCGCCGTAGGTCACGTTGCCGGAACGCTCGTACCGTGAAGTCGACGCCGCGTACGAAGTGCGCACTCGTTCCCGCCGAGGTGCTCGCGTACTCTGTTCGCGCGCGCACACATCGACGCGCGAAGGGGGGAAGATGGCGCTCCGCACGACGATGATCTGGCTGACGATCCTGGGTGTCACGGGGCTGGGAGCATCGACGGCCAGCTCACAGACCTGCGGGCCCGAGCCGCAGAACGTGGTGTTCCTGTTGGACACCTCGGCCTCGACACGAACGCAGATTTGGCACCCCGTCTTCGATCCGACGTTCCCGGCCAGCTGCAACGCCTTCGACCCGGACGAGATCATCCAGTTCCTCGACGACACGACGCTCACCGCCTGCGGCCGGACGCGCACCCATCGCGTCGACCCCGCCCTGCAGGCGGAGGGCATCGAGACGCGCTTCGACGGCCGCTATCTCAACTGGCGGCACAGTCCCGAGAGCGACCCCTATGCGGGCGAAATCGAAGCCGACCTGTCCGGCGAGCTGCCGGAGTGCCTCGGCGGCGGCGCCTACGGACGCTTTCGGCAATCGCGACTGAGCGCTGCGAAGCTCGGCGTGCGCGACATCATCTGCCGCATCACGACGGCGGCCGACCCCCGCATCGGCCTGGCGCGGCTGCGACTGGGCGGCGGCTCCAACGGCGGCTACATCCGAGTTCCCGTGCAGGACGAGAGCCCCGCCCACCTCGCCACCCTCGAGGCGGAGCTCGATGCCCTGGTGCCGCTGGGCGCCAGCCCGATGGGCGAGGCGCTGTTCCAGATCTACACCTACTTCATGAGCCGAACCGAACTGCCGGTGGGCGTCGACGGGGTGACGAACTTCCCGGCCTACGAGTACTCCACCAGTGACACCGGTAGCGGAGGCCCCCTCTCGCCGTCGCCCCCGCCGTCGCCGGTCGGCACCGGCTGCGCGCAGAACATCGTGGTGGTGTACGGGGATGGTGCGCCCACCCGCGACGCCTTCGAGCCCGCTGGCGGCACCGACCTGGGGTTCGACGACTTCCAGGACCTGATCGGCGACTTCAACCCCGACAACGACTTCCCCGAGGAGGGAAACGAGCTGGCGCCGGGCAACACGGCCGGCGTGGCCTACTACCTGGACGACATCGCGCTCTTCATGCAGGAGAGGGACTTCGCTCCGACGTTGCCGGGCGACCAGACGGTCACCATCCACACGGCGAACATGGCGCCGGGAGACCTGATCGCGGACGTCTTCCTGTCCAAGACGGCGAGCGCGGGCGGCGGCTTCGACGTCCCCACGGAGGACTCGCTCTTCCTGGCCGAGCTCATCCTGGCCGCGGGCCCGGCCCTGCCCCCCTGCAGCAACGGCCTCGACGACGACTTCGACGGCGCGGCGGACTTCCCGGACGACGTGGGCTGCCGCGACGCCAACTGGAGCCGCGAAGACCCGGCGTGTCAGGACGGCTTCGACAACGACGGCGACGGAGGCACCGATTGGGACGGGGCCGGATTCGGCCCGCCGGACCCCCAGTGCGTCGACCGGCCTTGGCGTTTGCGAGAGGCCGCGGGGCAGTGCGGCGCGGGCGCCGAGCTGGTGGTGGTGGTTCCGCTCCTGCAGGCCCTGGCCCGGCGACGGGCGCGGCGCGGGCGTCCAACCAACCGTTGAGTCGGGCCGTCGCCCGATCCGTCGCCGGACGCTTGTCGGGGCATTTCCCGAGCCGCCGCAAGCCAAGCCCCTACGGGGTCTGAAGGACCGCCGTCGCGGTGACGTACGGCTCAGCCCGATCGCGCAGCGCGCCGATGGGCCCATGGGTGGGTGGAGTCCGCACGGAATCAGGTGAGAACTTGAAGGCCCAGATCAAGGGGATCTGTCTGCTGGAGCTGGTCAAGTCGCTCCGCAGGCGGCGCGAGGAGGCACTCGAAGTGCTTCCCGAAGCCGTCCACTACTTCCTGCACGACAAGTTGCAGATCTCCCAGTGGTATCCCGAGGAACACCACATCCAGCTGATCCGCGGCTTCGCCACGCTGCTCGAGCGAGACGGCGTCAAGGACATCTACGAGACCGCGGGGGCCGTTCACGCCCGCAACCACGTCGAAGGCGTCTACGAGCACCTGCTCACGGGAACGAACGCCGGCACGTTGTCCGTGCGGCTGGCGGCGCTGTGGGGCGCCATGCACGACACCGGGCGCGTGCGGGTCAAGACGATGAGCCCGGGCCAGGTGCAGGCCCAGGTCCTCGACTACGGCCACCCCACCACGGAGATGTGCACCATGGTGGGCGCGTACTTCAAGGAAGCCTACCGGCTCTCCGGCGCGGAGAACCTCCGGGTGACCAAGAGCGCGTGCTGCGTCGAGGGCGACGACGTCTGCACCTGGGAGATCGCCTGGGATCCCAGCTGACCCCGATTCTCGCCGCTAGGCGTGAAAGCGCGGCTCCACTTCTCCCACTGCGTCGAGCCCGGTGATCTCCAGCAGCGCCCCGGCCGCGGATGCGACCGGCTTGACGTCCCCAAGCTCCATGCTGACGGACGTGACGTAGAGCCGATCGCGGTGCGTCCCACCGAAGGCGGCGCTGGTGGGGTAGTCGACCGGAAGCTCGATCCGATGCGTGACCCGGCCATCGGGGTCCACCCGGATGACCGAGTCGCCGCCGGTCATGGCGCTCCAGTAGCCTCCGCCCGTGTCGAGCGTGGCACCGTCGTGCGCGCCGGGAACGTCCGTCGTATCGGCCAGCACGGTCTTGTCGCCGACCACCCCCGTCCCGGCATCGTAGTCGTAGCGGAAGACGGCCTTTTCGGCGGTGTCGACGATCAGCAGCGTTCGACCGTCGCGCGAGATCACCGGACCGTTGGCGTCGCTGACGCCGCGGTCGAGCTCGCGCCACTCGCCCGTCTGGGACAACCACCAGAAGTGCCCGACCGGGTCGTGGCGAAAGGCGAGCGAACCCGTGATGAGATTCCCGTGACGATCCGCCTGCGCGTCGTTCAGGCGCGGCTCGGGGGGCGGAGCGGGGTTGTCGGCGAACTTCTCGACCCGCCCTTCGGCCACGTCCACCAGGTGGATTCCGTCCTCCAGCACGACCAGCACACGTCCCGAAGTCGTGAGGGCAAGTCCGGTTGGCAGCGAAGGCATCCGCATCCCCTGCGGCTCTTCATCGCCCTCCGGCAGCCAGTGCAGCATAGAGCGGGCGGCGTCCACGAAGTAGAGCCGGCGCGCGCGCTCGTCCCAGCGCAGGCTCTCGCCCCAGAGGAACCGCGTAGAACCGACCTGACGGATGTCGACCATGCGCGAGAGACTAGCCCGTGGGGTGCGCCTCTGGTCGAGCGCCTCCGCGGCGCGGCGCGTCATCGAGGAAAACGCACGCGCAGTGCGGGTCACAGCGAACCGAAAACAGGCCGAAACTGCGGCTCCGGGCGGGATCGTTCGGAGCGTACCGGCGCCGGACCCGTGGTGGAGCGGGCTGGAATGCGAGATCATGCCCGCCTTGACCTCCCAAGCGCCCGACCACTCCGCCGTGTCGCCGGAGCCGCCCCCCGAACGGCCCGAATCTCCGCGAGCGAATCCCGCCTCCGAGGGACACGTCCCGATGCGGGTGAAGCTGGCGTATGGAGCTCCCAGCTTCGCGGGTGCCGCGCTCGTCATTCCGATCGGAATCCACCTCACCATCTTCTACACCGACACGGTGTTGGTGCCGCTCGGGCTGGTGGCGTTGGTCAAGGCCGTGGCGCGCGCTTTCGACGCCGTCACGGATCCCCTGGTCGGCTGGTTGAGCGACCGCACGCGCACGCGTTGGGGCCGCCGCAAGCCGTGGATGGCCCTCGGCTCGCCGCTGGCCGCCGTGGCGCTGATCGCCATGTGGGCACCACCCGGTTCGCTGAACGGCATGCAGGCCGCAGCCTGGCTCGCCACCACCTACGTGCTCTACTACTTGTTCCACACCGCCTACGTGATCCCGCACTTCGGGCTCGGCCCCGAGCTCACCGACGACTACCACGAACGCTCGCGGATCTTCATCGTACGCGAGGCGTTCGTCATCGCGGGCACCCTGTGTGCGGCCGCGCTCCCGCCCATTCTGATCGCCTGGGCCGACGGCGACGAACGGCTCGGGTACGTGGCGTTCGCGACGCTGTTCGGCGTCCTGCTGGTCCTGCTGTACGCGAACCTGGTGTTGCAGGTGAAGGAGCGCACGGACTACGTGCAGCGCCCGCCCAACCCGCTGGTCCCGGGCGTGCGCCGGGTGTTTCGCAACCGGGCCTTCCGCGTCGTGATGGCGGTCTACCTGGTGGCGTCCATCACGGGGGCCATCCCCGGACTGATGACGCCCTACTTCGTCAAGTACGTCCTGGTTCCCGAGAACCCGAATACCTGGATCGGCATCTTCCTGGGCGCGTACTTCGCGGCCGGCTTCGCCACCCTTCCCCTGTGGATGTGGTCTTCCGTGCGCTTCGGCAAGAAGGCGACCTGGCTGTCGGGCTTCGTCCCCATGATGACCGGCCCGCTCGCCCTGCTCCTGATGGGCGCCGGCGACATGATTCCCGCGGCGCTCTGCATCGCCTGGGCCGGCGTCGGCTTCGCCCCCAGCATCTTCCTGGTGCAGTCGATCCAGGCCGACGTGATCGACTACGACGAGCTTCACACGGGCCGGCGCCGCGAAGCGCAGTACATCTCCATCTGGTCCCTCCTCAGCAAATTCGCCGTGATTCCCAGCATGTCGGTCCCGCTCGCGGTGCTGGCCTCGGTCGGCTACGCGCCCAACGTAGAGCAGTCCGAGACGGTCCAATGGACGATCCGGGCGATCTACGGCCTCGGCCCCGCCATCACGGCAGCCCTGGCCATGGTGGTGGCCTCCTTCTATCCCATCTCGCAAGCCGTACACACTGCCATTCGCCAGGGCATCGACGCCCACGCGCGGGGTGAGTCAGCAGTTGACCCGCTGACCGGGGCGCGCTTGGCGCCGCCCGGAGACCGAGACGTGGACGAGGAGACGGGCTGGTTCCTGGACCACTTCTCGCCCCGGGAGCTCGAGCGGGTGGAACAGCGAGGCCCCGAGTCCCTGCGCGCTCCGATCGCGTTCAAGGTCGTCCTCGGCGGCGTGGTCGCCTTCCTGGCCACGGCCTTCGTGGTGGCGGACGTGCGCAGTCTGGAGACCGAGCCGGGAACCCTCGCCGTGATGGCGATCTTGATCGCCGGATACGGGCTGGCAGCCGCCGCGTTCCACGCGGTGCGCTGGCACAAGGCGGGCCAGCTGCTCGAGCAGCCTCTGCCAAAGGACGTCGTGCGCCGCCATCGGCTCGCCGTCGAGGAGGGCTGGGGAGGCGTCGAGTCCGTTCGAGGCTAGTGTCCCGTTCCAGAAGTTCGGCGTCGAATTGACTCGTAGTCCGCAGAACACTCACTGCACCGAGAAGCCGAACTTCTAGAACGGGGCACTAGGTCGTCTCCGACTGCTGCTGGATCCAGGACCGCACCACGTCTTCCAACACCACCAGCGGCATTCCGCCCCCGCCCACCACGAGATCGTTGAACCCCCGCGCGTCGAAACGCTCGCCGAGGGCGCTCCGCGCTTCACGGCGCAGCCGCAGGATCTCGAGCTGGCCCACCTTGTAGGCGCAGGCCTGACCGGGCATCACAATGTAGCGCTCCACTTCCCGCGTGACGTCCGTGAGCGGCATGCCCGTGGTGGCGTGCATGTAGTCGATGGCCCGCTCGCGCGTCCAGCGCTTCCAGTGGAGGCCCGTATCGACCACCAACCGCGCCGCGCGGAAGATCTCCGCCTCGAGCTTCCCCAGCCGATCGGCCGGCGTCGGGTGCCACCCGGCCTCGTCGGCGAGCGTCTCGGCGTAGAGCGCCCAGCCCTCGATGAAGGCCGTGAAAGGAATCACCCGCCGGAAGAACGGAACGTTCTGCTGCTCCATGGCCAGGGCGATCTGGTGGTGGTGGCCCGGGATGGCCTCGTGGTACGCGAGCGTGCGCATCTTCCAGCGCGCGGTCTCGCGCACGTGCTTCAAGTTCACGTAGAAGGTTCCCGGCCGGCTGCCGTCGAAGGCCGGCCCCTGGTAGTAGGCGCCGGCGCCGCCGTCCTGTCGGAAGACGGGGACTCGCTCGACCGTCACGGCCGCCCCTGGGATCCCGTCGACGAGCTCGGGCAGGCGCTCCGCCGCTTCGGCCACGATGGCCCGGTAGTCCGCGAGGATGGCGTCGCGGCCGGCATCGTCTTCCGAGTACAGGTACTCGGGCTCTGCGGCGAGGGCGAGCAGAGACGGGATCGGATCGTCGTCGTCTCCGATGGAGTCGCCCAGCTCGCGCAGCACGGCGCGCATCTCCGCGTGGATGCGATCGACCTCCTGGAGACCGAGAGCGTGCACCCGCTCGGGTTCGAGGTCGGTCGTGGTGTGGTAGCGCAGCGCCCAGCGGTAGTAGGCGTCGCCCTCGGGCAGCTTCCAGACCCCCGCGTCGCGGCTGGAGCGGGGCTCCTGCTCCGCCAGCAGCGCCTCGAGTCGTCCGTAAACGGGCACGACCGATTCCGCGACGACCGCCTCGGCCTCCGTGAGCCACCGCTCCACGCTGTCGTCGTCGAGCTCCGTTTGCTGGAGCTTCTCCGCCAGCGACGTGACGAGCACGTGCTCACCGGGGGGCGTCGCCACGAAGTCCGCCAGGGAGGCGCGGACGTTGGCCAGGATGAAACTCGGGGGCAGCACGCCGCGCTCGGCCCGGGCGCGCAGGCCGTCCATCACCTGTTCCAGAGCGGGTTCGATCGCGCGCAGCCGCGCCACGTAGTTGCGCGCGTCGCGCTCGGAGTGCACTTGGTGGATGTTCACGAGGAAGTCGGGAAACACGATCTGCCAGCCGTCCATCTGCTGGACCGGGTAGCCGTGGAACAGGAAGGGGCGGCGATCGATCTGGATCTGGAGGAACCACGCCAGGATGTCGGTCGACAGCCGCTGCTCCGGCGACTGCTCCTCGCGGTCGTAGGCGCGCAGCCCCTCCAGGAAACCCTCGGCCTGATCGACCATGTGGAGCGCCATGGCGTCCGACACGTCCTCGAGCTCGTCGGAGTGAAAGTCGAGACCGTAGGGCTCGAGGATGCGCGCGTACGAGAGCAGCATCGGGTGCTCGAGCGCGAACTCGACGATGACGCGGGTGTAGTAGTGCTCGATGCTCCAGGGCTTGCCCCAGATGGTGGGCACCAGGAAGATCGCGGCGGCCAAGAGCAGCGCCGCAACGAACCCCAGGAAAGCGCGGATCTTCGTCACGCCGGCAGGGTACGCGTCGGGCTCCGCGAACCCAAGCGGAAAGCGCCGCCGGGGCCGACGGCCCGAACGCCCGGCCTAGAACGGGATGTCGTCGTCCGAGGGGGGCGGGGGCTCGTCGCCGAAGGAGTCGGCCCCGCCGGCACCCGTTCGCTCCAGGGTCCAGACGTCGAGGCTGTTGAAGTAGCGGACGTCGCCCTTGGGACTGGTCCATTCGCGACCGCGGAGCGAGAACTCCACCCGCACCTCTTCCCCCACCTGGAAGCCGTCCAGCGACTCGCAGCGATCGCCGGTCAGCTGGAACTGGACGAACTGGGGGTAGCGGGGGTTGTCCGCCAGCTCGAGCACGAACTCGCGCTTGCGGAACCGCTCGGTCACCTGCTGGGGATCGAAGAGAGCGTGGATGCGGCCGGTGGCTTGAAGTCCCATCGCCCCAGCATAGGGACAAGCGGCGGATCTCTCTAGAGGCGAGAGGCCATCTCAGCACCTCGGCCGAGCCAGAGGCCGGCCTCTAGCCCTTCGGAATCACCAGCTTCGTGCCCATTGCCTGCGCAGCCTGGAGTGCGGCCAGGCCGTGCCGCGCCTCGCCCGACTGGAGGCGCCGCCAGTACTCCGCATAGGCCACGGAGGTGCGGTAGGGCCAGAGCACCAGGTCGACCTGCTTCAGGAGCGGGTAGACCGCGTCGTTGCGAGAGCGCTTCGCCAGCTCTGCGGCGAGCTCCGGGTCCGCATGCCGCAAGATGGCCCAAGCCGTCCCGCGCTGCCGGCTCGGGTAGCGCACGGCCACGTCTTTCTGGAGCGCCACCAGCTGTTTCGCGGCCGGCAGCGAGAGCGCCCAGGTACGCTCTTCCGGGTTCTCGGCCAATGCGACCGCCAGCATCGTCGTCGCCATCATCGTGCGGGTGTAGTCGGCCGCCAGGCGCTTGACGTGGCTCGAGCGCGACGCCCACTCGGCCACGACAGCCCACGCCAAGGCCTCCTCATACACGTTGGCCATGGCGTGCGACGGAGCCCGGCGGAAGCTCGCGCCGGCCCGCTTCACCACCTGCTGCAGGTTCACGGGCTCGCCCAGCTCGTAGAGCCCGAGTTCGGCCATGACCAGGGAGCCCTCGGCCACCGCGCGCGTCCGCACCGCCTTGGCCGGCAGCTGCGCGAGCTTCTCCCGCTGGCTCTCGATGCGCTTCTCGAGCGACTCCTTCTGGTAGGCGGCACGCTCGCCCGACGTCTGGGCGCGGTAGCCCGTCAGGTCGTCGTTCAGATCGAGCTCCACCCCCTGCAGCCGCTGCCACAGATCAGCCATCTCGTCCTGACTGCGGGTGAACCCGTGAACTCCCCGCGCCGCGGAGTACGCGCTGCCGCTCTTGGGCGCCAGCACCATCACCTTGCCGAGATGCGAAAGCGCCTTCTTCATGCTCGGGTGCGCGCGCAGCTTCGCCGCCAGCGCCGCCTGCTGCACGCCGTCGTAGTGCAGGAAGTGGAGCAGATCGACGCTGCCCTCCATTCGAAGCCGCCTCAGGTCCAGGCTCTTGCCGATCACGTCGAAGCTGGCGTCGACGATCAGCTGCTCGGCCAGGTTGTAGAGCAGAATGCTGTTGCCCGGTCGCAGCTCGAGCGCCGCCTCCATCTTCTGGAGGCCCTCGCGGAAGTGCGGGCGCTCGCCGGTCGCGCGGTAGAGCGCGAAGTACACCAGAGCCGTGTTGTTCAGCGTCGGCGCGTCGGGATGCAGCTTGTTGCGGAGGTCGATCGACTCGCGGTAGTGGCGGGCCGCGGCCTGGCGCTGGTTCAGGCGCATGGCCTCGTGTCCGCGCTGCTCGGCCAGCTCGGCCTGCACGTCGGGGGCTTTGGGATCCGACTTCTCGAGCCAGGCGATGCGGTCCTCCCGGTCCGTCGCCAGCACCGACAGGTACTGCGCGAATCCGTAGCGCATCTCCTGGTCGACGGTTGCGCCGTAGGCCTCCTCTACCAGCGCCCGGGACTCGGACTTGGCGCCGACCTCCCGCAGAGCCACGGCGACCTCGTAGAGGGCCTTGGGCGAGCGCTTCCGCGCCACCAGAAGCTCGTCGAAGAGCGCGTGGCCTTCCTCGCCACGCCCGAGCCAGTAGTAGACCTGTCCCAGGTACAGCCGGTACTGATCCGACTCGCTGGCGGCACCCTGGATGGCCAGGAAGATCTTCTCGGCGGCTTCCAGTTCGTGCCGACGCGCCTCGGGGTCGGTGATGCTCGGAGCCCGCTGCACCATGACCATGCCCAAGTCGAGCGCCACCGGGACGATCTCCCCTGCGCGGCGATACGCCTCGAGCCGCTGTTGGATGAGCGCGCTCTTGTCCCGTTTGACGGCGAAGTACTCGTCGACCATCTGCGCCTGCTCGACCTCGGTCGAGCGGTCGTACTTCGCGTAGAACTCGGCGGGTGCCCGCCCGGCTTCGAGCTCTCGGATCATGCCGTCCCAGAGCGCCTCGATCGCCTGGTCGTAGGCGGCCTCGGCCTGGTGGAACGCCTCGAGACGCTTCTGCGTGTAGGGAAGCAAGAGGGCGTGCGATTCGTCGACCCGCCCCTGGTGCGCGTAGAGCTGTCCCAGCAGGCGCGCGCCCTCGGTGTCGCCCAGCCGCTCGGCCCGCGGCTCCAGGATCTCCTGAGAGCGCTCGAAATCGCCCTTCGCCTCGTAGTGGAGCGCCAGCTCGACCGCCGCCGGCACGTTCTCCGGATCGATCTCGACGATGCGGTGGAGCAGGGACAGCGAGAGGGTCGCCACCTTCTCCTTGTCCGGCTCGTGGGGTGCCAGGGCGTCGAGAATGCGCTTGGCGGCTGCGGGCTGATCCCGCTTCAGGTCCTCCAGCAGCGACCACGCCTCGGCCACCAGCGCCGGCGCAAACCGCGGGTGCAGGGTGCGAACCCGAAACGCGTGGGCGACGACGCCCGCCGCCTGCTGGGGCTGCGCGGCGCGAAGACGCGCGGGATCGAGGAGGTCCCCGAGGCGCTCCTTCGCCTCCACCCCGTAGTTCGTGCCGCCCTCGACGACGCTGGCGTAGCCGGCCGCAGCCAGGCCGACCTCGCCCTCTTCCTCGGCCTCCACGGCCTGGTGCAGGGCTTGGCGGGCGGCGTACTCCGGGCTTCCGGTATACGCGTTCCAGCTGCCGCCGCCCACGGCGGCGAAGAGGCTCAGCACCACGAGGGCATTCCAGCCCTTTGCGAGTCCCGACAGCGGAACCTTGCCCAGGATGTACTCGCCCTCGGTGGTGCGGGCGACCCGGTAGGCCGCCAGCGCCAGCACCGGCAGGAAGACGAATGTGAAGAAGTAGGTGGCGACGTAGCTCGAGGTCGCCGCGTCTTCGTCGCGGCTGCCGTAGAGGCGGAATCCGATGCCGTTGATGCCACCCAGAGAGGGGGCCCGGTCGACGGGCTTCATGTCGGAGAATTGCGAGAACGGGTCCATGGCGGTGCCCCCCTAACTGCTCCCGAGTTCGTTTCGGCCGCCGCGACCCACTGGGAGAGTGGAAACAGCCCGCCGTCGCCCCGGAGGGGCGTCGTGGGCCGGCGCCATCCGGCCGGGCTCTCCGTATACTGGAAGCGCCCCCCGGTCCCTCGAACTCGCGCCCGCCCCCCGCGACCGGGAGCCTTCCCGCCCATGACGACTTCGCACGCGCGTTCTCTCACCCTTCGCCGGATCGGATTCGGGGCGGTGATCGCGCTGCTCTCGGTGCAGGTGGTTGGTGTCGCGTGGTTGAGCCGACACGTGCCCTACGAGCACCTGTCCGGGGGGCCGGACGAACCCATGCACCTGTCCGTGGCCAACTCGATCGCCCGTCACTTGACCTGGCCGAGCTGGGATTCGCCCGAACTCGTGCGCTACCGCAACGGCGGCAGCTACGCGACCGGGCCGGCCTTCGGCTACTGGATCGAAGGCCTCCTGGCTCGCGGCTTCGGGACGAACCGGCTCTCGGGCGTGCTGCTCTTCGCGGGCATCGCCGCCGTCGCCGGCGGGCTGGCCTGGCGGCGGCCCCTGGCCGGCCTCGTGTGCGCGGCGGTGGTGACGCCCCAGGTGATGTTCATCTTCGCCTACGTGAACGCGGACGCCTGGGCGGTCTTCGTCGCGTTTCACTTGGGCCTGGCCATCGCCCTGGTGGGCTCGAACCCGAGCGATCCGCGGCGCCTGGCCTACTTCCTGTGCTCGGCGGCGGCCTGTCTCACCAGCAAGCCCCACCTCTGGGCGCTGGGCTTCGCGGCCTTCAGCGGCACCCTCGCGGCCTACCACGGGGGCTTTCTGGCTGCAGCCAAGCGGCGCCAGAGCTGGCTCATCCTGGCGGGGGCCGTCGCGATCGCGGCCTGGTGGCCCCTCACCAGCTACTTCGCCCACGGCGACTTCCTGGGCGCCGCCGCCCGCCAGAACGCCCTCGACACCTTCGGGGCCGGAGCCGGTGCGTCGCTGGCGAAGCCGTGGCAGGAGCTCGAGCTGGGTCACTTCACGACGCAGGTCGCGAAGTCCATGTACGGCTACTGGGGCTGGGCGTGGCTGCCCCTGCCCGGCGCCTACTACGCGGCCGCGGCCCTCCTCACCCCTGTGTGGTTCGCCGCGGGCGCCCTCTCCGGAAAGCGCTGGCTCGCCTTCTTCGTGGGCCTGCCGCTCTTGAACTTCGCGCTCCTGCTGGTCTACTCGGTGAACTACGACTACCAGTGGCAGGGCCGCTATCTGCTCCCGTCGCTGCTGCTGGTCTGCGGCGTGGCCGCCGGTCGTCTGGCCTATCACCCGCGGTCCCAGGACGGACGGTGGCCGGCCGCGATCGCCGCCGGCCTGGTGCTGTTCTCCGGTCTCCATCTGGTCTCCGCGACGACGCTCTGGAAACAGCTGGAGGTGGCCGACCGCATGCCCTCCTGGCAGCGGGGCGAGATCCTGTTCCGGACCGGCGATCTCGGCTGGGCGCGCCACCACTTCGAGCAGGCTCTCGCGAAGGGCGAGCAGCCGGTCCCCGTGCACAGCCGCCTGGCCGAGATCGCGCTGCGCGAAGACGACCCCGCGACGGCCGTCGAACACTACCGCCATGCGCTTCGGCTGCTGCCCGGCCACCCCGACCTGGTACTGGCGCTGGCGACCGCGCTCGAGCGCGCCGGCGACCAGAACGGCGCCGTCGACGAGCTGCGCGAGCTGCTGCGCCAGCAGCCGGGGCACCCGAGAGCGGCGGCGCGGCTCGAGCAACTGGAGCGCCGAGAAGCCCCGTAGGGCGCCCGCGGGCCACCGGAACCCAGCGGAGAGACCCCAGGGCGCCCACGCGGCCTGCTAGAATCGGCGAGCTTCGCCTCCGGCGATGCGCGAAGCCAAGAGGACGCCTCACCCCCGTGACTCGCCTGGCCCGCCCGCTGATCCTCGTCGCCTCGGTGCTCGTTTCCCTGCTCCTGTGCGAGCTGATCGTGCGCATCGCCGGCCTGGGCCCCGGCGTCCGCATCATGT
>JAKSBN010000241.1 GCA_022361175.1 Pseudomonadota bacterium | reverse complement strand
CCCGCGGGCGGTCTGTCGAACGCCGGCGGCAGGCCCATCGGGGGGACTCGCCTTTCAGTTCTGACGAATCCCACGCTTGGGCGGAGAGGAGCGTTGGTGGAGGAGATTCAGGGCTGCGGTCGGGACGTCAGCGTCGCGTCGTGGGCCTGCGCCTTTTCCTCACGGCGCTCGAACTCCGACCTGTGAACGTGCTTCGAAGGACGTCCAGGAGTACGACCGCCTGATTCCGCTCTTCGTCCTTGGCGCCGAAGAGCAGCGTCACACGGCCGCGGCCTGCCAACTCGACGAGGCGTTCCAGCGACTCGGTGTGGGCCTCCAGCTCGTGCTCGTAGCGGCGCCGGAACTCGGCCCAGCGCTTCGGCTCATGCCCAAACCACTTCCGCAGCTCGGTGCTCGGGGCCACTTCCTTCAGCCAGAGGTCGACGCGGGCGGCGTCCTTGGACAAGCCTCGTGGCCACAGCCGATCGACGAGCACCCGCAGGCCGTCCTGGCGCGAGGCGGGCTCGTAGACGCGCTTCAGGGCGAACTCGGGCTCACGGCGCTTACGCGATCGGCTCATTCGACATCTCTGCGGTGGCGCGCTCTTGGCGGCGGTAGGTCGCGGGGGGCTTCTGGACGTGCTCCTTGAAGGAGCGGTGAAACGCCGCCTCGGAGGCGTAGCCCGCTTGCGCGGCCGCCTCGCCGGCCGAAGTCTCGGTGTGGGTGAGGAGGTAGCGCGCACGGCTCATGCGCCAACGGGTGAGGTATCGCATGGGCGAAATGCCACAAGTGGAGTTGAACTTGCGCACGAAGGCGCTGCGCGACATCCCGGCCTTGTGGGCGAGCGCGTCGAGCGTCCAGTCGGTCGCGGGGGACGTGTGGATCGACTGCAGCGCGGCCGCCAGCTGCGGATCGGCGAGGGCGGAGAGGGCACCGGCCACGGCGCTCTCCCGCTCCATGTAGGCCCGCAGCACGTAGACCAGGAGAATCTGCGACAGGCGCTCGACGACCCCTTGCCAGCCCGTCGCTCGCGCTTGCGACTCCTGATCGGCGAAGGCGAGCATCTGTTCGACCCAGCGGTAGTCCGGGCCCTGTGCCCGCTCGAGATGGAGAACGGCGGGGAGCGTCTCGATGAAGGGGTGCGTGACCGCGGCGCTGAACCCGAAGTGACCGCACACGAGCGTCGTGCGGTCTCCACCGCCCCCGTAGACGAGCGGGCCCGGACCCGTGAAGCCACTGGCGTCCAGCACCTCCGGCAGGGGTCTGGCGGACCCGTTCGGCGGGTTGGCAAGCACGTGGCTGGCGCCGTGCGGGATCAAGACCAGATCGCCCGGGGCGAACTCGATGGGGGCCTCGCCGGCGACGGAGATCGAACACCGCCCCTCGCCGGCGATGTGGAAGCGGACGACGTTCTTGTTCTCCGGGACGGCGATGGAGAACGGGCTCGTGAGCTCGGCGCGGAAGTACACGCTGGATTCGAGCTCGAGCGTGTCGAGAACGTCGCTCAGGACATCGTGCATGGGGGCCTCTGCGTCTCAGGGCCAACAGCAGGCACCCCACCCGAGTGAGTGGGGTGCCAGGGCTCCAGCGCCAAACCCGTCGCGCAAGCTAGAGCTTGGAGGCGTGGGTGGCGCGGATCTTCGGCCACGTCTCGTCGGCCTTCTCGATGTTTCCCGAGACGTCCTTGGCCCAGATGCCCTTGATCTTGTTGTCGAGGTTCAAGTAGAGCCGCCCGTCGACGACCTCCCAGACGTTCGGATCTCCGACGAACTTCTTGCCCACGGCGACCCCGTAGGCGCAGTAGCCACCGTAGGCCGGCAGGTACTTCTGGGGGTTCCTCTCGAACTTCTTCTTGTTGGCCGCGTTCGCGAACAGGTAGACGACGCCGTCGACCTCGGATACGTGGTTTCCGTTGCCGGGAAGCGGCTTCTCGCCGTTGTGGTAGGAGACGAGGTCGTAGCCGCCCGCGCCGGTCAGGCTGTGCTCGACGCTCGCGAGGGCCGCCGACGTGCTCGCCATCACGAGCATCAAGGCGGTGGTCACAGTGGTCCAGAATCTCATTTCGTTCTCCAAAGTGGTGGCGGGCTGGTGCCGCCGAATCGGTAGGAGGCCCTAGGCCCCGGGCCTTAGAAGCCGGCCGGGCGCCCGGGTCACAGTCGGCCTAGGCGGAGGCGTTGTAGAACTTCTCCTCGACGACCTTGCCGTCCCGCCAGCGCCGGACGAGAACCTCGTTCCAGACGGTCGGCGAGCCGTCTCCGGCCGTCATGTCGAAGGTCCACTCGCTGTGGGTGACGTCGTCGCCCACGGCGCTGCTGTGGAGCGTCGCCCCGTTGAACCCCTGGAGGGTCGAGAAGAAGGCGCTCAGGTGCTCGTGCTGGGCCAGCCGGCTGTCGCGGCTGCCGCCGTCGGCGACTTCCGTGAAGACGCAGTTTTCGCAGTAAAACGCTTCGAGCGCCTGGAGGATCTCCCCCTTGCCGGTCATCTCGTCCAGCTCGTTCAGCAGTCGTTGTAGTTCACTCATGCTCTTCTCCCTGTCTCAGAGGCCTACGGCCCCTCGTTTGCGGGAGAGCAGAGTATGGACTCGCGGAATCGGGGCCACGCTCTGGCGTGCCAGATCCTTGCTCGAACGGCCCAACCTGCGGACGAGCGGCGTGGGTTGGCTCGTGGAGCCGGTCGAGGGCCACATCCTCGCCTCACCACGGCGGCCCGCGCACGGGTCAGGGAAGGGCGGTGGCTTCCCGAATGCGCTGCTGAAAGAAGTGGACGCCGTCGTAGACGGGTTCTTCGACGCGCGGCCGCGGCGGGGCGTGGTGCGTCACGACACGCTCGGCGGCTTCGATCCGGTAGCCCTTGACGTCGATCTCGCGGTGCAGCCGCGGATGGACGTAGGGGATGTGGTAGCCCTCGAGGTAGTTCTCCACGTAGGCCTTCCAGTTGCAGCGCAGCCGGTGGTTCGCGCGGCCGTGGATCCGGTAGCGCTCGAGGGGCACGTCTTGCGCTAGAGCGGGCAGCCGGCCGAGGGCCGTCTCCAACGGGGCGGCCTCGGGATCGAGGCACACGAAGACGAAGCCCCGCCAGCTGGTCACGCGCACCGGCACGAGGCCGAGCGCGCTCGGCTCGAAGTCCAGGGCCTCCCCGAAATCCGGAGTTCGCTCGAGCCGGCCGGATTCGTCGTACACCCAGCCGTGGTAGCGGCAGCGAAGCACGGGAAGGGTGCAGCGGCGGGCCTCGCCCCCATCGCCGGCACCGGCGATGGGCCCCGCCCGGTGGCGACACACGTCGTGGAAGCCCTGCAGCTCGCCATCCCGCCCCCGGCGAACGAAGACCGGCCAGCCTGCCAGTCGCTCGGCGACGGCATCGCCGGGGCGTTCCAACTCGGCCTCGTGAGCGATCAGGATCCACTCGCGGCCGAAGATCCGCTGGCGTTCGAGGTCGAAGGCGGCCGGTTCGTGGTACCGGCCGGCGGGCAGCGTTTCGGCCCGGGCGAGGCCGGTTGCGGGGACATTCTCCATGCCGGAAGCGTATCATCGGTCCGACGTTCGAGAATCTCTCCGGAGGCCCGCCTTGCCGTCCCACTCGCCCGCGCGGCTGAGCAACCCGATGCCACCGCTGCCGCCCCAGCCCGCCGGGGTCGAATGGCCCACGCTGGCGTGGCCGGAGAGCCCGCCGGACGACGACGTCGATCGGGCCCGCCTCGAGGACGCGTACCGCCGTTTGATCCGTGAGCCGGAAGTCGAGCGCACGGGGCCCAGTCACTCCTTGCTGTGTATCCACCGCGGCCGGCTGGTGGCAGAGGCTTATGCAGGCGAGCACGACGGCACTCCGTACGGCCCCGACGTTCCCGCGCTCTCGTGGTCGGTGGCCAAGAGCGTGACGCACGCCCTCGTGGGCCTGCTGGTGCGCGACGGGCAGCTCGATCCCGAGGAGCCGGCGCCGATCCCCGCCTGGCGAGCACCGGGAGATCCGCGGGGAGGCATCACCACGGAGCACCTCCTGCGCGACCTGATCCGCGCCTTCCCGCTCCTTCAGGCGGAGTGAGCGAAGGGGAGGGGGCGTTGGTGAACGTTCGCCAACGTCCCCGTGCACGCACCTTCGGCCCACGCACACGAGACGCTCGCCGGCGTGATGACGGGGCCGGGCCGTTCAAGCTCCGGTCCCCGGACGCGATCCGGCCAGGTGCTCGCGTCGCTACTAACGGGCCGACTTCTCGCCCAGCTCGACTTGAACCATGCTGTAGGCGGCGTAGTACTTGAGAATGTTGCCCACGTAGCGCACGGGCTCTCTGCCGACGTTTCGCGCCACGACGACGTCCATGTTGTCGGCCCAGCGGTTGGGGTCGTAGCCGCGTTCGGCCGCGAGGCGGCGCAGTCTCCGGATCCGCGAGGGGCCGGCGTTGTAGGACGCCAGGGCGAGCAGGTGTCGTTGGACGGGGTCCAGGTCTTCTTCGGGGAGATAGGTGTCGTAGAGATGGCGCATGTACTTCGCGCCTGCATGGATGTTGCTCTCGAGTTCGCTGACGTCCAGGATCCCGACGTCGGCCGCCGTTTCGGGCTTCACCTGCATGACGCCGACCGCCCCGCGCCGACTCCGCATTCGCTGGTCGAGGCGCGATTCCTGGTAGCCCTGGGCGGCGAGCAGGCGCCAGTCGAAGCCGTACATCGCTCCGTACTTGCGGAAGAGCGCCGCCATGGTCTCCAGCCGCTCTCGCTCGGACGGGTCGAGCGGGTTGCGGATCCACGAGGTGTCGGCGAGATAGCGGTTGTCGACGATGTTGCCGAACAGCGTGCCCTTGCGATGGGTGCGGACGAAGAGGTTGACCTCCTGCTCGAGCTTCGGGCTCTCCTTCCGGAACGCCCAGGCGATCTGGCCGCCCTCGCGCAGGGCGAGATCGGGGTGAACCGCGACGTCGTCCCACACGCGGGACCAGAACGCCGCCTTGTGGCTGTCCACCACCGTGAAGTCGAGAGAGCCGGCGTGCACCAGCTCGAGCAGGTCGTGGTCTTCGAGCAGCGGGTTCGCCGGGATGAGCGCCACCGGCTTTCGCTCGGTCCTCCGCAGCGATGCGTTGAGGCGCTCCGTGCTGGACCAGTAGCTGCTCGAGCGCCGCAACCGCAGCGATCGGCCCGAGAGAGCCTCCAGGGAGTCGAGGGTGGGTGCGGACGGACCGGAGACCAGGACTTCGCTGACGTTCCGGCGGAGCGGCTCGGAGAAGTCGACCTGCTCCAGGCGCTCCGGCGTCACCGTCAGGTTCGCGGCCGCGATGT
>JAKSBN010000476.1 GCA_022361175.1 Pseudomonadota bacterium | reverse complement strand
TGTCGCCCCAGGCAATACCCTCGGCGTAGCGCGTCTCGATCTCGGCCGCCTCATCCGGAGTTGCGAATGCCTTGTAGATGTCGAACAGCGTGCTGTCCGCCGGAACCTTCGGTTCGCCCGGCTCCAGGCTGTTCGTCTTGATCTTCATGATCAGTTTGCGTAGCCGCTTCTCATCGGTGAACAGCGGGATCGTATTGTTGTAGCTCTTCGACATCTTGCGGCCATCGAGGCCCTTGAGCACAGCCGTGTCTTCTCCGATGATGGCCTCGGGCAGAACGAATACATCTCCGTAGTGATGATTGAAGCGCTGCGCGATGTCGCGCGCCATCTCCACGTGCTGCTTCTGATCCTGGCCCACCGGCACGACGTCGGCCCGATAGAGCAGGATGTCCGCCGCCATCAGCACCGGATACGCGAAGAGCCCGTGGTCGGCGGACTGTCCCTGGGTCACGCGGTCCTTGTACGCGTGCCCGCGCTCCAGAAGACCCATGGGCGTCAGCGTCGAGAGCATCCACGCCAGCTCGTGAACCTCGGCAACGTCCGACTGGCGGAACAGGATCGCGCGCTCGGGGTCGAGGCCCACCGCCAGATAGTCGAGCGCCACGTTCAACGTGTTGCGGCGCCGGTCGGCCGCGTTCCGCACCACGTTCATGGAGTGGTAGTCGGCGATGAAGTACAGCGCCTCTTCGCACTTCTCCTGGTACGCCAGGTACTGGCGCAGGGCCCCGAAGTAGTTGCCGAGATGCAGGTTCTCGCCCGAGGGCGTGGTCCCCGAGAGTGCGCGCATGGATCAGGCCTCGTCGACGAAGGTCAGCCAGTGGAGAAAGGCGGCGTCCTCGCCGGACGTGATGCGCTCGAAGTGATCGCGAAGCCCCAGCGTGACCGGCCCGGGAGTGCCGTCGCCCACCGGGTCGCCGTCGATGGACACGATCGGCCACACGCCGGCGGTGGTGGCCGTGGAGAAGGCCTCGCGCGCCTCGCGCAGCTCGTCGGGCCGCACGCCGGTCTCGGTCACCGCGAGGCCGCGGTGCTTGGCCAGCTCCAGGACCGTGGCCCGGGTAACCCCCCACAGCACGCGCTCGAGCGCAGGGGTGCGCAGGCCGCCGTCGGCGTCCACCAGGAAGATGTTGGTGGTGGGTCCCTCGGCCACGAAACCGTTCTCGTCCACGAGTACGATGTCGTCGTAGCCCTCGCGACGGGCCCGCCACTTGGCCAGCATGGGCGCCACGTAGTTGGCCGCCACCTTGGCCTGTGGTGGCACCAGATCCGCGCGGCGGTTGCGCACCTCGCGCTCGATCCACAGCCGCAGGGTCTCGGGCCGGCGAAAGCTGCCCGGGTTGCGTTCGATGATGTCCTCGCGCGCGTCGTAGGCCGCCACCGCCACGCTGACACGCGGGTCCTGGGGCACCACGTCCACCTCGATGGAAGGCAGGTAGGCGTTGATCTTCACCGAGTGACAGCCGGGGTTCGCGCGCACGGCCTCGACCGCCGCGGCGCACAGGGCCTCGCGCCCGAGCTCCAGCGGGAGCTCCACCAGGCGACACGACTCGATGAACCGGTCGACGTGCTCCGGGAGGCGAAACAGCGCCGCCCCACGGGGTGTCTCGTGGACGCTCAAGTAGTCGAAAACCAGCGATCCCCGCTGGAGGCTGTGGGACAGCAG
Source organism: Pseudomonadota bacterium (assembly GCA_022361175.1). Taxonomy (GTDB): domain Bacteria; phylum Myxococcota_A; class UBA9160; order UBA9160; family UBA4427; genus JAKSBN01. The sequence continues at coordinate 6,578 of JAKSBN010000476.1, read as the reverse complement.
GTGGACGGTGGCCCGCTCCCACGGCACGAGGTCTCCGTTGATCCAGATGCGGCGGTCGGGTGCCCCGGTGCTCATGACCGGGCGGAAGGTATCACGCCCCGTCCTCGTCGCCGGCCAGTGCGAAAAAGCCGCCACGCCGCGGGTGCCGGCGCCCACTTCCTGCGCGAAGGAGAGGCCCCCATGCGACGCATCCGAGCCACCCTGTCCGACGGTGTTCTGGCCGGCATCCACCTCTACGCCGAGCTGGCCCGCTCGGCCTTCGGGCCGCTCCGCCGACGTGTCTCCGCCACCCGCAGACTCGCCACCCCTCCCGCCCGCGTCGCCCTCGGCTAACCCCCCAAGCCGCACCCACGCCCTGCTGCGGCCCAGCGCTTCCAGACCCCGCATCGGGAGGCGATCTTGCTCCGCGCGAGCGGTCGCGGCGAGGGGAGCGAAGGCGAAATCAAGACGAGATGCCCACGGCGAGCCATTCGCCGGAGCCCCCTCGCCGCGATCGCGATGTCCAAGCTCGAAGTTGAAATCGAGAAGCTCTAGGACCCGCCCGCCGCCGGTTCCCGGGGCGCCGCCCGCGGCCCCAACGGCTCGGCCACCGCGTCCGCCACCGGCTCGCGCTCGGCCTCGCGGCGCTCGCGGAGCAGGCGCGCCTCGTTGCCCTTGAGCCAGGTGCGCGCCGTCAGCGCCAGGCTGAAGACCAGACACACCATGGTGACCCAGAAGAGATCCATGGGAGTGAGCCCCAAGAGCGTGGGGCGGTAGGAGGTGGTGACGTAGACGGCCTTCAGGACCGCTCCCATCATCAGACTCGTCCAACCCATCAGCAGCAACAGATCCACGAACGGCAGTAGCGGCACCCGGCGCCTCCAAGCCCCCGCCGCGCCGGCGTCGGCACCGGCGCGTTCGCGCGGGGGCTCGGTCATCCTAAGCCCCGCCGGGTCTTGGGGTCAATCTCCGGGGCTCGTTGCGGGTGGCCACGTAGTAGGTATTCAGCCGGTCCTCTTCCACGTGGTGCACCCAGATCCGCGTAAAGCCGGCGTCGGCCAGCATCTCGCGAGCCTTCTCCTCGCCCCACATGGCCCCCAGCCCCGCGCCGCCCAGCGCGAGCGACACGGTCATGCAGTGCATGCACGAGATGGTGTAGAGGAAGGGCGCCAGCGGGTGATCGAGATTCTCGTGGTGGTGGCTCGAGCCGCGGATGTCCACCATGAGGAACTGGCCGCCCGGGCGCAGCGCAGTGGCCACCCCCTTCAGCACCGCGGCGGGTTGGGCCTGGTCGTGGATGGCGTCGAAGGCCGTGATCAGGTCGTACCTGGATTCGACGCCCAGGTTGGCCACGTCCCGCACCTCGTGGTGCGCATTCGCGAGCCCCCACGCTTCGGCCTCGGCACGCCCTGCCGCGACGGCCTCCGGCGACAGATCGAAACCCGTCACGCGCGTGCGCGGAAAGGCCATGGCCATCAGGTTGACGGCGTGGCCCTGCCCGCAGCCCACGTCCAGCACCTCGATCCCGGCCTCCAGGCGATCGATCAGGCCCGGCACCCGCGACAGCACGTGGTCCACGAGCGTCGCATCCTGAACCTTGGAGCTGTCCTCGGCCATCAGCGCCTGAAAGCGCGGATACGCCTCGTAGGGCACCCCGCCGCCGTGGCGGAAGCACTCGACGATCGGCGCCTCGACCCCGGCCAGCAGCGGGATGTACTGCGCCTGGATCGCCAAGTTGTTGGCGCCGGCGGCACGCGTCAGCGAGGCCGCGTGCTCGGGAGGCAGCCAGTAGGTGCCCATGTCGGGGTCGTGTTCGACGATGCGGCCCGTCACCATGGCGCCCAGCCACTCGCGCACGTAGCGCTCGTTCAGGCCCGCCGCCTCGGCGATGCCGTTGGAGGACGAGGGCGGCAGTCCGGCCAGCGTGTCGAAGAGACCCGTCTGGTGCCCGATGCTGATCATCAGGGCCAGTGCAGCGCCGTTCAGCGTGTCGATCATGCGGCCCGCGAACAGCTCGCTGCGCACCGGGTCCAACTCGGGGGTCTCCATGGGGCTCCTCACGAAATGGCTTCGACTCATCAGGCGTACAGCCGGTAGAAGCGGAAGAAGTCGTTCTCGATGGGCAGGATCTCCAGCCGATCGAAGCCGGCGTCCAGGGCCAGCCGCCGCAACGCGTGCGGGCGCAGGACGGCGCCGGTCTCCAGCGCGTCGGCGCGGGACCGGTTGGCCGGCAGGCAGTGAAAGAGGCTCCAGCCGTACGCCAGCTGCTCGGCGTGGGTGCCGGCCCCGGTGAACGTCTCATCGACGCGGCCGTCCGCCACCCACACGGCGCCGCGGGGCGCCGCCAGCCTGCGCATCGCCTTCAGCACCTGGATGGGCTCGACGAGATCGTGCAGGCACTGGAAGGCACACACCAGATCGGCTTCGCCCGACGGTGCCGGATCGCGCACGTCCCAGACGGAGAAGGAGACGCGGTCCGCAACGCCGTAGTCGCGGGCGTTCCGGCGCGCGCGTTCGACGGCCACCGTGTCGCGGTCGAAGCCGCGCACCCGCACGTGTGGGTACTGGCGTGCGATGCCGATGCTCGACCAGCCCACGCCGCAACCGATGTCCACCACCTGGGCCGGTCGCGGCGACTGCAGGCGCTCGTGCACGTCGGGCAGCGCCGGCAGCCACTCGCTGCCGAGCTGCTGCAGAAAGGCGGCGCGGTGCAGGCCCGCCTGCCCGGCGGCCAGGTCGGGCCCGTAGCCATCCGCCTCGACCCCCGCGCCGCTGCGGTACGCCGCCACCACGCTCTCGAGCGGCGAGAGCGCCCCAGCCGCCATCCGCACCAGCGGAGCCAGGTGGGAGAGACTGTCCTCGTCCACCAGCACCTCGGCACGTCCCTCCGGAAGCCAGTAGCGACGCTGGTGCGGCGAGGCCTGAGCGTCCATCACGCGCACCACGTCGGTGACGGTTTGCTGCTCCAGCCATTCGCGGGCGTAGCGTTCGGCCGTCCCGGTCAAGACCGCCAGCTCGATGGGCGAGAGGGCGCCGTAGTGGTCGAGCGCGCGGTAGAAGCCCAGGCGGATGCCCAGGTAGATCCCGTACAGGTCGAACGTCCCCCGCAGCGACTCGAACATGCGGTCGAAAAAGACGTCTCTCTCGTTCTCGTACTCGCTGACCGCGCCAGCGAGTTGAACGTGCACGGCGGTCATCTCCCACCCCCCGGCGGCGCCGCTCTGCCGGCGCCGTGCGACCCCGCGCGCGGATGGCCGGGTCGTCGTTGCTCGGGGTGGGAAGATGGACTGGGGCGGCTTTCGGTTCCCTTCCGGGCGCTTACCGCTTTCTGACCAGGAGTCCGGGAGGTCTGCGCAATTTCAAGCAGGGCTGGACGCTTCCGCCTCGGCGGCAACCGCGGCCAGCCCCAGGGCGGCGGCCTCAGCCCCGGCGGCGACCGTGTGCTCGCGGGCTTCCGCCGTCTCCCCCCGCTCGGCCAGGAGCTGGCCCAGCTCGAGGCGCACCCGGGCGGCCATGGGGCGCGCTCCCAGGGAACCGCAGTCCCGGAGGGCTGCCTCCAAGAGCTCCTGGGCCGCCGCGTCCTCTCCCGCCACCCAGGCCAGGTTTCCCAGGTAGCGGCGAACCGGGCCCGTGTAGAGGACCGACACGGGCGTCACCGCGTGGAGGCCGGCAAAGGGCTCCAGCCATTCGAAAAGGGCCCGCGCCCGCTCGACGTCGCGCAGCAGGAAGGCCGTCCGGGCCATCTCCACCAGGCCGCTGATCCAGTCGATCGCCGGATACTGTTGGAGATCGCGATCGAAAAGCCGCTGCAGCCCCTGGCGAGCCTCCTCGTCGCGGCCCGTCTCGGCCAGCATGCAGACCGCCATGGCCCGCGGGTAGAGACTCACCTGGATGTTGGCGACGCTCGGATCGCGGAACCGGCGCCGGCCCTGGTCCACTTTGTCGAGTTGGCCCCGATCGCGGAGCAGGGCGAAGAGATGCCCGCGAAACAAGAGCGGCGCATAGGGATGCTCCACCAGCTTGCCGAGGACGACCGACTCGCGGATGCCCTCCTCCGCCTCCGCGAAACGCCCCTCCATCAGGGCCACGCCCGTGTCGAAGGCGGCGAGGTGCCAGAGCAGACTCCGGTGCGGGACGGGGCCCGCCAGGGCATGGGCCAGATCGCGCTCGCGCTGCGCGTTCTCGCGGTGGCCCCGCGCCAGCCAGTCCGAGGCCAGGTCGAGCCGACCGATGAGGGCGAGATCCGGCGTGGCCCCCGCCTCGACGGCGGCCATCATCTCCTCCACCAACTCGATGCGCTCGTCCCAGTCGCGCGGGCCGGCCAGGATGAGGTGCAGGGCGTAGGCGGCCTCCTGGCGGGCCTCGGCGTCGTCCTGCTCGCGCGCCGCCGCCACGGCCTCGCGCGCCCGCGGCTCGGCGCGGGGCCGGTCGAGGCGCGCCAGGTAGGCCAGCCGCGTGAGCGCGCGAACCCGCAGCACCCCCGGCGTCTCGCCCAGCCGCACCAGGGACTCCTCCAGCGCGGCCTCCGCATCCTCGTCGCGGGCCCCCCATTCGTTCATGTCGCAGAAGCCGATGGCCGCCTCGGCGAAGCGCCGGTTTCCCCCCAGCGAGCGGGCGATGTCGAGGGCGCGCTTCAGCACGCGGCGCCGCCGCGTCCGCTCGCCCGCGAAGCGGAGCGCACGGCCCAGCGCCAGTAGCGTTTCGAGCAGGCGTTCCGGCTCTTGGGGGACCACGTGCTCAAGCGCATCCAGCGCCTGCTCGTAGTGCTGCGCTTCCTGCTCGTACGCGTGCAGCCGGCGCGCCTGCGCCGCCGCGTCCAACGCCACCCGGGCCGCGTGGTCCGGATCCCCGACGGCGACGCCGCGGTGATAGTGGTGCGCCAGCTCCGAGGCCATGGCGCCGGTGGCGGTTCCGTAGGCCTTCTCGAGCACCTGCCCCGCCTGCTGGTGGAGCCGGGCTCGCTCCGCCGAGGGCAGGCCCTCCACGATGACTTCCTGAAACAGCGGATGGGCGAAGCGGTAATCGTCGGCCGACTCCCCGGCCACCACGACGCCCGCCGCGATCGCCTGGTCGAGTCCGGCGAGAGCCGCCTCCGGCGCGACGCCCGCGACGGCCGCCACCTGGGTGCCGCGAAAGTGCCGGCCCAGCACGGCCGCCGCCTCCAGCAAGGCGAGGCCGCTTCGCGACAGCGACTCGAGGCGCCGCTGGACCACGTCGCGGGTGCGGGCCGGGAGCTGGTCGAGGCGCCAGCGCGGCGTCAGCTCCGGATAAGCCAGCTGGCCTTCCTCGTCCAAGAGCCGCAGCGCCGCGCGCAGAAACAGCGGATTGCCTTCCGTGCGCGTGAAGAGATCGTCGACCAGGCGCTGCGGCGCCGACCCGGCCAGGCGCCCGATCAGCTGGCTCACCTCGTCGCGCGAGAATCCGCCCAGCACCACCCGCTCCACCCACTCGAGCGAGGTGGCGAAGGCCAGCGTGCGGGACAGGGGATGGCCCGGCTCGCGCGGCTGCTCGCGCACCGTCGCCAACACGAAGAGCCGCTGGCCCGGAAGCTCGCGAATCAGGTGTTCCAGCAACGCCAGCGACGGCCGCGCGGCCCAGTGCAGGTCCTCCAGCACGATGGCCGTGGGGCGCTGCTGGCTGACGCGCGCCAGCCAACGCTGCACCGCGTCGAAGAAGAGAAAGCGGCTCTGCTCGGGCGACGTGCCCGCTGCGGCGGGCTGCAGGTCGGCCGCCGCCAGTTCGGGCACCAACGGCGCGACCTCGGCCAGCCCGGCTCCCAAATCCAGGGGCAGCTCGCGCTCGCCCGACTCGGACGCCAACGCGCGCAAGATCTGGATCCAGACCCAGAAGCCCGGCGCACCGTCGTGGTCGTCGGCCCGGCCCGCCAGCACGCGCGCCCCCGACTCGGCCAGCTCCTGGCCGAACTCCTGCACCAGGCGGGTCTTGCCGATGCCGGCCTCGCCGTGCACCAGGACCACCTGCCCCTGTCCGGCCAGCGCCTGTTGCCAGGCTTTCCGCAGCGAATCGAGCGCCGCCTCGCGGCCCAGAAACGGATCCACGACGGCCGGCGGAGAGACCGAGGGCCCGGGCGCCGGGTGCTCCTCGCGGCTCTCGACCACCTCGCCCACGAAGCGGTAGCCGCGGCGCGAGACGCTGCGCAGATGCGCGCGCCGGCCGCGGTCGCCGATGGCCGAGCGCGCGATGCTCACGGCCTTGGTGAGCGAGCTCTCGGTGACGTGGGCGTCGGACCAGAGCGTGTCCAGGAGCTCGTCCTTGGGAACGACGCGGTCGCGCTCCTCGATCAGGAACTGCAAGAGGGCGAGCGGTTTGGGCTGGATGTCGACGCGCTTCCCCGCGCGCCGGAGCTCAGCTCGGGACGTGTCGAGTTCGCAATCGCCGAACCGGAAGATCACGGGAACTCGTCTCCGCAGGCGTTCGAGACGAGCCAGAAAATAGCCGATCCAGGCCCTGCTCGGAGCGACTCGCGGGCCGCTGGCCCGACCCAAGGCCCGCGCTAGAATCCGCCTCCGCGGCTCTGCGGGGCCGTCAGCCGACGTAGCTCAGCTGGTAGAGCAGCTCACTCGTAATGAGCAGGTCGT
>JAKSBN010000186.1 GCA_022361175.1 Pseudomonadota bacterium | reverse complement strand
GGAGTTTTTGAGCACCCGCGTCGCCGGTCGTCCCGACTTGGCGAGCGGTGGCGACGGAACCGCGGGACGGCGTGTCTGGCTGTGGGAGACCGGGGGCGAGTACGAGGTCACGGCGGCTTCTGGGCCTCTCTCCAAGTACGTGGGCCTTGGCGCGTTCGTCTTCGGGCCGTCGCGCGAATCGGAGGGGCCCGAGCTCGTGCGCGTGCCGCTTTTCTTCGAAGCGGTGGATTCCGACAGCGACGGGATCCGCGACTTCGCCGAGTGCGGAGACGCCACCCGGGACGGCTTCGTCGACGACGGCGATCGCTTCGCGGTGGAAGCCTGCTTGGTCGGAGTGGAAGCCCGACCCGAGTGGTGCTCGGGGTTGTGTGACGCCACGGGCGACGGCACCTGTGACCTGGACGATTCGCGTCTCGTCCGACAGGTCGTCGCGGGAGTGGCCGACAAGTCGCAGCTGGCTTGCGGGCTCCGCGCTGCCCAGAGCGCACCGCCGGCGCCGGCGCCCGTCTGCGGGCTCGGCTTCGAAGCCGGGTTCCTGCTTGCCGGTCTGGCTGCGGCGAGAAGCCGTCGGCGCTACAGCGCCTGAGACGAGGCGCTTCAGCCGCCAAACGGCAGAAACGGCATCTGCCCCTCCGCCAGGAGTGGCGCGTCCCAAATGGCGAAGCCCGCAACCCACCCGAAGTCCTCGGGAAATGATCCCCCAAGATCCCGCGGGGCGATCCGGTCGGGAACTGCCGCGGGGACGCGGTTCGCCCGCAGCTGCGGGGCCGGAGTGCCCGTCGAACCTCAACCCGGAAGCCGTCCCGTCCGAAGAAGGAGGGCGGATGCCCGCGGTGCGGCCTTTGGGGGAGCTCCGCGCAGACTTCGAGGCCGAACTTGTCCGTCCATGTTCGCCAAACGATCGACGCTGCCTGGGCGCAACCCGTGCGGGAGGCGCGATGAGCGGAGACTCCTCTCTGCCCACCCGCCGGGACATCGCCCTGCTCGCGACCATCGTCGAGAAGCGAGGGCCTGGGCACCAGTTGACCAAGGGCTTCGGGAACATCATCGAGCTCTCCGGAGTCGGTCTGCGCCTCGAGTGCAACCGCGACTACGACCCGGGTACGCCGCTCGACCTGAGCGTCGTGTTTCCCGGCCAGTCGCGGGGCGACGATCCGTTCGCCCACTTGGAGTGCGTCGTCGAGAAGATCCACGACAAGCCGAACCTCCACTACGACCTCTCCATCGTCGCCATGAGCGACGAGGCCCGCTCCAGGCTCGAGACCTACCTGCGCGGTCCCAAACGGGCTTCGGCCATGCGGGGGTCCTGACCATGGCTCTCTTGGGAATCGACCTCGGCACGACCAACACCGTGGCCTCCGTCAATCGAAACGTGGTGCCGCTCCGCCCGAACGGCGCGGTGACGATGCCGTCCACCGTGGCCTTCCTTCCGAACGGCGAGGTTCGGGTGGGCGAGGTCGCCCGCCGGCGGCGCGCCATCGACAGCATCAACACGGTGTTCTCGTCGAAGCGCATCATCGGGCGCCGCTACGACGACAGCCAGACGCGGAACTTCATCACCCGCTACCCCTTCCACGTCATCGAGCGCGAAGACGGCTGGCCGGCCTTCCGCACGCGCGCAGGAGAGTTCACGCCGACGGAGATCGCCACCCAGATCCTCCAGGAGCTGCAGAGCCGTCTCGAGATCGACGCGGCGGACTGCGAGGTGGTGATCACGGTGCCCGCCTCCTTCACCGAGCAACAGCGAGACGCCACCCTGCAGGCGGCCGCCGCCGCAGGCCTCTCCCACTCGCGTCTCGTCGACGAGCCTTCCGCCACCGTGCTCGCCTACCTCCAACGCGACCAGGCCGGCGACCGCGCCTTGGTCTACGACCTAGGCGGCGGCACGTTCGACTGCGCCGTACTCGACTGCACCGAGCGCATGCCGCGCGTGTTGGCCCACGCGGGCGACCCGATGCTGGGCGGCGACGACATCGACCACCAGCTGGCGGCCTGGGTCGCACGCCATGTGCTCGAGAAGTACAACTGGGACCTGGCCAACTACTCCGAGACCTACGACCGGCTGCTGGCCCAGTGCGAGCTGGCCAAGATCGACCTCTCGGAAGCAGCCGAGACGGCGCTGCCGCTGTCTCAGATCGATCCCGAGTGCCCGGCGCCCGAGAACGAGGTGCCGCTCACGCGGGCGGTGCTGGAGGAGCTGTGCCAGGACCTGGTCCGCCGCAGCTTCATCGCCTGCGACGATCTGCTGCGCATGGCGGGCATCCGTCCCCCCGACATCGACATCGTGTATCTCGCCGGCGGTACGGTGAACCTGCCCGTGATCCGAGAGGGCGTCGCCGCCTACTTCGGGCGCGCCGGCCTCACGGACATCGATCCCACCTCGGTCGTCGCCATGGGCGCCGGCCACGCCGCCGGCTAGGCAACTTCCTCGAACACCACCCGCCCGAGCTTCACCGGTGCGACCACCGTGTGGAGGCCGCGCAGCTTGCCCGCGCCGTCGGGCACGAAGAGCTGCACGAAGTGCGTTGCCAAGTGAGGCCGCTCGGGGTCGGGCTCGTACTCGCCGACCACGGCCGGAAGACCGTTCAAGACGCGCACGGCCAGCCGCGGCGAAGGGGCGCCGGCTCGCAGCAGGCCGCGGTGGAAGCGCGCCACCTTGTTGCGCCCCCGGACGGGCACCCGCGCCGCCGCGAAGACACCGCCCCCGTCGTTCAGCGCGACCACGTCGTCCGCCAGCAGCGTCTCCACCGCGTCGACGTCGCCCGCGGTGAGAGCCGTCGCGAACCGGATCAGGAGCGCTTCGGTCTCCGCCCGCAGCGCGTCGCTCGGCACGCAGCGATGGGCGTCGTAGTCGGCCATCCGCCGGCGCGCGCGGCCCAGCGTCGTGCGGACGTTCACTTCGCTCATGTCGAGCGCCTCGGCCGCTTCCGCCCCGCTGTACTCGAGCACGTCGCGCAACAGCAGCACGGCCCGCTGGCTGGGCGTCAAGGCTTCCAGCGCCACGAGGAACGCGTAGGAAACGCTCTCCAAGAGCTCGTAGCGGTGCTCGGTGGACCGGGGCTCGAACGACGGCTCCGGAATCTGCTCGAGGTCGATCGGCTCGGGCAGCCAGGGCCCCACGTAGCCGCGCCGCCGACGGCGTCGCAGCCAGTCCCGCGCCAGGTTCATCTGCACGCGCACCAGCCAGGGACGCCAGGGGCGATTCCGGTCGCGCGGGGGCTTGGCCAGTGCGCGCGCGAAGGTCTCCTGGACCAGGTCGTCGGCGTCGGCCGCGCTCCCCGTCATGCGATAGGCCAGGCCCCACAAGAGCCCCCGATGCTGCTCGAAGGCGTGATCGAGCTCGTCCGCGATCTCCAAGCGCTCTCCACCCGCGGTCATGCAGCCACGCCGAGCCTCCGGGCCCCCGCGGCCTCGAGCCCCGCCGCCCGGCCGCTGGCGAAGCTGGCGTCGGCCAGGAGTCCCTCCGTCCCGACTCCGTCGCCGGCCCGGTAGAGGCCGGGCCAGCCGGGCACCTGGACACCGGGGCGTCCCGCGAGGCCACCTGTCGCCGCGGTCGGCAGCCAGTTCGTCACCGTCAGGTTGGGGAGAAAATGCGCCGAATGCACGTGCTCTCGCCAGCCGGGCTGCAGATCGTCCACCAAGCCCTCCAGCTGCGCGCGCACCGCCGCCCGATCCGGCTGCTCCTCCGGAGCCAGGTAGCGGGTGGCGTGGATGAGCGCCCCGCCCGCCGGCGCCAGCCGGGCCGAGTTCGAGTGCACGGAGACGTAGGTGGGTTCGTCGATGCCGAGCGCAAAGCCCTGCTTCGGCCTCGGCAGGGACGTGAGCGCCAGATCCAGCGACGCCGCGCGCACGGGAATCGCTGATTCAGCCAGCGTCGCCAGCTCACCGTCCTGGCCGCCGTCGACGAGGCGCGCCATCTCGCGGAGCGGCACGGCCAGCACCACGGCATCCGTGTGAACGGCCGTGTCCCCGTCCAGATCGAGCGCGTAGCCCGAACCCTCGCGGTGCACCCCCCTCACCCGCACACCGCTCTCTAGCGTTGCACCGGCAGCGCGGGCGCGGTCGGCCAGAGCCTCTACCAGCGATGCCCAGCCGCCGTGCAGGTAGAGCACCCCGCCGAACGAGAGCTGAAACTGATGCAGTGCCGCACCCGCCGACAACAGGTCCGGCGAGTGGTGATAGCCGGTGAGGCGGCAGAGCGCGTGCAACAGCTCGCGCACGGGCTCGTGGCGCAGCATGGAATCCACGGCCTCGCCGAGGGGCACGGCATCGAGCGCGGTGGTGTCGAGTCGCCGCACGCCCGCCAGCAGGCGGCCCACCTCGAGCTTCTCCGCCAGGCCGAAGAGCCCCGTCGTCAGCAGCGAGACGAAGCCGCCGGGCAGCGCGTGCAGGCGTCCCTCGCGGCGCGCCAGCGCTCCCGAGAGCGGCGGTGCCGCACCGTCCGGCACGATCCCGAGCTCCTTCAGGATGGGCCCCGCGGCCGCGGCGCGATACAGCGCGTGCGGCCCCATGTTGAAGCAGAAGCCGTCTTCCACGCGCGTCCGCGCCCGGCCTCCCAGCTCTGAAACGCTCTCCAGAACCCGGACTTCCGCCCCACTGCGGGCCGCATAGGCCCCCGCCACCAGACCCGCGATCCCGCCGCCGATCACCGTCACCTTCGCCATGAACGTGCCTCCTGTCCCCTTACCACGTTCGGGCGCTCCGAAATGTGACAAGGTGGCTGGAGGAACATCTCACTACCGGGCTCTGGGCCCCGGGGGCATTCCGGCTGCACCATGACGAATGTCACCGATGCGCGGGGTGGAGATCGCCGATCGCAGCACCTGGCGCTGCCGCTCTCTCAGCTCGTGGTCGCGAAGAAGCTCCGCGAGGTTCGCGTTCAAGTCGGGTTCACCCGGATCGAGCCAGTGACCCCCGATCTTCAGGGCGAGTATGACCTGGACGTGCAGTCTCAGCAGTTGGGATTGACGACAGATTGGCTTCCGGCGTCAGAGAT
>JAKSBN010000081.1 GCA_022361175.1 Pseudomonadota bacterium | reverse complement strand
CGACCTCGGGCGGGACCGTCTCGACTTGGCCCGCGATCTGGCGCTTGACCGTTCGGAGGTCGTACTCGATTCCCGCCTTGGCGAGGCGGGCGGCAAGACGCCGAGCGATCGATTGGACGGAGCTCGTAGGCGCCTTCTGCTTCCACAGAGTCGCCAGTGCCCGGACCTGTGCGCCCGGGAGCCGGCATTCCGATCCATGATGGCGTGAGGGCCTGAGCCTCTTTGGAGCCGCCGCCGGCTTACGCGCCTCCGGGCGCGGTGGAGTCCGAGCCTCGAGCTTCGGCCGATCGGGGGCCCGACGCGTGGGGAGGATCCTGGCCTCTCGCGGGCTCCGAAGCGCAAGCTCGTGCCAGCGTGACAGACCGCGGCGAAGATAGTCCGCATGGATGTTCAGGACGTCGCAGATTCGGAGGAACGAGAACGGAGAGATGCTCTCTTCGTCGTCGCACTCGAAGAGCCATCGCCTGGCCTCCTCGAAGGCCTCCTTGCCCACCTGCGTCGACTGGTCGAGAGCGTGGCGCTGGAAGGTACGCACGGCCTCCTCGAGCACGGCGTACATCAGCTTCTGGACCCAGAGGGGCGCCGACACCGGCCTCGCGGGTTCGAAGAACTGCTCCGGCAACACCGCATCCAGACCCAGAAAGCCTTCGTCGTCGAACATGCTTGCACAACCGCCCGGATAAATAGGACTGATTTAGTACTATTTGCTCCACCCGAGGCAGTCAAGGCGCGTACCTACGCCTACGCGGCCTGGCTGAGGGGTCGAGGATCTACCTCGAGTGGACCATCGCTCGACCCGAGGCACTTTCAATCGCGCCACCTCGGGCTCCGAAGGATTGCGGAAAAGTGGTCCCGGGCTGGTCTGAGAACTGTGCGCACTGCCCGGGTCGGTTTCCTCGCAAGGCCGCCGACGTCGCGTTCCGCGCGGGCGATCGTCCCAGGGTCGAGACCAGCAAGCCTTCCGATTTCTTTCCTCGAGAGCCCCTGCGCCTCCCTCGCAGCCCGCAGGCGCTCGCCGAAGCTCCAGGCCGGGTCAAACGGGCAGAAGCCCAGAAGGGCGTAGATGGCCGGCAGGTAGCGGATCTCCGGCTCCGTCCGCCCGACCTCCCAGTTGCAGTACGTGCTCGTGCAGATGCCCAGCTCTTGGGAAACCTCGCGCTGGAGGAGACCGCGCACCATGCGTTGCCTCCGCAGGTGCTCCCCGAGCGTCTGGGGATCCTCCGGGCACGATTTCGGTAGCGGTACCCGGCACTTTAGGGTCTTCGACAAAAGGGCAACGCGGGGATGCCCCTGCGGCCACGCCGGCGATCCGACGCACGAGTGCACCTGTCGCCCCGGCGCGGTCGAGCGCTACGGCCAGAAGCTCTCCGGCCCACTCCTGGACCGGATCGACCTGCACGTCGACGTCCCGGCGATCCCGCGTGACGAGCTGCTCGGTGCCGCCACCGGTGAGCCCTCGAGCGCCGTGCGCGCCCGGGTCACCGATGCCCGCCGCCGCCAGGCAGACCGCCTATCGCGCACGCCCGGCGCCACGAACGCCTCCATGCGCTCGGCCGACCTCGAGCGCGACTGCCGCCTCGACGACGCCGGCCGCCACCTGCTCGAGGACGGGATCGACCGACTCGGCCTGTCGGCGCGGGCGTACACCCGCGTGCTGCGCGTGTCGCGAACCATCGCGGACCTGGCCGGGCGCGAGAGCATCCGGGCGTCGGACGTGGCCGAGGCGTTGCAGTACCGGATGCTCGATCGGCGGGCGGGGTGAGCGCCCAGTGTTGCCGGTTGCGAACGCATCCGTCACGCGCAAGAACGGGCGACCCGTCTCGGACGCCACGACTGGGGACCACTGGTTGACCGGGCGGGTAGCCACGACCTCGACCCGCTCGGTGTCGGTTGGGTCCGATGCTCGCACGCGAACTCCACCCCGACCACGGCGGCGATCACGAGGCGTTCATCCGTCTGCAGCGTCGGCTCGACGCGGCGCTGGCGGCGATCCCCAAGCCGACGTAGCGGCTCGCCGGCCCCGCCGTGCTCAATTTCATCGAGCAGGACGCGCACCGGCCGTCAACAGCTCGTGGGCGGTCTCCAGGAAGGCCACCGCCTGCTCTCGCGAGACGGACGGAAAGTCATCGAGAAACTCGTCTAGGCTCTCCCCCCCCTCCAGGTAGTCAACGAGATTTCGAAGCGGCACGCGCGTTCCTACGAACACGGGTGTCCCTCCGAGAATCTCGGGATCGCTGTGGACTACTTGTCGCTCCATAGACCAGACCTCGACGACTGGAGTCTAGCGTACGCGCGCGTTGCTGCCTAACGCCTTGCGCATCAGCCGCCGCGTGAGGCGGCAGCAACCGCTGGCGGTCCCTTTACGCCCGGCAAGGTCCGCCGCACGCAGCGATACGGCATGCAAGATCCGAAGCGTCCCGGACTAGAGATTTCCGGCGCCGGCTCCGGCTGTGGCGATATCGACGGCGAGTTCGAGGTTCACGAAGTGCGACACGACACCTCTGGCGACTTGAGCCATCTAGACGTGAGCTTCGCTCAAACCTGCGACGAGAACCCCGCCAAGCTACGAGGCCGAGCGAAGCTGGACTTCGACCGATGAGGCAAGGGGAATCAACAACCTGCAGCTCCGCCTTACGATCAGCAGAGATCCAGCCCACGGCGGCTCCGCGCCGCGATTCGCAGGCGGGGCTCGAGCCCGTCAGCCTCCGCGTCGATCGCTTCCCTTACGGAAGCCGGTGTTCCTTCGCGACGACACGGCGCAGCTGCTCACTGGACCACTTCGACGATCTCCATCATGCCTTGGCCTCATGATCGGAAATGTGGCAATGCTGGACAAACGCGCCGATGTACCTCCGGTGTTCGGGATCAGCTGAAGCTGGACCCGAACAGCGGATCGTCCGTACGTCCTTCGCAACAAAACGGACCGAAGCGACGCGAAGGGGCTGCTGGAGG
>JAKSBN010000342.1 GCA_022361175.1 Pseudomonadota bacterium | reverse complement strand
CCCAGGGCCTGCAGTTCTTTCACGAGCACGTTGAAGCTCTCCGGCAGCCCCGGCTCGAGCGCGTTCTCGCCCTTGACGATGGACTCGTAGATCCGGGTCCGCCCCTGGACGTCGTCCGACTTGACCGTCAGGAACTCCTGCAGGCCGAACGCCGCGCCGTAGGCCTCCATGGCCCAGACCTCCATCTCGCCCAGCCGCTGCCCACCGAAATGGGCCTTGCCGCCGAGCGGCTGCTGGGTGACGAGGCTGTAGGGTCCGATGGACCGGGCGTGGATCTTGTCGTCGGCCAGGTGGTGGAGCTTCAGCATGTAGATGATGCCGACGGTCACGTCCGTCTCGAAGGGCTCGCCCGAGCGGCCGTCGAACAGGATGGTCTGCCCGTTGGTGGGCAGGCCGACCCGCTCGAGTTCCTTCTTGACGTCCTCCTCCCGCGCACCGTCGAAGACGGCCGTGGACATGTGGACGCCCTCGCGGACGTTCCGAGCCAGGGACACCAGCGCGTCCGGGGAGGCCGAGTCGAGGGCCGCCCCCACCCGATCGTCGTCGTAGTGCGACTTCAGCTGCTGGCGCAGCGTCTCCGGATCCGTGGCCTCCTCGACCATGCGGCCGATGCGCTCGCCCAGGCCCCGGGCCGCCCACCCCAGGTGGGTCTCCAGGATCTGGCCGATGTTCATGCGCGAAGGCACGCCCAGCGGGTTCAGGCAGATGTCCACGGGCCGGCCGTCGGCCATGTAGGGCATGTCCTCTTCCGGAAGGATCCGGGAGATCACGCCCTTGTTCCCGTGGCGTCCGGCCATCTTGTCGCCGACGTTCAGCTTGCGCTTGATGGCCACGTACACCTTGACCATCTTGAACACACCCGGCGGCAGCTCGTCGCCCTTCTTCAGGCGCGCGATCTTCTCGTCGAAGACCGCCTTGATGACGCCCGAGCGCTCTTCCAGGTTGGTGAAGATGCGGTCCACCTGCTCCTGGACGCCGGCGTCCTTGACCTGGATCTCCCGCCACTTGCGCTGCGGGATGGCGGCCAGGGCTTCGGCCGTAACCGTGTCGCCCGGCGACAGCCAGGTCTGGCCCTTGCGCTCGTCGCCGACCGAAACGGCCGCCTGCGCGCCCACCAGCTGCTCCTCGATGCGAGACAGCGCGTTGTTGCGGATGATCCGGACCTCGTCCTCCTGGTCCTTCCGCCGCCGGTCGATCTACTGCTCTTCGAGGGCGCGGGCGCGCTCGTCCTTCTCGACGCCGCGGCGCGAGAAGACCTGGGCCCCGATGACCGTGCCCGTCACGCCCGGCGGCACGCGCAGCGACGTGTCGCGCACGTCGCCGGCCTTCTCGCCGAAGATCGCGCGCAGGAGCCGCTCTTCCGGCGACAGCTGGGTCTCGCCCTTGGGCGTGATCTTGCCGACGAGGATGTCGTCCTGCTTGACCTCGGCGCCGATCCGAACGATGCCGGACTCGTCGAGATCGCGGAGCGCCTCTTCGCCCACGTTGGGGATGTCGCGGGTGATCTCCTCCCGGCCGAGCTTGGTGTCGCGCGCGACGCACTCGAACTCCTCGATGTGGATCGAGGTGAAGAGATCGTCCTTCACGATCTTCTCGGAGATGAGGATCGAGTCCTCGAAGTTGTACCCGCCCCAGGGCATGAACGCGACCAGCACGTTCCGCCCCAGCGCCAGCTCACCGCGGTCGGTGGCCGGGCCGTCGGCGATCACCTGGCCCCGCTTGACCCGGTCGCCGCCCTTGACGATGGGCTTCTGGTTGATGCACGTGTTCTGATTCGAACGCTGGTACTTGATGAGGTTGATGATGTCGATGTTCGAGCCCGTGCCGTCGTCCTCGTCGGGCTTGATCACGATCCGGCCCGCATCCACGGACTCGACCACGCCATCGCGCTTCGCCACGACGGTCACGCCCGAGTCTCGGGCCACCACGCCTTCCATCCCCGTCCCCACCAGCGGCGCCTGGGTCCGCAGCAGCGGGACGGCCTGGCGCTGCATGTTCGAACCCATGAGCGCGCGGTTGGCGTCGTCGTTCTCGAGGAAGGGGATCAGCGAGGCCGCCACCGACACGAGCTGGTTCGGCGACACGTCCATCATGTTGACTTCGCTCGGCGGAATCAGCTGGAACTCGCCCTGCTTGCGGGCCGAGACCGTGTCGCGCACGTAGCGACCCGCTTCGTCGACGGGCGCGTTCGCCTGGGCGATGGCCAGCTTCTCCTCGTCGAGCGCCGACAGGAACTTCACCTCGGACTTGACCGTGCCGTCCTCCACCGATCGGTACGGGGTCTCGATGAAGCCGTAGTCGTTCACCCGGGCGTAGGTCGAGAGCGACGCGATCAGCCCGATGTTCGGCCCTTCCGGCGTCTCGATCGGGCAGATCCGGCCGTAGTGGGTCGGGTGCACGTCGCGCACCTCGAAGCCGGCCCGCTCGCGCGTGAGGCCGCCCGGCCCGAGGGCCGAGAGCCGCCGCTTGTGGGTCACGGACGAGAGCGGGTTCGTCTGGTCCATGAACTGCGAGAGCTGGCTCGATCCGAAGAACTCCTTGATCACCGCCGAGACCGGCTTCGAGTTGATCAAGTCGTGCGGCATGAGCGTCTCGATTTCCTGGAGCGACATGCGCTCCTTGATCGCGCGTTCCATCCGCACCAGCCCGATCCGGTACTGGTTCTCCAGGAGCTCGCCCACGACGCGGACCCGCCGGTTGCCCAGGTGGTCGATGTCGTCCACCCGCTTGGCCGGGTCGTTGCCGTTCTTCAGATCGATCAGGTACTTGACCGCATCCAGGATGTCCTGCTGCCGCAGCGTCTTGAGCTCCGACAGCGCGGTCTCCTCCTCCGGTCCGTTGACGCCGGCCGGATGCCAGCTCACGCGCTCGTCGCCCTCGTAGCCCATCTTGTGGTTGAGCTTGAGCCGCCCCACCAGCGACAGGTCGTAGCGCTCCGGGTTGAAGAACAGGTTGTTGAAGAGATTCGTGGCCGTCTCGAGGGTCGGCGGATCGCCCGGCCGCAGGCGCCGGTAGATCTCGATGATCGCCTCGTCCTGGGTCAGCGTCTTGTCCTGGAGCAGCGTGTCGCGCAGCGCGGTCCCGGTGTTGATCGGGTCCAGGTACAGCAGCTTGAACTCGTGGATGCCCCGGGTGCGAAGCTCGTCCAGGGTGGCCTGGGTGAGCTCCTCGTTGCACTCGAGAATGACCTCGCCGGTGCTCTCGTCGACGATGTCCTCGGGCGCAACGCGCTTCACGGCGTCGTCCCGGATGAGATCCTCGACGGCCACCTGGATCCACTCGATGTTCGCCTCGCCGATCCGGCGCACGGCCGCGGCGGTGAACTTCTTCTCCTTGCGAACGAGAACCTTGCCGTCCGGCCCCTTCACTTCCTTGGTGCAGCGCTGGCCCACCAGCAGCTCGGGCTCGACCTTCTTCATGATCTTCTTGCCGTCGAGCTTCACCGCCTCGGCCTTGTAGAAGTAGTCGAGGAGGAACTCGGGCGTGTACCCGAGGGCCTTCAGGAGCACGGTGGCCGGCAGCTTGCGCCGCCGATCGATGCGCGCGTGGACCACGTCCTTGTGGTCGAACTCGACGTCCAGCCACGAGCCCCGATAGGGGATGATCCGGCACGAGAAGATCTTCTTGCCGGCGGCGCTCACGGTGGTCGAGGTGGACGTGTCGAAGAAGATGCCCGGCGAGCGGTGCAGCTGCGACACGATCACGCGCTCGGTGCCGTTGATGATGAAGGTGCCGTTGTCGGTCATGATCGGGATTTCCCCGAAGTAGACCTCCTGCTCCTTCACGTCCCGGATCGCGTGCGAACCCTCGGAGTCGTCCCAGGCGACGAGTCGGATCGTCACCTTGAACGGCGCCGCGTAGGTCATGCCGCGCTGCAGGCACTCCTGCACGTCGTATTTGGGCTGCTCCAGCGAGTAACCCACGAATTCGAGCGATGCCGTGTTGTTGAAGTCCCGGATCGGGAAGACCGAGTTGAATACGGCCTGAAGGCCCACGTTCTCGCGCTTCTCCAGCTCGACGTTGAGCTGAAGAAACCGTTCGAACGATTCCTTCTGGATCTCGATCAGGTTGGGAATCTCGACGATCCCGGGGATCTTCGAGAAACCTTTTCGAACACGCGGCGCGAAGTCGGAGAAGCTGATCTCAGGCACGAGCTCGGATTGCCCTCCTGGAAATGGGGATCACCACGCGGGCACTGCCCGCGTGGTGAAGCAAGCACGATGTCGACGCAACTTTGCGCAGACGCAGACCTACTTGACGTCGACCTGGCCGCCGGCCGCCTCGATCTTCTCTTTGATCGTGGCCGCCTCGTCCTTGGCAACGCCTTCCTTGATCGCCTTGGGGGCGCCTTCCACGAGATCCTTGGCTTCCTTCAAGCCCAGGCCCGTGATGGCGCGGACCTCCTTGATCACCTGGATCTTCTTGTCGCCCGCCGACAGGAGGACGACGTCGAACTCGTCCTTCTCGACGGCCGCAGCGGCCTCACCGCCCCCGGCACCGGGCGCAGCCACGGCGACAGGCGCCGCGGCGGACACGCCCCACTTGTCCTCGAGCAGCGTGGCGAGCTCGGCCGCTTCCATGACCGTGAGGCTCGAAAGCTGGTCCACAATTGCGTTCAGATCGGCCATTTTCTTCAACCCTTCATTCTCTGTGGCGGTTCGGCGAAGCCCGATGAGGCCTCTCCCGCCAGCCGTCGTTGAAATTCCCCGTTCGGGCCGCGCCCCTGCGCGCCCGATCGAAACTCTCCCTCGTCAGGAACCGCCCTCTTCGAGCTGTTCCCGGCGCGCGCCGGCCAGCCGCGCGATCTGGCTCGCGGGCTCGTTCAAGAGCCGCGCCAGCTTGCTCGCGGGCGCCTGCAGCAACCCCACCAGCTTCCCCCGCAGCTCGTCCAGCGTGGGCAAGGTCGCGAGCGTCGCGATCTCGGCTTCGTCCAGCGGCTTGCCGTCCAGAAAGCCGCCCTTCAGCTCGAACTGCTCGTGGTCCTTGGCGTAGTCGACCAGGATCTTGGCCAGGCCCACCGGGTCGCCATAGGAGAACGCCACCGCGGTCGGGCCCTGGAAGTGCGGCCCCAGGGCGTCCAGCCCGTTCCCCGCCTCGGTACTGGCGCGCTTCAGCAGCGAGTTCTTCCGCACCTGGTACTCGTACTGGTCGCCGTCGCTGCGCAGCTTCTTGCGAAGGGCGTTCACCTCCGGCACCGACAGGCCGCGGTAGTCCGCCACGAAGACGCTGGTGGCGCGGGCGAAGCGGTCCCGCAGCTCCTCGACTTGCTCTTGTTTCTGGGCTCGCGTGAGCATCGGAAACTCCTCAGGCCGCCTGCAACGCGGAAGCGGAAGCCGGATCGATCCGGACTCCCGGCCCCATCGTGGTGGAGACGGCCACCTTCTTGACGTACGTGCCCTTGCTGGACGCGGGCTTCGCCTTCAGGAGCGCGTCCATCAGCGCCGACGCGTTCTCGAGCAGCTGGGACACCTCGAACGAGCGCTTCCCGATGGCGCAGTGGACGATGCCGTTCTTGTCCACCCGGTACTCCACCTTGCCGGCCTTGTTCTCCTGCACCGCCTTGCCCACGTCCATGGTCACGGTGCCGAGCTTCGGGTTCGGCATCAGGCCTCGCGGCCCCAGCACCCGGCCCAGCCGACCCACCACGCTCATCATGTCGGGCGTGGCGATCACCCGATCGAATTCCATCCAGCTCTCTTCCTGGATCTTCTTGGCCAGGTCTTCGGCGCCCACGTAGTCCGCACCCGCGTCCCGGGCCTCCTTCTCCTTGTCGCCCTTGGCGAACACCAGGATCCGGACCGATCGGCCGGTGCCGTTCGGAAGCACGATCGCACCGCGCACCATCTGGTCGGCGTGCTTGGGGTCGACGCCCAGGTTCACCGCCAGGTCCACGCTCTCGTCGAACTTGGCCGCCGGCGCGCCCTTGATGAGCTCCAGCGCCTCCGAAACGGAGTAGAGCTTCTGCCGGTCCACCGCCTCGAGCGACTGTCGGTATCGCTTGCTCGCCACGGCTCTAGCCCTCCGCCACTTCCAGACCCATGGACCGGGCCGTTCCCGCGATGATGTTGATCGCGGCGTCGATGTCGTGTGCGTTCAGGTCCTGCATCTTCATCTCGGCGATCTCCTTCAGCTGATCGCGCGTGACGGAGCCGACCTTGTTGCGGTTGGGCTCGCCGGAGCCCTTCGCCACCTTGGCGGCGCGCTTCAGCAGCACGGCCGCGGGCGGCGACTTCAGCTCGAAGGTGAAGCTCCGGTCGGCGTAGATCGTGATCTCCGCCGGGATGATCAGCCCCTGCTTGTCCTGCGTGCGCGCGTTGAACGCCTTGCAGAACTCCATGATGTTCACGCCATGCTGGCCGAGCGCCGGACCCACCGGCGGCGACGGATTCGCCTGCCCGGCCGGGCACTGCAGCTTCACCATGGCCACTACTTTCTTCGCCATCAGGCCTTCTCCACGTGCACGTAGTCGAGCACGACGGGAGTGGCGCGGCCGAACACCTGGACCATGACCTTCACCTTCTCCTTCTCGGTCAACACCTCATCGATGTAGCCGCTGAAGTTGGCGAAGGGCCCGGTGACCACGCGCACGCTCTCTCCCTCTTCGAACTGGATCTTGGGCTTCGGCTTGGCGGCGCCCTCCTTGATCTGCTGGGTCATCCGCGCGACCTCCTCTTCGGAGATCGACGGCGGCGTGGTGCTGTGCCCCACGAAGCCCGTGATCTTGGGCGTGCCTTTCACCAAGTGCCAAGTCTCGTCGTTCAACTCCATTCGAACCAAGATGTACCCGGGGAAGAACTTGCGCTTCGACGTGCGCTTCTGCCCCTTGACCATCTCGACGACCGATTCCTCGGGAATCAGGATCTCATCGAACTTGTCTTCGAAACCGAGCGCACTCGCGCGTTCGAGCAGGCTCTGCTTGGCGCGCGCCTCCTGCCCCGAGTAGGTGTGCACGATGTACCACTTCTTCTCGCCGGGAGGCGGCGGTGCGCTCTTCTTCGGGGTCGGGACCGGCATGCCGCCCGAACTCTGCTCGCTCAT
>JAKSBN010000508.1 GCA_022361175.1 Pseudomonadota bacterium | reverse complement strand
GGCCGTTTGCAGAATCCGCTCGCAAGGGACCATCACGCCCAGGTCGATCACCTCGTAGTTGTTGCACCCCAGGACGACGCCGACGATGTTCTTGCCGATGTCGTGGACGTCGCCCTTGACGGTGGCCATCACGACCTTGCCCTGGGTCGCCCCCGCCTGCTTCTCGTCCTCCATGAAGGGCTCGAGATAGGCGACGGCCTTCTTCATGGCCCGCGCGCTCTTCACGACCTGGGGCAGGAACATCTTGCCGGCCCCGAAGAGGTCGCCCACGACCTTCATGCCGTCCATCAGCGGGCCTTCGATGACCTGCAGCGGCTTGCCCAGCTTCTGGCGCGCCTCCTCGGCGTCGTCCTCGATGAAGTCCACGACTCCGTGCACCAGGGCGTGGGACAGCCGCTCCTCGACGCCTCCCTCCCGCCAGCCGAGATCGCGCTCCTTCTTCTTGCCGCCACCCTTCACCTTCGCGGCGAAGTCCACCATGCGCTCGGTGGCATCGGGGCGGCGGTTGAAGAGGATGTCCTCCACGTGCTCGCGCAGATCGGCCGGGATGTCCTCCACCACCTCCAGCTGGCCGGCGTTCACGATGCCCATGTCCATGCCGGCCTGGGTCGCGTGGTAGAGGAAGACCGAGTGGATCGCCTCGCGTACGCGGTTGTTGCCCCGGAACGAGAAGGAGAGGTTCGACACGCCTCCGGAGATGTGGACGCCGGGGCAGCGCTGCTTGATCTGGCGTGTGGCCTCGATGAAGTAGACGGCGTAGTTGGCGTGCTCCTCGATCCCCGTGGCGATGGCCAGGATGTTGGGATCGAAGACGATGTCCTCGGGCGGGAAGCCGACCTCCTCCGTCAGCAGTCGGTAGGCGCGCTCGCAGATCTCCACCTTGCGCTCGGTCGTGTCCGCCTGCCCCGTCTCGTCGAAGGCCATGACGACCACGCCGGCGCCGTAGCGCCGGATCGCGCGGGCCTTCTCCAGGAAATCGGCTTCGCCCTCCTTCAGGGAGATCGAGTTGACGATGCTCTTGCCCTGGGTGCACTTGAGGCCCGCCTCCAGCACCTCCCACTTCGAGCTGTCGATCATGATCGGGATGCGCGCGATCTCGGGCTCGGATGCGATCAGGTTCAGGAAAGTGGTCATGCACTGGGCCGAGTCGAGCATGCCCTCGTCCATGTTGACGTCGAGGACGTTGGCGCCGCCGCGCACCTGGTCGAGGGCCACTTCGAGGGCCGTGTCGAAGTCGCCGGCTTCGATCAGCTTGCGAAAGCGGGCCGAGCCGGTGACGTTGGTGCGCTCGCCCACCATGATGAAGTTCGACTCGGGCGTGATGGTGAGCGTCTCGAGCCCGCTGAAGCGGGTGACGCCGTCGCTGGCGCCGGGGCGCGGGCGCGGGGCGACGTCCGCCACTGCGTCGGCGATGGCGCGAATGTGGTCCGGCGTGGTACCGCAGCAGCCGCCCACGAAGTTGACGAGCCCCGACTCCGCGAACTCCCGCAGCAGCTGCCCCGTCGTCTCGGGCGCCTCGTCGTACTCGCCGTAGGCGTTGGGAAGGCCCGCGTTGGGGTAGCTCGACACGTAGCAGTGGCCGATCTCGGCCAGCTCCGCCACGTAGGGGCGCATCTCCGTCGCGCCGAGCGAGCAGTTGACGCCCACGGAGAGGGGCTCCACGTGCGCCACCGAACGCCAGAAGGCGTCGACGGTCTGCCCGGACAGCGTGCGGCCGCTCTGGTCCGTGATGGCCACCGAGATCATGATCGGAAGCTTCTCGCCGCGGCGCCGGAAGACGTTCTCGACCGCCACCAGCGCCGCCTTGGCGTTCAGCGTGTCGAAGATGGTCTCCACCAACAGGATGTCGACGCCGCCCTCCATCAGCGCGTCGATCTGGTCGGCGTAGGCGGCCTCCAACTCGTCGAAGGACAGGGTGCGAAAGGACGGGTCGTTGACGTCGGGCGAGAGCGAAAGGGTCTTCGGCGTGGGACCCACCGCGCCCGCCACGAAGCGCGGCTTGTCGGGGGTTCGCGCCGTGAAGTCGTCGGCCACGCGCCGGGCGACGGCCGCCGATGCCAGGTTGAGCTCGCGGCAGGGGATGGGCTCGTCGTAGTCGGCCTGGGCGATCGCGTTGGAGCCGAAGGTGTTGGTCTCGATGATGTCGGCGCCGGCCTCCAGGAACTGGCCGTGGATCGCTTCGATCACTTCCGGCTTCGTCACCGACAAGAGCTCGTTGTTGCCCTTGAGCTCGCGGCTGGAGTCCGCCAGCCGGCGGCCGCGGTAGTCGTCCTCGCCGAGCCCGAAGCCCTGGATCATGGTGCCCATGGCCCCGTCCAGCACCAGGATGCGCTGCTGCAGCAGGCCGTCGAGGCGATCGCGAGTGGACTCGGACATGAGGGGCGACTCCTGGCTGTTCCCAAGGGGGAAAGGGGAGAGGGGGATCTGGGAGAAAGGAGCGTAACTAAATATCAGGATATCTCAATATAGAGATATAGATTTTGTCGGTTGTCGGCGGGCTCCGGCGCCTATCTTACGCCGCCGAAGGCCGGACGAGCCCGTGGCACCACTATGCGACGCTGTTCTCATAATGGATCCCGGCTCGTCGACCCCACCCAGGAGCCCCCATGCCGCGCGAGACCCACGAGTTCCAGGCCCAGGTGAAGCAGATCCTCGATCTGGTGATCCACTCGCTCTACTCCAACAAGGACATCTTCCTGCGGGAGCTGGTTTCCAATGCCTCGGACGCCATCGACCGTCGGCGCTTTGCCGGGGTGACCCGTCCGGAACTCTTGCCGGCGGGCGAGTTCGCCATCGAGCTCTTGGCCGACCCCGGCGCGCGCACGCTGTGCGTGCGCGACAACGGCATCGGGATGAGCCGCGACGAGCTGGTGGAGAACCTCGGCACCATCGCGCGCTCGGGCAGCGCCGAGTTTCTCGCGGCCCTGCAGCGGGACCAGGGGGCCACCGCGCCGGAGCTGATCGGGCAGTTCGGCGTGGGCTTCTACGCCAGCTTCATGGTGGCCGAGCGGGTCGAGGTGTTGACGCGCCGCGCTGGCGAGAGCGGCGCTCACCGCTGGGAGTCCTCCGGCGACGGGAGCTTCTCGCTGGAGGAAGCCGAGCGGGACGAGGCCGGGACCACCATCACGCTCCACCTCCGGGCCGTGGAGCCCGAGGCCGGCCTCCAGGACTACACGGACGAGTGGGTGCTGCGCGGCATCGTGAAGCGCTACTCCGACTTCGTGGCGCACCCGATCCGGCTTCGCATCGAAGGCGACGCGCCCAAGGAGATCGAGGAGGACCTGAACTCCCGCGAGGCGCTGTGGACGCGGCCGGCGGACCAGGTGGAGGAGCGCGAGCTCTTCGAGTTCTACCGCCACATCTCCCACGACTGGCAGGACCCGCTGCTGCCGGTGCGCACCAAGATCGAGGGCACGTTCGAGGCGCGGGCGCTCTTGTTCGTGCCGCAGGTGGCGCCCCCCGACCTCTACCACCGGGAGATGGCCCACAAGGGCATCCAGCTCTACGTGAAGCGCGTGTTCATCATGGACGAGTGTCGCGAGCTGATGCCCGAATTCCTGCGTTTCGTGAAGGGCGTCGTCGACGCGGAGGACCTGTCGCTGAACGTCTCCCGCGAGATGCTGCAGCAGGACCGACAGATTCGCGCGATCCGCCGGCACCTGGTGAAGAAGGTGCTGGACGCCCTCGGCGAGCTGGCCGAGAACGACGCGGATGCGTACCGGCGCTTCTGGGCCGCCTTCGGGCCGGTGCTGAAAGAGGGGCTGCTGGTGCCCGACGAGAAGCCCGAGCGCATCCTGGATCTGGTGCGCTGCCACAGCACGCACGCTTCGGGCGAGCTGACGTCGCTGGCCCAAGTGGTGGAGCGCATGGGCGACGACCAGACCTGCTTCTACTACGCCGTCGGCGAGAGCCTGGCGGCGCTCGAGAGTTCGCCTCACCTGGAGGCGTTCCGCGACAAGGGCATCGAGGTGCTGCTGTTCGCCGACCCGGTGGACGAGATCTGGCTGGCGCAGCTTCCGCCCGAGTACCGCGGCAAGAGCTGGCGCTCGGTGGGCCAGGGCGAGGTCGAGCTCGGCGACGAGAGCGAGCGCGAAGCCGCGGCCAAGGCACGCGAGGAGCAGGCCGACGCCCTAAAGGGCGTGCTGGCCGCGGTGCGTGCCGCCGTCCAGGAAGACGTGAAGGAGGTGCGGGTGTCTTCCCGCCTCACCACCTCGCCGGCGTGTCTGGTGCTGGAGCAGGGCGACATGACGCCGCAGATGGAGGAGATGCTGCGGCGGGCCGGCCAGGACGTCCCGAAGACCAAGCGCGTGCTGGAGGTGAATCCGCAGCACGCCCTCGTCGAGCGGCTCTCCGCACTCCACGCCGCCGACGCCGAGGATGCGCGCGTCACCGCCCTGGCCGAGCTCCTCTACGGCCAGGCCGTGCTGGCGGAGGGGGGCCGCCCGGAGGACGCGGCGGCCTTCGTCTCGCGCTTGAACGAGCTCTTGTTGGCGGGGCTCGAGCCCGGGTCCTAGTTGGGACCGAGCGGCGCGAGCCCGTCGAGCTCCGCCCGCAACGCGTCGGCGTCGGCGTAGCGGGCCGCGTGCACCACGCGCTCGACGCCCAGTTCGGCCAGCGCCGCCAGCTGCTCTTTGGCGCGGGCGGGGTCTGCCAGCGGCAGCCGTCCCATGGCGGCGATGGCGGGCACCGGGCGACCGGCGTCGGCCGCCAGCCGCCTCAGGGTCTCGGCCGGCGCGGCCAGCTTTTCGGGATCGGCGCCCATGGGCATCCAGCCGCCGTGGCGCACCGCGCGGGCGAGGGCGTGCTCGCCCGCGCCGCCCACGAAGATGGGCGGGCGCTCCGGATGGGGACGGAAGAGGAAGCGCTGGCCGTTGCGTTCCACCACGTCGTCCTCGGCCGCGAAGCACGTCTCCAGGAAGTCCAGCGTGTCGTCGGCGAGGACGCCGCGCTGCGACCGCTCGACGCCGAGCGCCCGGAATTCCGGCTTCATCCAGCCCACGCCGACGCCCAGGCGCAGTCGGCCTCGCGAGAGCTCTTGGACGGTGGCCACCCACTTGGCCGTGGGCAGCGGCGGCCGGTAGGGCAGGATCAGGACGCTGGTGCCGAGGCCGATGCGCTCGGTCTGTCCGGCCAGGTAGGCCAGCGTCGCCAGGGGATCCAGGTAGCGGCCGTCCGAGCCTTCGGCGTCGTCCGGGGGGATGGCGATGTGGTCCACCACCCAGAGGTCGTCGAGGCCGGCCGCTTCCGCGGCCCGAGCGCCGGCGGCCAATGTGGCCGGGTCGGAGCCGGCGCCCATGGTTCGCAGGACCACACCGAGCTTCGGCATCGGACTAGGCGGCCAGCACGGAGCGACACTCGGCGGCGTCGAGAATCGGGTCCAACGAGCCCTTGTCGGCGACCGCCGCGTAGCGGGCCTTCAGGGCCTGCAGCGACTTGGCGTGGTACTTCTGGGCCTGCTGCGAGAAGGGCTTCCCGTGCAGCTCGACGGAAAAGCTCTCTTCGCCCGCGGCCAGGGCCTTGGCGTTGGCGGCCGACCACGGCAGGAACGTGCGGCCCACTTCCTCGTGAAGCAACGGCGCCAGCGTGTCGCCCAACGTGTCCCAGCTCTCGAAAGGACCGTCGCAGGTGGGGTCCAGCATGCGCCGGCACCAGGTCAGCACGCTCGGCGTGTGGGCCTCGATGAAGTGCCCGGGCGTGGGGTCGGTGGAGGCTTCGTAGATCTGGGCGAAGACGCCGAAATCGGCGAACGCGGGACGCTCTCCGAAGAGATAGGGACGGTGGGCGAGGTGGCGTTCGAGGGCGCCGATCTGGCGCTTGAAGGAGGCCTCGATGCCGTCCCGCGTGGCCTCGGACGAGCCCACGAACGACAGCCGCGGCACCATGCGCTGCACGATCCCCTGGGCCACCTGGTCCAGCACGTTCGCCTCGGCGTCCGGCAGGTTCTCGGCCGCGATCCGCGAGGCGCACGATCGCTGGTCTTCCTCGTACGTCCAGCGGTAGTGGAACATGGGCTTGTTGCCCCACTCGTCCCCGTACTCCTCCAACAGCGCCGAGACGAATTCCAGGGTCGGATCGTCGGGGTGGATCGACGGCTCCGGGAATTCGGCTTCGAGGTGCTCGAGAATCGGGGTCGAGTCCTGAAGCGAGGCACCGTCCGGTGTCAGCAGCAAGGGGATCAGGGGCAGCTTCGCGTGCTGCTGGAACTCGGCCATGTTGTTCTGGCTGCGCACGACCCACTCGTGCGGGATGTCCTTGTAGCGCAGGTACGAGCGGACCTTGACGGAGTAGGGAGACAGCTCGGAGCCGAATAGACGGTAGGGGGGCATGTCGTTCTCCTCGAGTCCGCGTCCGTCCCGAGCGCCGGGACCGCGGTCTCCCGCGCAGGGTACTTGCGAGCGCCGGGGCGATCAAACCGGGGCGCTCGAACGGCGGCGGTTGCGTTAGGCTGAGGCCATGTGGACAGAGCTGCTGGCCATCTTGGCGCCGATCTACGCGTGCGCGGCGCTCGGGTACGCGTGGACCCGCAGTGGGCGACCCTACGACGCGGCCCTCGTGACCGACTTGATCACGACCGTCGGCGCTCCCTGCCTCGTCTTCTCGCGGCTCTCCACCCTGGAGATCGATCCGGGCCAGGTCTACCGCATGGCAGGGGCCGCCGCCGTCGCGCTGTCGGTGTTGGCGATCGTCGCCACGCTGATCCTGCGCGCGGCGAAGCTGCCTCGCCACACCTTCCTGGCGCCGCTGGTGTTCATGAACACCGGCAACATGGGCCTTCCCATCGCACTCTTCGCCTTTGGCGACGCCGGGCTGGCGCTGGCCATCGGCTTCTTCACCGTGACTTCGCTGCTGCACTTCACCATCGGGATCTGGTGGTGGACCGGCGAGGCTTCCATCGCCGCGCTCGTGCGCACGCCGCTGGCCTGGGCGGCGGTGCTGGGCGTGGCGGTGGCGCAGACGGACGTCCAAGTTCCCGGCTGGATCATCGAGACGACGACGCTCTTGGGGAGCTTTACGATTCCCCTGATGCAGATCACGCTCGGTGTGTCCCTGGCCCAGCTGAGCTTGGGCCGGATCCCGCGCACGCTCGCCCTGTCCGTGCTGCGGATCGGGCTCGGCCTCGGGGTGGGCGTGGCGCTGGCCGCCCTGATCGGTTTGACCGGTACGGCGCGGGGCGTTTTCATTCTGGAGTGCGCCATGCCGGCGGCGGTCTTCAACTCGCTGATGGCCAGCCGGCATGGTCGGTCCCCCGACGAGGTCGCCAGTGTGGTCGTGCTTTCCACCCTGATCTCCTTCGCTTCGCTGCCCCTCTTGCTGGCCTGGCTGCGCTGATTCGAACCGCGGTTCTCATCAACTCTGGACGCGGCTGACTCGGAGTCCCGGGTCGTTGGCATACGATTCCGTTCCCGAGGCCGACCCGGTCCGGGTTCCGACCCGCCAGGGATCGGAGTGAAGATGCGCAGCCGACCGGCCGAACCGGGCCATGCGCCCGCCGCGCCGGTGGGCGGGGAGAGCGGTCATGGGATACCTGAACGACGGCATTCGCCTCTATCTCCAGTCTCTGGTCGACTGGGACACCTACTTTCGCCTGCGCAAGGGCGACGACGTGGACGTCGAGCAGGAGGTCGCGGCCCTCCAGGAAGTGCTGGAGACCGCGGCGCAGATCTGCGAGGAGATCGCGGAGGAGACGCGGCCGGGCTGGTACGAGGCCGCGCGGCTGGAGGACGGCCAGGTCGTCTACCCGGAGCACATCCGCCGCGGCTACGAGAAGCTGCGAGAGGCGGGGCTCATCAGCTTCGGGGTGCGCGAGGAGTACGGGGGCTTCCAGCTGCCGGCCCTGGTGGCCAACGTGGTGATGCAGATGATCGCGCGTGCCGACGCCGGGCTGATGACGATCGTCGGCCTGCAGGCGGGTGTCGCCGAAGACATCCAACAGTACGCCTCCGACGAGCTCAAACAGGCCTTCCTGCCGCGCTTCGCCTCGGGCGAGGTCATGGGCGCCATGGATCTGACCGAGCCGCACGCCGGCTCGGACCTGGGCGCCATCACGACCCGGGCGACCGAGGAAGGCGACAAGGTCTACCTGGACGGAGAGAAGATCTTCATCACCAACGGGGGCTGCGAGGTCCACCTGGTGCTGGCGCGGGACGACGACACGTTCGAGGCCTCGAAGGGATCCACGAAGGGGCTCTCCCTCTACCTGTGCACCCGCACGCGGCCCGACGGCTCCAAGAACGGCGTCGAGGTGGTGCGCCTGGAGGAGAAGCTCGGCATCCACGGTTCGCCCACGGCGGCCATCTCGTTCTCGCGGGCGGAGGCCACGCGCGTCGGCGCCAAGGGCGAGGGCTTCAAGGCCATGCTGGCGCTGATGAACAACGCGCGCCTGGGAGTGGCGGCGCAGGGGATCGGCGTCGCCGAGGCGGCGCTCAAGAGCGCGCTGGAGTACGCGCGCGAGCGCAAGCAGTTCGGGATCCCGATCGCGGATCAGCCGCTCATGAAGAACATCCTCTCGCGCATGACCATCGACGTGGAAGGAAGCCGGGCGCTGCTCTACCGGGCGTGCCGACTGCTCGACATCAACCGGGCCATCGAGGACGCCCTGGGGCGGCCGGAGCTCTCCGCCTCCGAGCGCGCGGAACTGGACCAGACCTATCAGCGCAACCTGACGCGCGTGCGGCTGCTGACCCCGCTGGCCAAGTACCTGGCCACCGAGGTGGCGGACGACGTCACCCGGCAGGCGATCCAGGTGCACGGCGGCCTCGGCTTCATGTCGGAGTCGCTGGCCGGCAAGCTCCACAACGACGCCATCATCACCACCATCTACGAAGGCACGTCGGAGATCCAGGTGTCGTTCGCGCTGAAGGAGATCGGCAAGGGGGCGCTGAGCGTCGCCTTCGACGAGCTGGCCAAGGAGCTGGAGGAGCTCTCGGAGCCGCCGCTCGGCGAGTACGCCGACAAGGTGCGGCGCGGCATCGCGCTCATCCAGGACACTTTCTCGACGCTGCTCCAGGATTTCAACTACGCGCTCATGTGCGCCCAGGCCCTGGCCGACGTGGTGGTGGCGGTGATCGTCGGCGCCGAGCTCTTGAAGCAGGCCAAGGTGGACCCGCTCCGCTTCGACTTGGCCGCCTCCTGGATCAACCGCCGCATGAACGACCTGGAAAGCCGCACCCAGCGCATCCGCGAAGGCGGCGTCGCACGACTCGATCGCTGCGAGAAAATCATCAGTCTCGTCGAGTGACCAGGCGCGCGAGTTTGGCGCGAGATCAAGGCGCAAGAGCGAAGCCGTAGTTCTCTACGGCGAGCTCGCAGCAACGCAGGTCTCGCGTCAAAGGCGCGTGCCTGGTCAGCCGCCGGAGACGGCGGTGGCTTGCGCGAGTTCTTCTTCGGGCGGGGTGTCGTCTTCGAGGGTGGTGAGGTAGCCCTCGGGCAGGGCGACGCGTTGGCGGCCGCCGCTCTTGCCGCGGGGGACGCGCATGGCGTGGGGCGGGAAGGGGAGCTCGGGGTTCGTGTCGGCCAGGATCTTCTCCAGGTCCTGGTAGGTGTCGATGCGGATCAGGTGTTCGCGCCAGCGGGCGCTGCCCGGGAAGCCCTTGGTGTACCAGGTGGCGTGCTTGCGGAAGTCGCGCATGCCGTGACGCTCGCCGATCCAGGCGACCAGCCGCCGGGCGTGGTCCAGCATGATCTCGGCCACCTGGCCGAAACGCGGGGGGTTGCTGGGGCGGCGACCGGCGAAGACGTCGGCCAGGTCGCGGAAGAGCCACGGGCGCCCGAGGCAGCCGCGACCCACGACCACGCCGCGGCAGCCCGTCTGGCGCATCATGCGCAGGGCGTCCCAGGCCTCCCAGATGTCGCCGTTGCCAAGCACCGGGATGCGCGTCACGTGCTGCACCAGCTCGCCGACCGCGCGCCAATCCGCTTCGCCGTCGTAGAGCTGGGCGGCCGTCCGGGCGTGCAGCGCAACGGCGGCGCAGCCCTCCTCCTCGGCGATGCGGCCGGCGTCCCGAAACGTCTCCAGGCCGTCGTCGATGCCGATGCGAAACTTGATGGTGACGGGAACGTCGCCTGCACGCGCCACGGCCGCGCGCACGATCTTGGCCAGCAAGCGGGGCTTCAACGGGATGGCGGCGCCGCCGCCCCGGCGCGTCACCTTGCGCACGGGGCAGCCGAAGTTCAGATCGATGTGGTCCACCTGGTCTTCGTCCACCAGCCAGGCCACTGCCTCGCCCGTGTAGTGCGCGTCCACTCCGTAGAGCTGGAGACTCCGCGGCTGCTCGCTGGGGTCGAAGCCGGCCAGGCGCAGGGTCTTCGCGTTGCGTTCCACCAGGGCCCGCGCGGTGATCATCTCGCTGACGAAGAGCGCGCCTCCGAACCCGCGGCAGAGCTGACGGAAGGGCGCGTTGGTGATGCCGGCCATGGGCGCCAGCACCACCGGCGAAGCCAGCTGGAGCGGCCCGATGGCGAGCGGCGCGAACTCTCCCGGCGCGGCCGGGGCGACGCCCTCGTTCACGGGACTGACATAGGACGGGTCCATGGCACGGTTAGATACCAAATCTCGATGCGACTACCCTGGGGCTCATGCAGCGGCAACGAACGCGCAGGCCGGGGTGGCGAGGGCGAATCGGGCGAGCGGGCCTGTGGGGTCTGGTGTGGAGCGGAGTCGCCCTGGGGGCGGCCCTGGCGTCGCCCCGGCTGGTGGACGTCTTCGACGTCCAGATCCGGGGGCGCCACGTGTTTGGCCTGTCGGCCTCGGGAAGCGGGCCGGTGGAACGGCTGGAGCGCGGGGAGACGGTCCTCCACTCCGACGCCCGGGGTCGTGTGGGTGCCGTCCTGACGGACCGGCGTTTCTTGGGGGCCACGGTCGCATCGGGCAACTGGAGCGAGCTGCGCTTGCAGGCCGGCGAGAGCGCCGCTCCCCCCGTGGTGGGCGAGAACGTGGCGCTCTGGCTGACGTCGCGCCGCTTCGTCGGTCTGGCGGGCGACTCGGGGCGCCTCCTGGTGGAGGACTTCGGCGTGGCCGAGGCGCCGCTGCACCACGCCGTCGGCGATCAGACCGCCATCGTCGTGACCAAGCGGCGCGCGCTGGGCGTGGGCGCCGGCTCGCAGCTGGTGGCCGAGCGCAAGCTGCAGGTGCAGGAGCGGGTGGAAGAGGTGCGCGCCCGCGGCGGCGTCGCCAGCGTGACCACCAACCGGCGCATCCTGGTCTTCCACGTCGCCAACCTCGTCTGGACTCAGCGCGAGCTTCCCATCCACTAGGCCCGCCCACCCGGGGATCGAGCTTACTCGCCGCCGGCGGGGCGAGGGGAGTTCCGGCGAATGGCTCGCCGTGGGCAGGGGGGCTGCGCTTGATTTCGCCTCCACTCCCCTCGCCCCGCCGGCTCGCGGGGTGCAGGGGGGTGAGCGGGGCCGTTTCTTTTGTTAGAGGGGGAGGCGGTCTTCGAAGAGGGTGTAGTGGGAGGCTGCGGCGCGGCGGGCGGCGTCGGCGATCTGGGTGCGGGCGTCGGGGTCGGTCAGGGTGTCGAGCAGGGCGGCGTAGACGCCTTCGTAGTGGAAGTCCGGGGCGACGGTGACGCGCGCCACCAGCGTTCGGGCCTCGGGGTGGCGCGGCTCGGTGTAGGGCAAGGCGTAGGACTCGCCGGGCGGGACGCGCGTGTCGAAGGCCTGCCCGGCGCCGGCGAGCGGCCGTCCGATGGTGGCCTCCCGGCGCGTGTCGGCCAGCTCGTTTCCATCCGCATCTTCCTGGTACAGGGAGAGGAACACTCGGGGCGTCACGTAGGTGGGGAATGCGTGCCCGACGTCGCGGTTCGTCACGACCAGCGTCGTCGTCAGTACATCCGCCAGCTGCGTGTCGCGCAGTGCGACGTCGACGCCCTGGCGGACCATGTCCGGGTCGTGGATGCCGCGCCACGTGTGGGCTCGGTCCGGCATGTGGCAGCTCTGGCAACTGCGGCCAGCGGCGGCCTGGGGGCTGGCGCGCCACTCGGCGTAGGTGTTCTGGATGGGCACGCCGTCGATGCCGGCGTCGTCGAAGAACTGGTGGCAGGTGGCGCAGAAGCGGCTCTCCTGAAATTCGGGATGCGCCTCGAAGCCGCCGTGCGGCAGAACGGGCGCCAGGGGCGCGAGTTCGGGCCGCCGCGGCGGCCCGCGGCGCTCGTGGGCGCGGACGTGGCATCCCGCGCACACGAGTCCCTGACGGCGGAGTTCGGGGTCGTAGACGGGGTTCGCTGCTCCGGTCTCCGTGACGGGCTGCTGCTCCGCCAGCGGGGTGTGGCACGTTTGGCAGTGGCGCAGCGCACCGGGTTCCGCCAGCTCGCCCTCCACCAGCTGGCCGGCGAAGCCCGGGGAGTAGGCGGCCGCGTGGAAGCTGGTCTTCCACTCCGCGAACTGCTTGGGATGGCAGGCGCCGCAGGTGGCCGGGGCCAGGTCGGCCTCGGCCGGACTCCAACCCGGCGGGATCGGACCCTGCGGCGGGATCGGGAGCTGCCAGTGCGCGCTCAAGAAGGGCCCGAGCACCTGCTCCCGCTCACTTTGGGGCGGAGAAGGGTCCGCGGTCGACGGAGCCGGCCGGTCGCAGGCCAGGAGGGCTCCGACCAGAAGCAGGGCGCAGGCGGGACCGACGTCGCAGGGGCGGGCCAAGACCGTCTCCGAAGTGAGCAGGGACGCCATCGATACGCGGCGGAAGGTACACGGGTTACGCGCCGGGGCGACGTCGCTGGATCCGCAACCCGAGTGCGCCTACCGTTTCCGCATGGCCGATCTCCTCCCGCTGCCCGCCCAACCTGACGACGTCCCCTGGCCCACCGAGAAGTGGCCCCGGGCCGAGCTGGATCCGCGGGTCGACGCCACCGCCGTGGAGCGGCTGTTGGACCACGCCTTCTCGCAGCCGGAGCCCGACGACCTCGAGCGCACGCACGCCGTCGCGGTGGTGCAGCGGGGAGCCATCGTGGCCGAACGCTACGCCCACGACGCGGGCCCGGATCGAGCCTTCCGCTCGTGGTCCATGACCAAGAGCATCACGAACGCGCTCGTCGGGATCCTGGTGCGGCAGGGCCGGCTCGACGTCTCGCAGCCGATGCCGGTGAAGGAGTGGGCCGAGGGCGATCCGCGCCGCCGCATCACCATCGACCAGATGCTCCGCATGGTGGACGGCCTGCGTTTTCGCGAGGCCGAACACCTGGGCGGCGGCGCCGTGCGCTACTACCCCGAGGACGAGTCGGACGTGCTGCCGATGCTCTTCGGCGCCGGCAAGTCGGACGTGGCGGGCTTCGCCTCCCAGCTGCCTTATCTGGCCGAGCCCGAGACGCGCTGGAACTACAACAGCGGCGCGTCGAACCTGTTGGCGCGACTGGTGGGCGAGACCGTGGGAGGCGGACGCGACGGCATGCTGGCCTTCATGCGCCGGGAGCTCTTCGAGCCGCTCGGCATGCGGACGGCGGACCCGCGCTTCGACGAGGCCGGCACCTTCATCGGCTCGAGCCACTGCCCCGCGAGCGCCCGCGACTTCGCGCGCTTCGGCCTGC
>JAKSBN010000527.1 GCA_022361175.1 Pseudomonadota bacterium | reverse complement strand
CGCGTGCGAAAAGTTTGTGCGAGAGCCACGCGAGTCGCGACAACTCGGTCGACAACAGGTGTACTTCCGGTATCGAAGCTTGTTTCGTGAACCGCCGTTCACGGCCGCCAAACGGGTTGCTCACAACTGGATCAGTTTGCGCACGGACCAAGGACCTCGCGGTTGCACCGTTTATTCCGAGCGGGCTCGGTGCCCGCGACCCGGATTAGTGCCGTCCCTTGAAGCCGCGAACCCGATTTCACACTTTGACCCCATACTGACCCCATACGCGTCAACTCCGCTCACCCCGTCCCGCCACCCGTGCAAGCTCACTTGCGGTATCTCTTGGCGCTCCGCGATCGCCTCAATTCGTGGTGGCGACGGCGACCTTATGACCGCCTTGTGACAGAACCGGGCACACCACGTACAGGCGCGCCTCTTCCAGGGGGCGCGGCCCGAGAGAAACAACGCGGCATCGATGAATACGGGCCTGATCACACTCGAAAATTCGGCAATCCGCTTGATGGCCTCGGGGCGAGTGTCTCCGACGTGTCGCTCGTGTTTCGTGCCGAAGCTCCTCGACCTTCCGCCGCTCCCGGCGATCTTCAGAGATCTCGCTGCAGATCCCCGACCGGCTCGTCCGCCGAGTCGCGCTTCCACTCGACACGCAGTTGTCTCATCGGTTCGTGCGCAACCGAACGACCCCACCATTCGAGGAGGCTCTCACTGCCATCTCGACGCGCGTGGGAGGTGGCCGAGAGAAGAAATGGAAAGCTGGTGGGCCCAGGGGGACTCGAACCCCCGACCGTCGGATTAAAAGTCCGCTGCTCTACCAACTGAGCTATAGGCCCAGCCGGGAGGTACCACAGCGCCGGGCGTTGTCGAGCGAGGTCGCGGGGCGCTGGAGACGGCCTCGCGCGGGCGTTTCGGCAGCTGTGAAGTCCTTCACTGCGCGGGGGTTGGGGCGCTGCCTACTTTGAGAGTCGTCGCGTTCGCTGGGTCTTCGGATCGGGTGAGCCGGCGATCGGGTTCAGGGAGTCGCCTGGAACTCGCAAAGTGCGAGACGCGCCGTCCCCGGGCGGCTCTCGGGATTCGGGGCGCTCCGGCAGCGATCGCTGTCGGGGCGCCCGCCTGCGCTCCCGCCCTCCCCCCCAACCCTTCGTTGATCGTCCTCGCTCGTCTCGGAGGCGAAAAATCGCTCCTTTGATCGGCAGTTCGTTGACTTTCGCTTTTTATTCGCCTAGGCTCGAAAACGTTGACCGTCCCCCGTTCCCGGGCGCCGGCCCCCGACCTCGAGGTCACCGCCACGTCGGCCTCGGGGTCTTCGACACCCTGCGGTGCGCGCTGATGGTCGTGCCGCGAAGGAGGAGACCCAGGCGCTCCGGGATCACGCGGGCGGGTGAGCCGACCGA
Source organism: Pseudomonadota bacterium (assembly GCA_022361175.1). GTDB lineage: Bacteria > Myxococcota_A > UBA9160 > UBA9160 > UBA4427 > JAKSBN01. The sequence goes on along the minus strand of JAKSBN010000527.1, from coordinate 11,755 downwards.
CCACGGGCACCCCCGACTCATCCGCCCGCGTCTTGCGGTCTTTGGTTGGTGGCGGCCCCTTCGAAGTTCAGGGGCTGGTTGGTTCTGGGGATTCGTCTCGGGCGCGCGCTGGACTCGGCCGGCCCGGGACTTTAATCGAGGGAGCAATCGATGACGATGGCACTGTGGTCCGCACCGCGGACGTGGACGACCTGGAACTCTTCGACCCGTACGCCGTGCGTGAAGGCGTGGTCGATGCGAAGCAATCGGGGGGCCGAGGACCAAGGGCCCCAGGTGGGAGCGACGGGGCGGCCGCGCTGCTGTGCGACGGCGATGGCGGCGTCGGTCAGCTGGGACGAGATTCGCCGGTACACACCCCAGATGGGGGTGGCGTTGAAGTCGCCCAGCAGCACGCGGCCGTCGACGGGCGTCTCGACCAGGTAGCGCTCGAGGGCCTGTACCTGGCGACGGCGGTGCCAGAAGCCCAGCGGGACGGGCATGACCTGGGGCGCCGCGATGTGGACGTTGGCCACCTCAAGCGGCTTTTGCAGGCCCGGCCAGTCTTGCGGGAGCAGCGTGGCCGCGAAGCCGCCGCGGTACGGCAGTGGGAGCGGGTCGACCTGGACGGGGCGGCGCGAGGCGATGCCCAGGCCGTGGAAGCCCTCGTGCGGCGCCAGGGTGCCGTGCGGAAGCACGCTGGCCAGGGCTTCGGCCTGCGGAGCCGCCAGCTCTTGCACGGCCACCACGTCCGCCTCCAGCGCGCGTACCTGGTCGGCCAGAGCCTCCGGGTCGGCGCCTTCCCGCCACAGGTTGGCGGAGACGATGCGCAGGGTGCTTCCCATGGTGGACAGTCTCCGGGGGCCGTTCTCTCGCTGGTGAGTGGCTTCGGCGCGGGCTTCGGGTTCCGCCTTTCGCGCGTCCCGGAAGCCCACTCGGCTGACGGCTCCCCCACCCGTCCGGTGGCCGCGGTGGAGGCCGCTGCGGGATGAGTCGGTCCGGCCCCGTGCTGGGTTGAGGGATTTCGAGGCTCGGGCCGCCGCTAGTCGCCGAAGAGCGCCCCCCGCCGAATCGTCTCGTCGCGGCCGGGGCCCACGGAGACGAGGGCGACGGGCACGCCGGCCAGGGACTCGATGCGCTCGACGTAGCGGCGGGCGTTGTCCGGAAGATCCTCGCTGCGGCGGACGCCCGATACGTCCTCGTCGAAACCGGGCAGCGTCTCGTAGACGGGCTCGGCCTGGGCCACTTCGTCGAGGGTCATGGGGAAGTCGTCCGTCAGCTTGCCGCCGATCCGGTACTGAGTGGCGATGGGCAGCTCGCGCACGCCGCGCAGCACGTCCAGCTTATTGACGGCCAGGTCGGTGATGCCGTTGACGCAGACGGCCTCGCGCAGCATCACGGCGTCGAGCCAGCCGCAGCGGCGCGGGCGCCCGGTGGTGGCGCCGAACTCGGAACCGGCCTTGCGGAGCTCCTCGCCCACGGAGCCCGTCTCCTCGGTGGGAAACGGTCCGCCCCCCACCCGGGTGGTGTAGGCCTTGGTGATGCCCAGCACCCGGTCGATGCGGGTGGGGCCCACGCCGCCGCCGGTGCAGACGCCGCCGGCGACGCAGTTGGACGAGGTCACATAGGGATAGGTGCCGTGGTCGATGTCCAGGAACGTGCCCTGGGCGCCCTCGAAGAGCACCTTCTTGCCGTCGCGCAGGGCGCGGTCGAGGATACGGGTGGTGTGGTCGACGTAGGGCTCGAGACGGCGGCCCCACTCGATGGCCTGCTCGGTCACCTGCTTCACGTCCACCGGCGCCCAGTTCAGCAGGTTCTCCAGCTCGAAGTTCTTGCGGGTCACCAGGTCGGCCAGCTTCTCGCGCAAGCTCTCGGGGTGGAGCAGGTCGGCCACCCGCACGCCGCGGCGGGCCACCTTGTCCTCGTAGGTGGGGCCGATGCCGCGGCCGGTGGTGCCGATGGCCTTCTTGCGGGCGGCCTCTTCGCGGGCTTTGTCGAGAGCCGTGTGCCACGGCAGGATCACGTGGGCCCGGCCCGAGACGCGCAGGCGCGAGGGATCGCGCAGCACGCCGCGCTCCGTCAAGGCGTCGATCTCCGTCAGCAGCACGGCGGGATCCACCACCACGCCGGGACCGATCAGGTTGACGCTGCCGGAGTGGAGGATGCCCGACGGCACCACGTGCAGGACCGTCTGCTCGCCGTCCACCACCAGGGTGTGGCCGGCGTTGTTGCCGCCCTGGAAGCGCACCACCAGCTCGGCCTGGGGCGCCAGCCAGTCGACGATCTTGCCCTTGCCTTCGTCACCCCACTGGGCGCCTACCGCGACGACGGTCTTCACGGCTAGAAGTCCACCAGCTGCGCGGCCATGACGTGCTCCACGTTGCGCAGGCGTTCCATCACGCGTTCGGAAGGCGCCGAGTCGATGTTGATGAGCATGGCGGCCTCGCCCCGCTCGCGCACCAGCGCAAGCTGCATGCGCGCGATGTTGATGCCCTCTTCGCCGAGCAGCGATCCGATGGTGCCCACCACGCCCGGCTGATCGCGGTTCTGCAGGAACAGCGTCGGCCCCTCCGGAATCGCTTCCAGCATGAAGTCGTCGATGCGCACGATGCGCGGCTGCCGGCCGTGGAAGACCGCCCCCGTCACCAGGCGGTCGATGCAACCTTTCACGCGCACGGTGATGGCGCTGGTGAAGTCCTGGGGCTGGCTGGCCTTCGACTCCACCACCTTGATGCCGCGCTCCTGAGCCATGACCGAGGCGTTCACCATGTTGACCTGGTCGGAGACCGACTCGAGCAGGCCCTTCAGGACGGTGATGGTGAGCGGCGCGACCCGGCGCGACGCCACGTCGCCGGCGTACTCGACCTCCACCTGCTCGATCGCCCCGGGGCAGAGCTGCCCCTGGAAGCGCCCCAACTTCTCGGCCAACTGAAGATAGGGACGCATCTCCTCCAGCTGCTCCGGCGACATGCTGGGCACGTTGACGGAGTTGCGGATGACGCCCTGCTTCAGGTAGTCGCGCACCTGCTCGGCCACGGCCACGGCCACGTTGATCTGGGCCTGCTCGGTGGAGGCCCCCAGGTGCGGCGTGCAGATGACCCGCTCGTGGGTCAGCAGCGGGTGGTCCGCCGGCGGCGGCTCCTCGCTGAAGACGTCCAGCGCGGCGCCGCCCACCTGACCGGCGTCGAGCGCCTCCAGCAGCGCCGCCTCGTCCACGATGCCGCCGCGCGCGGCGTTGATGACCAGCACGCCGGGCTTGCAGCGCGCGAAGGCGTCGCGTCCCAAGAGCCCGGTCGTCTCCTTGGTGCGGGGCACGTGCACCGTGAGGGCGTCGGCCCGGCTCAAGAGCTCGTCCAACTCCACGAGTTCTACGTCCAGGGCGGCGGCGGCCTCGGCGGAGATGTGCGGATCGTACGCCACGACCTTCATGCCCAGGCCCTTGGCCCGCACCGCTACCACGCGGCCGATGTTGCCCAACCCCAGCACGCCCAGCGTGCGGTTGTAGAGCTCCATGCCCGTGAACTTCTTCTTTTCCCACCTGCCGTCCTTCATGGAGGCGGTGGCCTGGGGAATGTGGCGGGCCAGCGACACCAACAGCGCGATGGCGTGCTCGGCCGTGGTGACGTTGTTGCCCTCGGGCGTGTTCACCACCACGATCCCGCGCTCGGTGGCCGCCGGCACGTCGACGTTGTCCACACCGATGCCGGCGCGGCCGATCACGCGCAGGCAGTCGGCCTTGGCGATCACGTCGGCCGTCACCTTGGTGCCGGATCGGATCACCAACCCGTGCACGTCGCCGATGACGTCCAGCAGCTCGCCGGGCGAGAGCCCGGGGCGATCGACCACCTCCAGGCCGGGCGTCTGGCGCAAGATCTCCAACCCCTGCGCGGCAAGGGCATCCGATACGAGGACCTTGGTCACTCGAGGGTTCCTCACTGGGCGAGGCGAGGCCGCGTCCTGTCTCCCGGGGCATGCCGAGCCCGCCAAGCATCGGGCCCCTACACAGCGGGAGCGTACAGCGGGAGAGCGCTAACCTCGCGTTCTGGCTAGGAAAAATTCCGACGGAGGAGTTTGCCGAACGGCTCCCGCGGTGTCAACGGCGGGTGCGCTCCAACCTGGGACGGCCGCGCCTCGAATTCGAGTCGATTCTGTGACAAGGGGGCCTAACCGCAAGCGTCGCTTGGGGTTCTGGGCCGGCCCGAAGGCTCGATGGCGGCTTCGGCCTCGGCCAGGTCGCCCCGCCAAGCTGCTAGGTTCGGGCCCCATGTCCGCCCCGCCCGCCGAGTGCCCCATCGAACCGCGCGCCGCGCTGGACGCCCGGCTGCGGGTGCCGGGCTCCAAGAGCATCACCAACCGGGCCCTGCTGGCCGCCGCGCTGGCCGAGGGCGAGAGCCGGCTCCGCGGCGCCCTCCACTCCGACGACACCCGCTACATGCGCGAGGCCCTGGCCGCCCTGGGCGTCGAGCTCTCGACGCGCGAGGAGCCCTGGCGCGTCCAGGGCTCCGGCGGGCGGCTGCGGGCGCCGACTTCGCCGCTCTTCGTCGGCAACGCCGGCACGGCGCTGCGGTTCCTGACCGCGGCCGCCACGCTGGCCCCGGGGCCCGTCACCATCGACGGCAACGCCCGCATGCGGGAGCGGCCGGTGCAGGACCTGGCGGACGCGCTCGTGGGCCTGGGCGCTTCGCTGCGACTCGAAGGCGCGCGCGGCTGCCCGCCGGTCGCGCTGGCCGGCGGAGGGCTTCCCGGCGGCAGCGCCGAGATCGACGCCTCCCGCTCCAGCCAGTACGTCTCGGCCGTCGTCCTGGCGGCCCCCTACGCCGAACGCGACGTCTTGTTGCGGTTCCGCGACGGCGTCCTGGTGTCGCGCCCCTACGTGGAGACCACGCTCGAGGTCGTGCGGACCTTCGGCGGCGAGGCCGATTGGCGCGGTGCGGACGCCCTCTTCGTGCGCGCGGGCGAACACTACCGGGGGCGGGACTACGCCGTCGAAGGCGACGCCTCGGCCGCCACCTATCCCTTCGGCGCCGCGGCCATCGCCGGGGGACGCGTGCGCGTCGAGGGGATTCCCGCCTCGTCCCGACAGCCCGATCTCCAGCTGCTGGACGTCCTGGCCCGCATGGGCTGTCGGGTCGAGCGCGAGCCCGACGCCATCGTCGTCACCGGCCCCGCGGACCGGCTGCGGAGCCCCAGTGAGATCGACATGAACGAGTTTCCGGACGCCGTCCTCACGCTGGCCGTGGTCGCCGCGTTCGCCGAAGGCCCCACCACGATCCGCAACGTGGCCAACCTGCGCATCAAGGAGACGGATCGCCTGGCCGCGCTCGAGACCGAGCTGCAGCGCCTGGGGGTGGGCGCCAAGACGGGGCCCGACTGGCTCCGGATCGAGCCCCCCGAGCCCGGCCGCCTGCGCGGCGCCCGCATCGAGACCTACGACGACCACCGCATGGCCATGGCCTTCGCCCTGGCCGGGCTGCGGGTGCCGGGCGTCGTGATCCTGGATCCGGGCTGCGTCTCGAAGACCTGGCCGAATTACTTCGAAGCGCTGCGGCATCTATAAGGGGAATGGGGGGCCGTTCAGCCCCGGCCGCGCTTCAGCTCCTTGGGCGCCCGCTGGCGGTAGAAGCGCCGCGGGCGGGAGTACAGCCATTCCTCGGGAACGGCCGGAGTGCGCGCGGTCCCGGTAGGACGACCCTCGGCGCAGGCCGTGCTGCAGTACCAGACGCCCTGCCGCGAGAGGGAGGCCAGGCCGAGCGAAGCGCGGCAGCGCTCGCACGAACCGCTGGAGGGTCGACGCTCGACTTCGGGCACGTCCGGACTTTACGAACCCGTGGGGTCCGCGGCAAGCTGTGCGCGGCGCGGGTCGGTGCGAACGGGGGAACGAGCCACAGCCATGGGGAACGAGTCCGTCGAAGAGGTTCCGGAGCCGCTGCGCGGCGCCCGGGTCGAGGCCCGAGGCCTGACCCGCCGCTTCGGCGAGCACGTGGCGCTCGACCGCCTGGACCTCACCATCGAACGCGGCGAGACGTTCGGGCTCTTGGGCGCCAACGGCGCGGGCAAGACCACGTTCATCCGCCTGGTGACGGGCTACTGGGTGCCGACGGCCGGCTCCGTGCGGGTCGATGGGCTCGATCCCACCACGCAACCCCGCGGCGTGCACGAACGCCTGGGCTTCGTGGCCGAGACGTCGCGCCTGTATCCCGAGCTTCGGGTGGAAGGCTTCCTGCGCTTCGCCGGCGGCGTGCGTGGACTCACCGGCGGGGCCCTCGCAGCGGCGGTGGAGGAAGGCCTGGCGCGCTTCCGCCTGGAGGACGTGGCGCGGCGCGTGATCGGCAACCTCTCCAAGGGCTACCAACAGCGCGTGTCCCTGGCCCAGGGCTTTCTGCACGACCCCGAGCTCCTGATCGTGGACGAGCCCACCAGCGGCCTCGATCCGCTGCAGCGCGCCGAGGTGGCGTCGGTACTGGCCGAACTCCAGGGGCGGCGCACCATCGTGCTCTGCACCCACGATCTGGACGAAGCGCGCTCGCTCACGTCGCGCGCCGCCGTGCTCTTCCGAGGTCGGCTGGTCTGCTGCGGCGCGAGCGAAGACGTGCTCGGCGCGCCCGACCCCATGGCGCTCTTCCGCGGCGAGGCGCCGGCCGGACTCGCCCAGACCGGGTCGGCGGCGTGACGCGACTCCGCGCGCTCGTCGGCAAGGAACTGGCGGTGCTGTTCGCATCGCCGGTGGCTTACCTGGTCCTCTTCATGGTGGCGCTGGTGACGGCGCTGGTCTTCTTCGACCACCTGCGCATCTACAACCAGATCCTGTTCGTGTTCGCCAGCACCACCATGGGCGGCTTCGAATCCGACACGATCCCGGATCACATCAACTTGCGGGACACCGTCTTCTACCCCGTCATGGAGCAGCTGGGGCTGCTCTTGATCGCGCCGCTGCCGCTGGTCACGATGCGGGTCTTCGCGGAGGAGCGCGCCCGGGGCACCGACGAGCTCCTCTCCACCACCGGCCTGTCCCCGCTGCAGATCGTGCTGGGCAAGTTCGCCGTCACTTTCGCCTTCGTCCTCTTGATGATGGTCGTGAGCTTCGTCTATCCCATGACCGCCATCGTGCAGGCCGGCGTAGGCGTGCAGCACCTGGTGTCGGTCTTCCTGGGCCTGACGCTCCTGGCGCTCGGCATCGCGTCGCTCGGCCTCGTGTGCTCGGCCCTCACGAGCAGCCAGCTGATCGCGGCGGCCTCGGCCTGGGCGCTGGCCTTCGTGCTGTACGACTTCAGCTGGCTGAACCCCTTCTTGAACGAGGACGTGGCGCGCCTGCTGGACCAGATCGCCATGCATCCGCGCTTCGGCGTCTTCGCCGAGGGCGTGGTGCAGCTGGGCGACGTGGCCTACTTCGCCGCGCTGGCGGGGATGGCCATGGGCATCACCCGCTTCATTCTCGACTGGCGGCGCTTCGGCGTGGGCAGCACGCGGCGGGGACCGATGCGGCTGGCGCTCGTCGGCGTCATCGCGCTGGCCGCCGCCTTCGGCGCGCAGCGCACGCTGGGAGAGACCTCGCTCTTCACCAGCCTGAACGCCTTGGGAGGCGCCGTGTGTCTGGCGGCGGCGGCGCTTCTCCTGTGGCGTCACCAGCGGGCCTCCGCCCACGCGCGGGCGCCGGTGGCCGACACCGTGGCCCGCTCGCTCGCCGTCGTGTGGGGGGCCGTGTTGGCGGTGGTCGCCGCCTCCGCGGCCGACGTCCGCTTCGACATGACGCTGGAGGGGCGCTACGAGCTGGCTCCCGCCACCCGCGAGGCGATCGCGCGCCTCGCGCCGGACGGCGCCGCGGGCGATGCGTGCGTGGCGCTCGACCTCTACCGCGACGCCTTCGACCCGCGCATCCGGCGCACGCGCCAGCTTCTGGCCGAGCTCGGCCGCGCCGGCTGCGTGCGCGTCTCGGACCGGCTCCTGGACGACGTGCCCGAGGAGGCCGACCGCTACGAGGTCGCCAGCTCCAACACCGTGGTGGTGCGCCACGACGGACACTTCGAAACCGTCGCGCGCCCCACCGAAGGCGCGCTCTTCGAGGCCCTCTCGCGCCTGGCCCGGCGCGAAACCCAGCGCGTCCTCTACGTCACCGCCGGCAGCGGCGAGGGCGACGTGCTGGATTCCGGCGAACTCGGCTTCTCCGGCTTCGCGGCGGCGCTGCAGACCGAGGGCTACCGCGTGCGCTCTCTCACCACGGCCTTCGTCCGCGAGATCCCCGAGGACGCCGATGCGGTGGTGGTGCTGGCCCCGGAGCGCGCCCTGCGAGCCGAGGCCATCGCCGCGCTCGACCGCTATCTCGCCCGCGGCGGCAGCGTGCTGGCGTGGCTCGAGCCGGGCCACACGACCGGCATCGAAGACTGGCTGGCGCGCTACGGACTCGGCAGCCCCAACCGGGTGGTCGTAGACCCCTCGTCGGCCCCGTTGGAAGGCGACCCGCCGGGTGTGAACCCGCTGGTCTTCAACTACTGGGACCACCCGGCCCGGCGCGGCCTCAACCGCAACCGCATGACCTTCTTCCGCGGCGCGCGACCCATCGAGCCGCGCCGGCCGCAAGAGCATCCGGACGCCGACATCAAGCGCCTGGTGACGTCCAGCGGCGACGCCTGGCTGCACCCCGATCCGTCCATTCTGGACCGGCGCCAGGACCCCGAGCGACCGCCGGGCACGCGCAGCGACTACTGGACGCTGGCGGCCACCGGCCGCTACCCCCTGCCCGCCGGCGAAGCGCGGCTGGCGGTCTTCGGCGACAGCGACTTCGGCGCCAACCGCAACCTGCGTGCACTCTTCAACCTCGACCTGGCCCTCAACACCGTGCACTGGCTGCTGGAACGCGAAGCCGACATCACGCTCCGCCCCAAGAGCGCCCCCGTGCTCCAGTTCCCCCTGCCGATCCAGAATTCACTGAAGTCGTTCTCGGGCCTGGGCCTCCTGATCCCCGAGGCCCTGCTCCTGCTCGCCGCCGGCGCGTGGCTAAGACGCCAGTCGAGCTAGTTCGTCCAGAGTGTGAGCTGCCGCCTTGGGCTCGCGATGCCGTGTTCCTAATCCTCCAGCGTAAAGATGTGACGCCGGACCCAATGAAGGAGGTCGTCGCGGCCCATAGCCCCGGCGGCGACGGCCAAGACGACTCGTTCTTGATCGTCGACGTCCGCCCGAAGCTCGAATCCGTTAAGAAACAAGAAGATCTCGAGCGCCGCGTGCCCCACCCGCTTGTTTCCGTCCACGAAGGGATGATTCGAGATGAGCGAGAACCCGAGTGCGACCGCCTTCTCGGGAATCGTCGGGTACAAGTCCGCGCCGCCGAAGCTCTGACGGGGCTGTGCCAACGCCGACTCGAGCAGGCCAAGATCTCGAACGCCTATACCGCCGCCGGATTGAGCGGCGATGCGCTCATGTAGGAGAAGGACTTCCCGGAGGCTGAGGAAACGAGTCACGCCAAGCGCCGGTAGAGATCCTCATTCTTCTCGAGAATGCGTTTGGCCGCCGACTCGAAGTCCGAGCCTTCTGCCGTCAGGAGATCGGCTACGGCTGCAAGCACGAGCTGCGTGGGCTCTAGACCCAGGCGACTGGCCTCTTCGCGGAGTTTCGTTGCCTGACTGTCCGATAGCTCGATCGAGAGCTTCATCGCGACTCCTCACCCACCGCCGCCCAGCAAAACGGTTTCGATGCCTGGGAGACTACCAGGCCCGACCGGAGCGCGCCGCGACCCAGGCAAGTTGCAGGCGCGAACGACCCGCTACTTCGATCGCGCGAAACACACGAGACCCTCGCTAGCCGGCTCGCCTGGAACGTCGCTCACCCAGAAGGAGATTGGGTGGCTAACGCGATGCTTTCGGCGCCGGCTTTCTGGGCCATGTCGAGGATGTCGACGGCCTGGCCCAGGAGGACGCGCTTGTCTCCGCGGAGGATGACGACTTTCTGCTCGGCGATGCCGAGTGCCTCCTCGAGGGCTGTCGGTAGATCCTGGGGCGACACGATGCGGTTGTTGACCTGGATGGCGCCTTCGAGGGTGACGGCCACGGTGACGCCGCTCGGTGTCTCCTCGCTCTGTTCGGCCGAGGGCAGGTCGATGTTCTTGCCCTCGTTCTGAACGATGGTGGTCGTCACCATGAAGATGATGAGCAGCACCAGGAAGATGTCCGTCAGCGGGGTGACGTTGATCTCGGCGACGATGCCGCCGCCTTCCTCGCCGTCGTCTCCGCTAGGCAGGCTGGAAATGGCCATCGGAAGCCTCCTCCCCACCCTCGGACGAAGACTCCACGTAGATGAGCGCCTGCACGAAGCGCTCGGAGCCGCGGCCGAAGGTGGCCGTGATGCTGCCGATGCGGGTCTGCAGGTAGTTGAAGAACGAGAGCGCCACGATGGCGACGCCCAGACCCGCGGCGGTGGCGATCAGCGCCTCGGAGATGCCGTTGGCCACGACGGCGAAGCCGCCGGAGCCGTGGGCGGCCATGTCGGCGAAGGCCCGGATGATGCCCACCACGGTGCCGAAGAGCCCGACGAACGGCGCCAGCGACCCCACCGTGCCGATCATCCAAATGCCCCGTCGCAGGCTCGCCGCCGCTTCGGCGCGCGCCGTCGCGAGGATGCGTTCGAGGTCCTCGATGGCGACGTTCTGCCACTTGAGGCCTTCCTGGAAGATGCGACCCAGCGGCGTGTCGTCGGCCTCGCAGGCCTCCCGCGCCGCGCCGACGTCACGCTGTACCAAGGCGTCGGTCACCTTCGCCGTCAGGGCGCGCGATCGCTTCTCCAGCCCGCGCAGCACCCACAGTCGCTCGGCAAAGACACAGATCGTCACGATCGAGCCCAGCGTCAGGGGGTAGTTGCTGATCCACCCCATCTGAAAGAGCTCGAGAAGATGCTCGGCACTGAACATTCGCTGATCCTCCGCAAGGCCGACGCCGCCGGCTCGCGCATCCATCGGTCGGAACCCTCAACCGGGTCTCAAAGCTCGGGTCTCAAGCTCGACCGCCGGATCCGGAGACCGGCCCCCCCGCGTCGCCAGAACGCCACCCGGGCCCTAGCCTACCCGACCCCGCGCGCCGCTGCAGCGTTCACCAACCGGCAACTTCCTTCGCGTTGACAGGCGTTTGGCCCGCCTCTAGGATGCGAACTGGGGGCGGGAAAGCAGGCCGCGGACGCCCGCGGCGCGGTCATTCATGCAGTCCACCAGGTTGAGGGCAGTCAGTCGTCTCGCCGCGCGGGAAGCGCCGCTGTACGCGTTTCGAAGCCGTTTCGCGCCGCTCGAACCCCGCAGAGCCCGCCTTCAGCAACCGGCGACTCACCGGCAGCCAGGCGGCAGCGCGCCGGCGAACCGGGGTTCGTGGTGCAGCGTCTCACTTCGATGGCCGATGACGAGGACTGCGCCGAGGATGGGGCGATCGCATGAGTGACCAGGGCTTCCGAGTGAGGCGGCACCGGCGCGGGCACGAGCCCAAGCGCCCCCGCCGGCTGCGCCGAGCCCTGACCGCAGGCGCCCCGGCCGTGGCGACCGCCACAGGCGAGCTCCCGAACTTTCACCTGGACGAGCCCGAGGCCGAGCGCAGCCTCTACATCTCCGGCGCCGCCGCCGTCCTGCTTCACGCGGGCGGCATCGCGTTCCTGGCGATCCTGGCCTGGACGGCGCCCGACATCGTGGAGAAGGTGATTCCCGTCCGGATCATGAAGGAGATCCCGGTCCCCAAGGTGATCGAGGCGCCCGGCAGCAACGCCGCGCCTCGCGCCATCGCGCCGCGCGCCCTGCCCGCCGCGGCCGCCGCGG
>JAKSBN010000123.1 GCA_022361175.1 Pseudomonadota bacterium | reverse complement strand
GCGGACAGCACCGTGCTCGTGCAGGACGCGGTGACGGTCACCACGACGGGTGACCAGGTCTACGGCCGTGAAGCGACGCTGGCGCAGGACGCCACCTTCGTCGGGGCCAACGTGCGGTTCTTGGACACGCTGGAGAGCACGACCGCAGGCGCTCTCGTCGTCGAGGCCGAGGAGCAGATCCAGTTCGCGCGGGGCGTCGGCAACGTGACCGCGCCCACGAGCATCGAGCTCGAGTACGGCGGCAGCGTCGAGATCGGCGACTTGGACAACACGGGTCCGCTCGCCGTGCGGGCGGAACAGAGCATCGCCTTCAACGAGGACGGCGGTGGAGCCTCGCCGTTCGCGACGGTGTTCCAGCGCAACGGCGACCTCACCATCGAGACCACCGCGGGCGGTGACATCGTCTTCGGTCGCAACGAGAAGCTCAGCGTCGGCGGTGACGCCACGCTGCGGGCGCCCTCCGTGCAGCTCGGCGATGCCACCATCGCGGGTCGGCTCACGGTCGACGCCGACAACTTCGCGATCCGCACGCGGCCGGGAGGCACCAGCCGGACGTCGTCGGGCAGCTTCGTCCCGGACAGCGGCGTGGACGTGCTGGCGAACGAATTCGACTTCCGGACCAACCCGACCGTCGAGGGAGGCGGGCGGAACCCCATCTTCGGCCTCCCCGACCCCTCGGCCGCCTCGCCGTTCCTGAAGCAGCGCTTCGAGATCGCGGCGCTCAAGGAGGACGGCTCGCGCCTGCGGGCGTCGGATCTCGACTGCGGCGGCGTCGCCTGCGACCTGCGCCCCGAGGGCCCCGGACTGACGAGCATCGGCGAGGTCTTCGCCGAGCGCGGGCCGTCGCCGGACCCGTGGCTGATCGCGCCGCTGCAGGAGAGCGAGCCCCAGCGGCTGGCCGAGGTGGGCGTCGACGTGCGCGCGCTCTCGCCCGAGGAGAGCGCGGCGCGCCAGCTGGGCGTCGTGATCGTGGACGACGTGGCGCGCGGACGCGTGGCCGATGACGGGGCCAGCGTAGCGGACCTGCGCCTCCACCAGGACGAGGCCAGGCGCGCTTCGGAGCTGCTGGAAGAGGTCTTCGGCGCCGACTTCGAGCGGACCGAGGAGCTGCGCCAGGTGCTGGCCGATGCCGTCGCCGACTTCCGGAGCGAGACGGGCGTCGACCGGGTCTCGGGCTTCGAGTTCCGGCGCTACCTGAACAACCGGCCCAGCTCGCAGTTCCCGGCCTATCGGACGCTCAACGACCTGGACCGGCTGCTGCGGCACCACCGGCGTTCGGGGCTGGCTCCGGCCGAGTACCAGCGCATCCAGCGCGGCTGGCTCGAGCGCATCGCGCCCGAGGGACTGCCGGTGGGCGAGCTGGCGGAGGCCATCCACCCGACCCGCTACCTGCGCGGCAGCGACATCCTGGACGTGTTCGGGCGGTAGGAGCCGCGGCTAGGGCTCGACCACCTCCACCGGGCCCAGCCCCTCCAGTTGGGGCACCAGCTGCGAGGCGGGCCCGAGGAGCACGATGGCCAGGCGCTCGGGGTGGAGGTGCGCGCGGGCCACCCGCGCCGCCTCGGCCGTGTCGACGGCGCGGACGCGGGCGCGGTAGGTGTCGAGCGAGTCCTCGGGCAGCCCGTAGAGATCGAGCGAGACGAGGCCGCGCAGCACGGCGGCCGAGGTCTCCAGGCCGAGACCGAAGCGCCCCACCGCATTGCTGGCGGCGCGGGCCAGCTCGTCCTGGCTGGGCGGCTCGGTCTGGATGCGCTGCAGCTCGGCGATCACGAGATCGAGGGCGCGGCGGGTCTCGGGGACCCGGGTGAACGTGCTCACCAGGAAGGGGCCGGGCCGGCGCCGCAGGGAGAAGCCCGAGTAGACGCCGTAGGTGAGCCCCTCTTCGGCGCGCAGGATGCGCATCAGCCGCGACGAGAAGCCGCCGCCCCCGAGCACGCTGTTCACCAGGTCGAGCGCGATGCGATCCGGGTCGGAACGCGCCACGCCCTCGTGGGCCACCACGATCCGCGCCTGGGCCAGCTCGGGCTTGTCCACCACGACGATCCGCGGCGCGGCTGGGGCCTCGGCGGGAGGCGCCGGGGTCGGCTCCGGTACCGGCGCTTGCTGCCAGGCGCCGAAGGCGCGGCGCGCCTCGGTGACGAAACGCTCGGCGTCCAGATCGCCGGATGCGTAGAGGACCGCGTTGCCGGGAACGAAGACCCGCGCGTGGAAGCGCCGGGCGGCCCGGCCGTCGAGTTCGCCGACGCTGGCGCGGGTTCCCGACTGCGCCTCGCCGTAGCGGTGCCCGGCATAGAGCGCCTGCTGGGTGTGTCGCACGACCAGCGTCTGCGGATCGTCCTCGGCCTTGGCCAAGGCGTCCAGCTGACGCGCCACGGTGCGTCGGGCCTCACCCCGCTCGAAGCGGGGAGCGAGGACCACGTCGCGCAGGATCGCCATCAGGGCGTCCAAATCGCGGGAGAGTCCGGAGAGGTTCGCTTCCAGCGAGTCCCAGCTCGCCGAGACCGACAGTGTGGCGCCCAGGGTGTCCACCGCCCGCGCCAGCTCCAGGGCGTCCTGATCGCCGGCCCCCTGCTTCATGAGTTCGGCCACGAGCGCGGCCACACCCGCCTCGGCCAGCGATTCGCTGCCAGCACCGCGCCGCACGGCCAGGCCGACGGACACCGTCGGCACGCGGTGGTCCTCCAGCACCATCACGGTGAGACCGTTCTCGAGCGTCGCCCGGGT
>JAKSBN010000003.1 GCA_022361175.1 Pseudomonadota bacterium | reverse complement strand
CGGCGTTCAGGTAGGCCGGCTGCGGAGGACCGCCGACGGGATCGGTCTCGTAGAGGCGCGACGCCACCAGCCGCCTCCCCACGGCCAAGCGCGCGAGACCGTCGAGCGATCGACACAAAATCGCGTAGCGATCGCCCAGGTTCGAGCCCAGGGCGACGACGGCGCGCTCGCGGGCGCGGCTCGCGCCGGAGTCGGGGCCGCTTCGCGTCGGCTGCGGAGGCTCGGTCGCGGGGTCCACGCGTCCATACTACTAGTCCGGCGGCTGGCTACAATCCGGGCGTGCCGCACCCCGGAGACCAGCCGCCCCACCTCGTGACCCCCGTCCCGGGGCCCCGCTCGCGCGAGCTGGCCCTGCGCCTGGCCGCGGTGGAGAGCCCCAACGTCACCTGCCTCGCTCCCGAGGCGCCGCCCTTCTGGGCGCGGGCCGCGGGCTCCAACGTCTGGGACGTGGACGGCAACCGCTTCGTCGATCTGGGGGCGGCCTTCGGCGTGGCAACCGTCGGGCACTCGCACCCCGACGTGGCCCGGGCCGTGGCACAGCAGGCCGAAGAGCTCATGCACGGCATGGGCGACGTCCATCCCGCCGCCGTGAAGGTCGAGCTGCTGGAGGCCCTGGTGCGGCGATACCCGGGCGGCGCGCCGGCCCGCGGCATCCTCGGCTCGTCGGGATCCGACGCCGTCGAGGCCGCCTTGAAGACGGCGCAGCTGGCCACGGGACGGCCGGGCGTGATCGCGTTCGACGGCGCCTACCACGGGCTCTCCCTGGGTACGCTCGACGTCACCTGGCGGACCGACTTCCGCGCGCCCTTCGCGGCGCGGCTCCCGGGCGCCACGCGCTTCGCCCGCTTCGGCGACGCGGAGGACGTCTTGCGCCAGGCCCGAGCCAGCGCCGTGCCCATCGGCGCCGTGCTGGTGGAGCCCATCCAGGGCCGCGGCGGCGAGCGCGTGCCGCGCGAGGGCTTCCTGCGCGACCTGCGTCGCCTGTGCGACGCGGAGGGCTGGCTCTTGATCGCGGACGAGATCTACACCGGCTGCGGACGCACCGGCGCTTGGTTCGCCTGCGACCACGAAGCGGTGGTCCCCGATCTCCTGTGCGTGGGGAAGGGCCTGGCCTCGGGCATGCCAATCTCGGTCTGCCTGGGCCGCGATCCGGTGCTGGAGGGGTGGCCCGAGTCGCGCGGCGCGGCGCTCCGCACCCAGACCTGTCTCGGACACCCCCCCAGCTGCGCCGCCGCGCTCGCCTCGCTGCGCGAGATCGAGAAGTCGGGGCTGGTGGAGGCGGCGCGCCAGAAAGGAGAGACGGCCCTGGCCCACCTGCGCACCCGGCTGGCCGGCCGCGAGTCGGTGCGCGAGGTGCGCGGCCGCGGCCTGATGCTGGGCATCGAGTGCGACGACGGCGAGCGCGCGCTCGCAGCCTGCAACCGCGCGCTGCAAGCGGGCGTGATCCTGTTGCCGTCGGGAGAGGAGGGGCGGGTGTTGTCGCTGACGCCTCCCCTCTCGATCCCCGAAGCCGTCCTGCTGGACGCCCTCGACCGCGTGGTGGAGACCCTGCCGTGAAGCGCGCGGAAATCGAAGGCGAGCTCCTGGCGTGGATGCGCGAGCCAGAGCCCGCGCCCGACGCGCCGCGCTTCGAGCGGCTGGCGCGCGCGCTCTTCGCGCACCAGTTCGAGCACTGCGCGCCCTATGCGCGCTTCTGCGAGGCGCGCGGGGCGACTCCCGCGCGGGTCGAGCGCTGGCAGGACATTCCGGCGGTTCCGACCGGCGCCTTCAAGGAGGTGCGGCTCTGCTCCTTCCCCACCGCGCGGGCGCGGCACGTCTTCCGCACCAGCGGCACCTCCACCGAGCGCCGCGGCGAGCTGTGGCTGGACTCGCTGGCGCTCTACCACGCGTCGCTGGAACCCGCGTTTCGGCGGCACGTGCTGCCCGACCTGCACGCGGGCGAGCGCGTGCGGATGCGGGTGCTGGCGCCCTCCGCCCGGGAAGTGCCGGATTCGTCGCTCTCCCACATGTTCGCCACGCTGCTCGAGCGGCTCGGCGACGACGCCAGCGACTTCGACGTGGCGGACGGGGCCCTCGACGCGGAGGGACTCTGCGAACGCGCACAGGCCTGCGAACGCCCGCTCGTGCTGGCGGGCACCGCGTTCGCGTTCGTCCACTGGCTCGATCACCTGAACGAGCGCGGCCTCTCGCTATCGCTTCCCGCCGGATCGCGGATCATGGAGACGGGGGGCTTCAAGGGCCGCTCGCGCGAGCTGGCGCGCGAAGCCTTCTACGCCGAGCTGGCCGGCCGGCTGGGCATCGCCCCCGAGCGCATCGTCAACCAGTACGGCATGACCGAGCTGGGCAGCCAGTTCTACGACTCGGTGCTCTCGGATCCCGCCGGCCCGCGTCGCAAGTTGGGGCCGCCGTGGGCGCGCGTGCGCTTGGTCGACCCGGCTACGGGCGGTGACGCCGCAGCGGGCGGGATCGGCATGATCGTCGTCCACGACCTGGCCAACACCGGCAGCGTCGCCGCGATCCAGACGGCCGACCTGGGCCGCCGGGTGGATCCCGAGCGGGACGACGGCTTCGAAGTGCTGGGGCGCGCCGAAGGGGCCGAAGCGCGCGGCTGTTCGCTGGCGGCGGACGTCATGTTGGGGGGAAACCCATGAGCGAAGACTCCGTTCGCGCCGCGCGCGACGCCCTCGTCGACGCGGGGGCCGCCCTTTCGCGCCGCGCCAACCGGGACGTGGTGGCCGCGCTGGCCCGCGTCGTGGACGGCTTTGCCGACCCCGGTTCGGAGTGGCGCCGGGCGCTGGCGCGGGACCTGCCGGAAGCCACCGGCTTCCATCCCGAGACCGTGCAGCGCGGCTTGGCCGTGGGCTTCGACGCCTGGGCCGGCACCGACCTGGCGCGACTGGCCAGCCGGCAGCGGCTGGGCGAAGACCGGCTGGACGATGCCACGCCCGAGTGGACCTCGGGCTTCGCCTCCACTTCCGTGCTGCTGGCCGGCGCGATCCCGATGCCGACCCTGCTGGCGCTGGTCTTCCCCCTGGCGCTGCGCTCGCCGGTCCTGGTGCGCGCCTCCGCGGCCGACCCCGTGACACCCGAGTGCGTCCAAGCCTCGCTGGCGGAGACCGATCCGGAGCTCGGAGCCGCCGTTCGGATCGTGCGCTTCGACAGCGCGAACGACGAGGCCTGGCGCACCTGGTTCGAAGCACCCTGTCTCGTGGCCACCGGCTCCGACGCCACCGTCAAGGCGCTGGCCGGTCGCGCCGAGCCGTGGCAGCGCTTCGTCGGATACGGACACCGCGAATCGTTTGCGGCGCTGGGCCCCGACGCCCTCGACGGCCCGGCGCTGACCGACGCGTGCGAGCGCCTGGCGTTGGATCTGGCGCTGTGGGACCAGCTCGGATGCCTGTCGCCCGTGGCTTGCTTCGCCGCCTCCAGCGATCCCACCGCAGCGCCGCGCCTGGCGGAGGCGCTGGCCGAGGCGCTCGCGGCAACAGAGGCGAAGCTGCCCCGGGGTCGGGTCGAGACGGAGTCGGCGGCCTTTGCCGTCCGCGAACGCGACGAAGCCCTGCTGCGCGCGGCCGGCGGACGCCCGATCTCCGTGTACGGCGGAGAGCTGCACGACGCCTACACGGTGGTGTGTGAAGACACGGCCGAGCTGCGTCCGTGTCCCCGCCACCGCTTCATCCGCGTCCACCCGGTCCCGGATGCGGCCGGCCTCACACGAGCCCTGGCGCCGGTGGCCCCGCAGCTGGCCGCGGTGGCCATCGAGGGCTTCGGTCCCGGCACGCCCGAGCTGGCCGAAGAGCTGGCGCGCCTGGGCGCGTCGCGCCTCTGTGCCCCCGGCCGGCTCCAGGCTCCGCCGCTCGGCTGGCATCACGACGGCCGCTCGCCGCTGGCCCCACTGGCCCGGACCTGCGACTGGGAGAGCCCCTCCCCGTCCCTCGGGGAAGACGACAACTACTGATTTTCATTATGAAAATCGAGTAGATCATTATAAATCGGACTCGGCCGGTCCGATATTTACAGTACCCATTCGGTCCGATATCTTGCCGGCTCGCGAAGGCCCGCTGCCTGGCTGGACAGCCTGGGTCGGGGGCCGGAGGAACATCCCCATGCTGCGACTGAGCAAGATCACGGACTACGGAATCGTGCTGCTGGCCCGGCTGGCGACGCACCCCGACGAGCGCCCGCAAAACGCGCGCGAGCTCGCCCTGGAAGCGCAGCTGCCGGTGCCCGTCGTGAGCAAGGTGCTGAAGTCGCTGGCCCGGCGCGACGTGCTGGAGTCGCACCGCGGCGCCAAGGGTGGCTACACCTTGGCGCGTCACCCCGCCGACATCACCGTGGCCGAGATGATCACCGCGCTCGAAGGCCCGTTCGCCCTGATGGAGTGCAACCTGGGCCCCGACTTGTGCCAACACGAGGAAAGCTGCGGCGTGCGCGCCCCCTGGCAGCGCATCAACCGCGTGGTCTTCGAGGCGCTGACCACCGTGAGCCTGGCCGACCTGATCGACCCCGCGTTCCCGCGCGACGCGTGGAATCCCGCGCCGCTCGACGTGGACCGCCACCACCGCCTGCCGGCGGACTCCTAGCCCCGGCCCCGAGAGGACGCATGTCGGAAGCCAATCCCGAACTCGAGAAGCTCGCGAACCAGGACTACAAGTACGGGTTCGTGACGGACGTCGACGCCGACCAGGCCCCGCCCGGCCTGAACGAGGACGTCGTCCGCCTGATCTCGGCGAAGAAGGAAGAGCCCGAGTGGCTGCTGGAGTGGCGCTTGAAGGCGCTGCACCGCTTCCTCGAGATGCTCGAGCAGGAGCGCGAGCCCCAGTGGGCCCAGGTCGACTACCCCGCCATCGACTACCAGAAGATCATCTACTACTCGGCGCCCAAGCCCAAGCAGGAGCTGGAGAGCCTCGACGAGGTGGATCCCGAGCTGCGCCGCACCTACGAGAAGCTCGGCATCTCGCTGGAGGAACAGAAGCGCCTGGCGGGCGTCAAGGTCGCCGTCGACGCGGTCTTCGACAGCGTCTCGGTCGCCACCACGTTCAAGGCCGAGCTCGAGAAACAGGGCATCCTGTTCTGCTCGTTCTCGGAGGCCGTGAAGCAGTATCCGGAGCTGGTGCAGCGCTACCTGGGCTCG
>JAKSBN010000150.1 GCA_022361175.1 Pseudomonadota bacterium | reverse complement strand
CGGGGACTGGGCGCGCACCGGGTCGGGCTCGCGGGCCCGAACCGGCCGCGGCCGGCCGCGACCCGCCCCGGACTCGGGGCCACCCCGCTCGCCGCCACCGCCCGGGCCGCCGGTGGGCAGCCGACGCTCGAGAGCTTCCAGGCGGGCCACGAGCTTCGCCACGTCGTCGCCGTCCGGCAGCGTGGCCAGGCGGACGAGCGCCATCTCCAGCACGGCCAGCGGCTGCGGCGCCCAGGTGAGGTCTTCCTGTTCCCGGACCAGCGCCCGGAACATGCGGCGCAGCCGCGCGGGCTCGGCGCGTTCGGCCAGGCTCTTGAGCTCCGCCAGCTCGTCGTCGCTGCCCTCCACCAGCCCGGGCTTCTCCGGCGCCACGCGCAGCACCGTGAGGTCGCGCAGGATCTGCACCAGCGCCGCCGACAGGCGCTTGGGATCGGTGCCGGCCGCGGCCGCCTGGCTGGCGGCGTCGAGGGCGGCGGCGGGATCGCCGTCGATGCAGGCGGACACCACCGCCAAGAGCAGGCGGCGGTCGATGAGATCCAGGACCGCCGCGACCGTCTCGTCGTCCACCTCGGTGCCGCCGGTCGCCAGGATCTGGTCCAACAGCGTCTGGGCGTCGCGCAGCGAGCCGTCGCCCTCGCGCGCGATGGCCCGCAGGCTGGTGTCCGAGATGGTGATGCCTTCGGCGTCTGCGATGGCGCGGAGTCGCCCCACGATCTCGGCACCCGCGATGCGCCGCAGGTCGTAGCGCTGGCAGCGCGACACGACGGTGAAGGGGATCTTCTCCGGGTTCGTGGTGCAGAAGAGGAACAAGCTGCGCGGCGGCGGCTCCTCCAGGGTCTTCAACAGGGCGTTGAAGGCCGCCGTGGACAGCATGTGGACTTCGTCCACGATGTAGATGCGGTACTTGCCCGGCGAGGGCGCGTAGCGGACGGCTTCGATCAGCTCGCGCACGTCGTCCACGCTGGTGCGACTGGCCGCGTCGATCTCCTGCACGTCGGTGGACGAACCGGCGTAGATCGCACGGCACGTCGGGTCGTCGGGGTCGGGCGTGTCGGTGGGCCCCTTCTCGGCGTTCAGGCAGCAGGCGAACAGACGCGCCAGCGTCGTCTTCCCGGTCCCGCGCGGTCCCGTCAGGAGGATCGCGTGGGGGATTCGGCCGGAGCGAACGGCGTTTCGCAGCGCCGTGGTCACGTGGGTCTGGCCGGTGACCTCGTCGAATGCCCGGGGGCGCCATTTGCGCGCGATGACTTCGTAGCTCAAAGGGGGGACCTCGGAACTTGCGCCGAGACAAGACCGCAGGGCACCCCCACCCGCAGCCGCGACCCCGCTACCGTTGCTTCCTTCCGGACCTGGCGGAGTTCACACGGTCCCGAGCCCGGGCGGGACCCTGCGATCCCCTCTCGGCGCAAGAGTCGCGACTCTACAACCGGCGGATACCGGGGTCAAACCACGACGCTGTGGGAGAGGTTCGGTCCGGTCAGACACCGCCGCACAGCCGCTGCGTACCGCGCAGCAGCGCGGCCGTCGGGCCGAATCTCGCGCGTGGCCTACCGCGCGGCGCGGCGCAGGGCGGCGCGGGCATAGGCGCCCAAGGACGCCAGGCCCAACAGCGTGGCGACCAGCCAGGTCAGGTGGTCAGTGGGCATCGGGTTCCCCTCCCCGTGGCGGAGCCCTCGTTCTCCGCACCTGTAGGATTCGGTTTCACCGCGTACTTGTCAGTGACGTCGCTCACCGCGAACGAAACAGGAGCGCGGCCGGCCGCCGCGCGTTCCCGCATGTGAAGACAGGCATCCTCGATGGCCCGGGCGGCGCGGGCGCCGCCAAACGGTGGGCGGGCGCGCACGCGGGCCTCGAAGGCGTCTCGGCGCCGACGCCACGCCGCCGGATCGGCACTCCAGGCCAGGGCCCGCTCTCGGTAGGCGGCCCACGTGGAGGCGATGCCGTCGCGAAAGCCGGCGTCGGACAGCAGGCTGGCACCCACGCGGGCGTGGAAGCTTCGCCCGGGTCGCGTGAGCAGCGGGCACCCCTGCAGCAGCGCGTCCACGTGGGTGCCGTGGCCGTTGTAGGGATGGGTGTCCAGGACCAAGTCCGCCAGCCGGTACTGGGCCGCGTAGGCGGCGTGGGGCTTGCGCTCCGCGAACACGAGTCGTTCGGGTGCCACGCCGCGCGCCGCCGCCGCGGCGCGCAGCCGCGTCTGAACCGCGGCGGGGTGGGGGGCCAGCCACAGCATCGCCTTTCGCCGCGCTCGCAGCAGCTCGAGCCACACCGCGAAGAGCCGTGCCGTGAGCTTGCTGGCCCGCTGAAAGGAGCAGAAGACGAAGGCGTCGTCCGGCAAATCGCAGTCGCGGCGGGTGGGAAGTGCTGCTGCGGCTCGGGGCGGTTCACCGATCTGATAGCTGCCCGGAAGCCGCACCACGGCCTCGTGGAGGTAGGGCTCCAGCTCGGGCGGTGCCACGCAAGCGTCGGCGAAGAGGTAGTCGACGGCGTCGCTGCCGAGCGTGCCCGGGTGGCCCAGGTAGCTCACCTGAACCGGCGCCGGGCGGCGCATCAAGATCTCGGGGCGGCCGCCGCGCGTGGCGCCCATCAGGTCCACCAGCACGTCGACGCCGTCGCGGGCGATGCGGTCGGCGGCGGCGGCGTCGCCCAGCCCACCCAGTTCGCGGAACGAGTCGCAGGCGTTGGCCAGCTCCCGGCCCAGGGCGCTGCCGTCGCCGCGGCCCAAGCGATAACCCAGCACCCGCACACGAGTGCGGTCGTGGTGCGGCAGCAGGGCCGCCAGGGCGTGGCCCACGGCGTGCTCGCCGAAGTCGGCGGAGAGGTAGCCGAGCGAGAGGCGATCGCTGCCGGACGAGACCGTCGCGCGGCGCGGCTCTGGTCGGCACGCCAATCCCGCCGACCAGAGTGCGGCGCAACGCGCGTGGTCGGCCGGGTCATCGTGGGTGTCGAGCCAGGCGAAGGGGGAGATCGCGGCCTCGCCGGCGCGCACCGCGCGGCGCACGGCCCGCGCGCGCGGCGCCAGCTCGCTCCACACACAGAGCTCCTGGCGCAGCCGCAGGGAGACGGCCGCGGCGGCGGCGGATTCGGGGCGCGCGGCCCAGCAGGCGTCGGCCG
>JAKSBN010000020.1 GCA_022361175.1 Pseudomonadota bacterium | reverse complement strand
GGTTGCTGAGCCCCTCTTCACCGGGTTGCAACCCGATCGGGTGGAGAACGCGGGCCACCACGAGCAGCCCACCGCACCCGTAGAGGAGCCCCGCGTTGCCACCATTCAACTCCACGATGGCCATGAGGATCAGGGCCATGGGGACGAACTCGGCGAAGTTGCCGTGGCGGCGCATCTCCAACAACAGCTGCGTGTCGCCGCCATCGCCGATCGAGACCTTTGTCCTGCCCCTCAGACTTCCCGCCCGGAAGGCCAGGTACGAACCGATGAGGGTCAGCAGAATGGCGAAAACCGCCGTGATCTGAAGCATGGTCGCTTTCCTCCCTGCCCCGATATAGAAGGCATGTTCCAGGAATTCGACCAGAAATCGGCGCGTATGGGAATCCCTCGCGGCGGGCCTGTTTGCGCGGGCTTCCTCCCACATCTTGGCGTGGAGACGGAGTACGCTACGCCGACCCGACTTCTTGGTACCGCCTCCGGTCCGCTACGCGGGCTACGACACCTTCGCGCTCATCGCGGATTCGCGGAAGGCCATCTATGTACTGTGTGAGTTGCCGTTGGACGGGCCGCCCCGGTCTACGGGGTCCTGCACGGTGACACCGGCAAAGTGATGGAAGCCTGTGAGATGTGGGAGGAGGGTTGGGACCGCGTCATCCAGATACTCTCGAAGCTCGGAGCGTCCGCCGCGGCGACGAGCGTCCGGGCCGTAGAAGTGGAGGCTAGGTGACTCAGCGATCCGACCGAGGTGTTGCCCAGGTTGCCTACGAGCGCGCGTTGGAGCTCCACGAGCGTGGCGAGACAGACGCCGCGATCGACGTGCTGATGCAGGCGATCGAAGAGCATCCGGGGGACAGAGATCTCATGGTCGGCTTGGGAGGCATGCACTTCGAGCAGCGGAGATATGACGAAGCGGCTCGCTGGTTCGGACGTGTCCTGAAGATCAACCCGGATTGCCACACCGCGGTGACTTGCATCTTCAGCTCTCTGCTGAACCTAGAGCGCTATGTCCAGGCGTACGAGTTCCTACTCACACGCGCACGGCTTGGGCCCACCGAAGAGGTGAAGTCGGCCTTACGCGACCTGACCGACGAGCCAGATGCAGTTCAGAAATTCGCTCTCGCGGAAGAAAAAGCGAACAAGATCTTCGAGATATTGGCGGAACTCAGATCGATCGAGAGGAGCTGGCAGGCGCTCCGATCTGACGCGTGAGGTACCGGCCGCGCGGTGCACTGCACCGCAGACCTCGCATGAGCCCAAGCGCCCTCGATCGATAGGCAAGCACGCAACCGCCACCGCGTCGGGCACCACCAGATCTGGTAGTGCCGAGGACCGACGGCGCAGTTGGGCAGCGCCGCTCGTGCAGCGCCGGAACAGGAACCGCTGCAACTCACATACAACCTGCTCGAGCAATGCGAGTTCTCGCGATAGCCAACCGAGCGGTCAGCAGACTTCCGAACCCGAGACCCGAGTTCGAGACCGAGTCGTCCCGAAAATGCGAAGCGTTCCTCACCACGAACACCCGTCGACGGCTATCGCTCGACGATCGAGCCTGTACAATCGGCCGCCACACGTGCCGCCAGCTCATCCAGAACATCCGGAAAGGCCAGACATGTGCTCCTCTCGTTCAATTCGCCTCACGCTCTTGCTGGCGACCACGGTCTGCTCGTTGGGACTGGCCGGCACCGCGCAGGCCCAGGACTGTGCCAGCCCGGAGGGTTGCAGCTGGACTTACTTCCGAGACAACGTGCTCGTCCCGGGCGCGGAGGTGAACATCCCGGCGGGCCTCACGGTGGTCTACGACGGCGCCGACGGCAGCGGGGCAAACGAAGCCCTGACTCGCCTCAACGTCCACGGCACCTTCAAGTGCGATCCCACGATCCCAGACGCGTTCTTGACCGTGAACGCCATCGAGGTCCTGAACGGCGGCACCTTTGAATGCGGCACCGAGGCGGCCCCGTTCGACCAGAACTTCACCCTCACCTTCCTGGAAGGGTCGGGCGCAACCGACTTCGACCAGTCCTTCATGGTCAAGACCGGCGGGACGCTGCGCTTGGTGGGGAGCTTTGGCCCGGACACCTGGACGAAAGTGACTCAGTCGCAGGCGTCCGGTGACGAGATCACCGTGCTCGACGCCGAGACGTGGAACGGCGGGGATGTGATCGTCGTCGCCGCTCACGCCGTCGACTTCAACTACCTCGAAGGCACCATGAGCGGAACAGAGTCTCTCGTTCAGGTGCGAACCCTCGCCGGAGTGACCGGCCCCGACGGAAACGGCCACTACACCCTCACCCTGGACGCCGATCTGGCCCACCCGGTATTCGGCGACGTCCACAGCTACGGCGCGGACACCCCACTGTACGAATACGGGATCGTCGGCGAGAACACCTACGCAGCCGGAAGCTTGGCGGAGCACCTCGACAACGAGCTGGCAGGCTTGGAAGACCGGCATGGCGTGCCGCTGATCGCTCGAGTGCTCGACAAGAACGACGACGGGGTCATCGACACGGGCGACCGGATCCCGCTCGCGCTGGATCAGCGCAGTGAGGTGGCGAACCTTTCCCGCAACATCAAGATCGTGGGGACGCCCATTCTCGAGGGCGGCACACCCAAGGGCATGCACATGATGTTCATGAACGGCCCGGCCCGCATCGAGATCGACGGGGTGGAGATCGTGAACGGCGGGCGGTCGGCCGAGATGGGCCGCTACCCGATTCACTGGCATCGCCCGGAGCTTCCCGACCCCACTTGGAAGGACCGGTCGCAGGACTTCATCCGAAACACCAGCATCCACAGCAGCTTCAACCGCTGCATCACGGTCCACGGCGTCGATCACGTAGCCGTGGAAGGAAACGTGTGCTTCGACGTCTCTGGGCACGCCTACTTCCTCGAGGACGGAGACGAGGTCGGCAATCGCTTCGTCGACAACATCGCCATCAACGTCAAGCCCGTGCTCGACAGATCCCTGAACCTGCTCGCCTCGGACGCAGATCAAGGCCAGCGGGCTCGGTTTCACGCCTCGGCAGCCTTTTGGATCTCGAATCCGGACAACATCTTCATCGGCAACGCAGCATCTACCGCTGGAACCGGCTTCTGGTACGCCCTGAAGGACGAGAGCCACATGGTGCAGTCCATGGTGGACAACGGCGACCTGCCGCCCAACAAAGTGCCGTGGAGCGTCTTCTCGGGAAACTCGACACATTCGGTCGGCCTGGGCTTCTCGCTGGATGGTGCTCCCAACGGTGCCTGCGTCGACAACCCCCGCAACCGGTGCATCAAGATCCCGGGAGAGGACCATGCCGGCAATCGAACCGGCGACCACTTCCTCTCTCAGGGCAGCGGCTACTTCTCGTCGGTCACCGACCAGGTGCTGGTCGACGACCTGACCGCGTACAAGACGACCGCGTTCGGCCTCTGGATCGTGAGCGACAACGGCGCGATCGCCACCAACTCCGTGCTGGCAGACAGTGGAACCAACGTGGGATTGGTCCTTTCCAGCGACCTGACGAACTCCCTGATCGTGGGTGTGAGCCCCACGCTGGGCAGCGACGCAACGCGGATCGACTCTCCGTTCAGCCAGAACGCCAGCGGCTTCGTTCTCTACGACGGCCCCTCAAAACTCGACACCGTCCACTTCGCCGACTACCCGATCGTGTCGGACGCCATCGAGCAGCCGATCCCGATCAGTCCAACGGGCGCGGCGGCGCGCCGCGCGCCGACGCACCAGTTCTACAATCTCACCTTCGAAAACGTCGAGACCTCGCGTGCCACCTTCTTCCACGACCACGGGCATTACACCAAACACAACTACAGTGTGGGCCTGTACTCCAACGATGCGAGCCTGACCGGAGTGGCCGACGCCACCGTCATTCCCGATGACGGCATGGTCACCTTCTTTTCCAGCGATCCGATGGACGACGACTGCAAGAACGCCGCGGAGATCATGAGTGAGCACGGCGTCCACCTCGACGATGCGGTCGTTTGCCCCGGCCGCTACGGCCTCACGATCGTGCGATGGGGCGGGTCCAACCAGTACGACCTCACTCGCCGGTCGAGCAATCCGAACTACGCAGACCAAGTGCATCTCCTCCCGGAGCCCAGAGACGACGCGGTCGAGGTGTATCAATTCTCTTTCCCCGTCGATCGGATCGCCGACTTCACTTACGAAGTCGACTTTCTGTCTCGCATGTTCGAGCACGAGGACATCGAGTTCGAACCCGAGATTCACTTTCTGCCCCTCGACGAATGGTCCCCCTGGATCACGTTCTCTCACCAGGGGAACCGAAAGTGCAACGTCCACCCGTCGGACACCGGCCGGCCCGACGTCGAGTTCTCCTATGTAGGAGCACAGCAGAACCTGAGTTTCCGGCTGCAGGGCACACGGCCTTGGAGCGACTACGAAACCCGCAACGGCTTCGGCCGGCACTTCGATTACGACGACCGAGAGTTCTACTTCAACGACGTCGCTGTGGTCTGCGGAAGCGATCTCGACGGCGACGGGACGGTGAACGCCGTCGATGACGACGTGGACGGCGACTCGGTGCCGAACGATGTGGACCTGGATGACGACAATGACGGCACCGACGATCTGAGCGACGTCTTCCCCTACAACCCGGCGGAGACCGTGGACAGCGACCTCGACGGGGTCGGCGACAACGGAGACAACTGCCCGCTCGAACCGAACGGCCCGAAGGCGCCCCTGACCAAGAAGGGCCGGCCCAAGGACAACCAGAAGGACTACGACGGGGACGGGTTCGGCGACGCATGCGACGCCGACAGAGACAACGACGGCGTCCCCGACCTGCATCCCGACAGCTGCCCTATGGGAGTATCACCGCTCGTCGCCGACCCCGACGGCGACGGCTGCGACAACTCCGAAGACAGCGACGACGATGGAGACGGTATCGACGACGTAGAGGAAACGTCGAACTGCGTCTTCGGGATTGGCTTCGATCAGTGCACCGACCCACTGAACTTCAACACCGACGGCGACACGGCGCTGGTTTCGAACAATCAGCAAGAGTGTGAGCAGGGCACTTCTACGCCGGCACCTCTGGGCGACGGGCTCGAGGCGTCCCTGTTTGGGAGCAACCCCGGCGAATTCTTCGACCCGACGATCGCCGATCTCGACGGGGACGGACTGCAAGACTTCCACGAGGTGCGAAGGGACTACGGCCCCGGACTCTACGTTTGCGGTCACGGCACCGAGCCGGACAGCCGAGATACGGACGGCGATGGAGTCGGCGATGGGGTCGAGGTGGCACGCGGCACCGATCCCCTTGCCGCCGAGGCGCGCAGCGGCAACATCGACGCAGACGGCGACGACGACCTGATCTGGTTCAACGGCGCCGACCACTCCGTCAAGGTTCACGAGCTCGAGCATTCCGCAAGCCAGGGCGCGGCGACTCCCCTGATCGACCCCGTAGAGGGGAATTTGAGCTATGCGCTGATCGGCCACGGCGATTTCGACGGCGATGCCGATACCGACTACCTGTGGCAGCGGGCCTCCGACGGAGATCTGGTGATCAGCGTCATGCAGGACGGTGTGGAGCAGTTCCAGTCGAGCCTCGGCGTGTTCAACACCGCCTACGCCCTGGTGGGAACCGGAGACACCGACGCGGATGGCGACGACGATCTCGTCTGGTACCGCACTCAAGCTCCAGCCGCGGGGCGAGTAACGATCTTCGAGATCGAAGCCAATGCAAAGGTGGCTCAGAACTGGGTGGGGGACTTCGCGAACACGGACTTCCGGCCGTTCGCCCTGGGCGACGTGGACAAGGACGGGGACGACGACCTCTACTGGTACAGAGTATACGATCCCGCGGGAACCTCCGACGACAGAGTGGACATCAACTACTGGTCGTTCGAAGGCAGTCAGCGCGCCGAAGCGGGCACAGGTGGGGCCTGGCTGAACGCCTATGACAACCTCACGTACCGGCCGGAGGCGGTCGGAGACTTCGACGGGGATGGCGACGACGATGTCGTCTGGCGCAACCAGGTCGATGGCAACGTCGTGGCTTGGGAGATCGAAGACGCAGACGGCGCCCACACGGGGACGAAAGCCCAGCGTGTGAGCAACGTCTGGGTCGGCCAGTTCCTCAACACCGAGTGGGTCATCGTGGACAGCGGCGACACGAACGGCGACGGCATCGAAGATCTCATCTGGTACCGCGCAGCCAGCGGTGCGGTGAACATCTGGGAGATCTCGGCGCTGACCCAGAGCCAGATTCTGAGCGTTTTGCCCGCGAGCAACACCGCCTACCAACTGGTGCCCAAGCACCGCGAGCCGTAGAACCGAGCCTGAGCGCAGCGGGGACCGCTACTTCGCCTTCTTGAAGAGAAGCGTGGCCCGGTCGCTCTCGCCGATGGCGGCGTTGTGGCGAGCCGGGTGACCTTCGCGACCGATGCCGGCTCAAGAGGCATCCCCATGCCTTCCTGGGCCACGCCGACGTCCGATCAACGAGGGGCTCGCGGATGCCGCGTCCTACCTACAGCTTCGAGGGCGCCGCACGACGAGATTTGTCCCGGACTCGCCCCACGTCCGATTCGGGCAACTTCAACCCCTCTGAAATCAAGAGAGAATTGGTGGAAGCAGCGGGAGTCGAACCCGTCATCAATGCAGGTTTTCTCAATAAAGTCAGATGGTTGAACACTCAAGACCTGGCTCCGGCGCAGCGAATGACAACCCAGATCCTAGGTTCTATAACCCAAATTTTGGGTTATTATTCACTCTCGCCATGCTTGAGGGCATCTTCGGAAACGCAAGCGCAGAGAAGGTTCTGCTCTACCTCGAGCAGTACGAGGAAGGCTATGCCACCGCGATCGCCCGAACTTTCGACGACCTCTCACTGAACATGGCGCAGCGGCAGCTCGAGCGATTCGAGCGAGCTGGTGCGCTGGTCAGCTCGCTCAAGGGCCGCACCCGGCTCTATACCTGGAATCCCCGCTATCCCTTCCGCGACGAACTTCGGGCGCTGCTGAAGAAGGCCCTGGCCCAACTCCCCGCCACCGAGCGCAAGCGTTACTTCGCCGAGCGACGACGGCCGCGACGGGCGGGCAAGCCCCTTTGAGCCCGCCGCCTGAGATCGACGAGAACACACCCCTCGAAGAAGTCGCGGCGCTCGTCTGCTCGACCCTCGACCGCCATGGAATCTCCGTCGTCCTCTCGGGCGGCTCGGTCGTGTCCATCTACTCGAACGCGGAGTACGTCTCCTACGACTTGGATTTCGTCCCGACCGGACTGGCCCGAAAGGTCGATCGCGCGATGGAGTCTCTCGGCTTCGTCCGGGAGCAGCGCCATTGGCGGCATCCGCGAAGCCGATACTGGGTCGAGTTCCCGGCCGGACCCGTGGCCATCGGTGAAGAAACGATCCGCGACTTCGCCGAGCGCGAGACAGCGGCGGGCGTGCTCCGCCTCCTCCACCCCACCGAGTGCGTCATGGACCGGCTGGCCTGGTATCTCCACGGCGCAGACGCGCAGTGCTTCGAGCAGGCCGTGCAGGTGGCAAAGCGACATCCCGTCGACCTGTCCCGCATC
>JAKSBN010000122.1 GCA_022361175.1 Pseudomonadota bacterium | reverse complement strand
CCAGTTCAACCTGGAGGCCGAGGGCTACTCCGTCGAGCTGTGTGCCGACGGCCGCGACGCCGTCGATCGCCTGACCGAGCGCGAAGCCGGCGGCTACGATCTGGTCGTCCTGGATCTCATGCTGCCCGGGCTGTCGGGCTTCGAGGTGGCGAGGCGTACGCGCGCCGCCGGCCTGTACGTGCCGATCCTGATCTTGAGCGCCAAGGACGCCGCCGAGGAGGTGGTGCGGGGCCTCGAGGAGGGAGCGGACGACTACCTCACGAAGCCTTTCCGACTGGACGAGCTCTTGGCGCGGGTTCGCGGTCTGTTGCGCCGCCGTCGCTGGGACGGTGTGCCGCGGGACACCGAACCCCCGCGCAGCGTCCAGATCGGCGAGGCCTCCGTGCACCTGGACCGCTTCGAAATCGAGGTGGGCGGCGAGTCGGTGCGGCTCACCACGCGCGAGATGGGACTCTTGCGGGCGCTCTTGGAGCGCGAGGGCGAGGCGGTGACGCGCGGCGAACTCCTGGAAGAGGTCTGGGGACTTCGCCCCGACACCAAGACCCGCGTCGTCGACAGCTTCGTGGTGCGTCTGCGCCGCTACCTGGAAAGCGACCCGTCGCGTCCCAAGCACATCGTCTCCGTGCGCGGCCACGGCTACCGCCTCCAGCGCTGATCCCCGCGGCTTCGCTGTCGATTCGGGCCACGCCTTGTGGGAGGGGGGGGCGGCGTGCGACTCTCTGCCTCGTGAGCAGAGCCCTCCGCATGCACGTCGCTCCCGAACTGCACGACCCGCCGCTCGTCCTGGCCTTCGACGGCTGGAACGACGCCGGCGAGGCGGCCACCAACGCCGTGCGCTACGTCGCCGAGGCCATCCACACGGTGCCGCTGGCGGACATCGACCCGGAGGAGTTCTACGACTTCACCGTGCGGCGGCCGGAAGTGGTGCTGGTGAACGGGCGGCGCGAGATCCAGTGGCCGCAGAACGAGTTTCGCTACGGCTCCGTCGACGGGGACCGAGAACTGGTGACCGGCGTCGGGGTGGAGCCGCACCTGCGCTGGCGGCACTACGTCGACGCCGTGGCCGAACTGGTGCGCTCGGTCGGCGTGCGCCGCGTGGTTTTGCTGGGCGCCTATCTGGCCGAGGTGGTCTACTCGCGCCCGGTGGCGGTCACGGGCTTCGCCACCCGCAGCGACGAACTCGAACGCCTGGGGGTCGAGCCCTCGGCGTACCAGGGGCCGACGGGCGTCCTGGGCGTCCTGGCCGACCGACTCGATCGCGATGGAGTCGACGTGGTGAGTCTGTGGGCCGGGCTGCCGCACTACATCAACGCCTCACCGAATCCGCGCGGCGCCCTGGCGTTGGTGCAGAAGCTCACCCAGTGCCTCGACTTTCGGATCGACGACGAGCCGCTCCGGAAGGAGGCGGCCGAGTTCGAGCAGCGCATCTCGGCGCTCGTCACCGGCGATCCCGAGCTGGCCGACTACGTGCGCCAGCTGAAGCGGCGCGACTTCGCCCAGTAGCCGGCGGCGGCTCAGAGCTCGATCGACTCCTCGATCAACATCACGGGAATGTCGTCGTCGACGGGGTACAGGATCTTCCCGTCCTCGCGCACCAGCCCCTCCACCAGCGGCTCGTCCACCGAGTCGCCGCCGCGGCGGCGCAGGGTCCCCGCGCGGATGCGCTCGTTCAGCTGCTCGATCAGCTCCGGAGGCGCCAGCGTCACGGGCTGACGCGTCTCCGGACACACGAGAATCTCCAGCAGGTCTTCGGGGACGGGCATGGTGGGCCTCCTGCTTCGTGGCAACCGAGCGGGTCGCTTCGGCTAGCGCAGCATCGCGGAGGGATAGTCGAGAATCCGCCGCGCGATGATGAGCTGGTTGATCTGCTGGGTTCCCTCGTAGATGTCGTTGATCTTGGCGTCCCGCATCCACTTCTCCACCAGCAGCTTCTTCGAGTATCCCACGGGCCCCAGCAGCTCGACGGCCTTCTGGGTAATCCCGGTCACGGCCAGCCCCGCCTTGGCCTTGGCCATGGACGCCTCCAGGTTGTTGGGCTTGCCCAGGCTGATGAGCCGGGCGGCGCGCCAGGTGAGGAGCCGGGCGGCCTGGAGCTCGGCCTCCATCTCGATCACGTCGCGCTCGAGCGCCGTCTGCTCGCGCGGCCCGGCGTCGTAGCGGAGCGGGACACCCTGGCGGGCGAGCTCCTCTTTCACGAAGTCGAGGGCCGCGCGGCCGACGCCCACCGCCATGGCCGCCACCACCGGGCGGCTGGCGTCGAAGGTGGCCATGGCCCCCTTGAAGCCCTTGTCGCCGGCCGACTTCGCCGGGTCCTGCTTCTTGACCTCGCGCCGCCCCAACAGGTTCTCGCCGGGGACGCGGCAGTTGTCGAAGGTGAGCGTCGCCGTGTCCGAGGCCCGGATCCCGAGCTTGTCCTCGGTGCCCACCAGCGTCATGCCGGGCGTGTTGGCCGGCACCACGAACGACTTGATGCCGCCGCGGCCCGCGCTCTTGTCCACGGTGGCCCAGACCACGACGAAGCCGCCAGCGACGGTCGAGGCGCCCTCGCCGGCGGTGCAGAAGATCTTGGTGCCGTTCAGCACCCATTCCTGAGCGTCTTCGTCCCAGTCGGCGGTCGTCTGGATGGCGGCCGAATCGCTGCCGGCGCCCGGCTCGGTGATGGCCATGGCGCCCCAGATCGGCTGGCCGTCCTCGCGGAAGGCCTTCAGGAACTTGTCGCGCTGCTCCGGCGTACCGGCCGCGCCGACGGCCGAACCGCCGAGAGCCGGCGTCGGCATGCGCAGGTAGAGGCCGGCATCGCCCCAGCAGAGCTCTTCGGCCTGCACGCACACGGTGACGAAGCCGTCCTGGGGCCCGTCGTACTTGCCCGGCGCGCCCTTGCGGCCCTCCTTCCACCACCAGTCGACCCACTCGGTGGGGAGGTCGTGCTCCTGGTCGTCGTACTTGCGCGAGATCGGGCGCATCTGCTCGCGCGCCACCTGGTTGAAGTGGTCCTTGGCGAGCTGCGTGTTCTCGGTGATGTCGAACGCGATGGCCATGGGGGTCTCCTCAAACCAGCGTCAGCGCTTCGAACGAGGCGAAGCCGCGCGCGTTGCGCAGGTGCATCTCGGGCAGGTAGTCGCGGATGTAGCCGTGGCCGC
The DNA here is from genome assembly GCA_022361175.1 of Pseudomonadota bacterium. GTDB lineage: Bacteria > Myxococcota_A > UBA9160 > UBA9160 > UBA4427 > JAKSBN01. Next base: position 900 of record JAKSBN010000122.1, on the reverse strand, counting down.
CGAAGACCTGGACGGCGCCGTCGGCCACGTCGAGGGCCAGGCGCTTGGCCTTCTGGTGGGCCAGCGCGGCTTCGCGGGCCACGTCGAGGCCCTGGTCGAGCCGCCAGGCCGCTTCCCACACGAGCAGCCGCGTGGCGTCGATCTCCGTCGCCATGTCGGCCAGCTTGAAGGCGATGGCCTGCTTGGTGGCGATGGGCACCCCGAACGCGTGGCGCTCCTTGGCGTAGTCGCGCGACACCTCGAAGGCGGCCCGGGCCACGCCCACGGCCGCGGCCGCCAGGCCCACGCGGCCGCGCAGGATCAGCTGGCGCACGTCGGCACCGGCGTCTCCGCCGAGCCGCGACTCGGCCGGCACGCGCACGCCGGACAGAGCCAGCTCCACCGTCGGCAGGGCCAGGAGGCCCATGTTCGCTTCGGGCGTCGCGGAGAGGCCCGCCGCATCGCGGGGCACCAGGAAGGCGCCCAACTGGTCGTCTTCCACGGCGATCACCAGCACCGTGTCGCCGCCCTCCTGCCAGGGGACCTGGCACTTGTTGCCGTCCAGCAGGTAGTCGGAGCCGTCGCGCTTGGCGCGGGTCTCGGGGCGGAAGACGTCGAAGTCGAAGCGGGGCTCCACCAACGCCAACGAGCCGGGAACGAACCGATCCCCCACCAGCGCGGGCAGCAGGCGCTGTTTCTGGGCGTCGCTGCCGAAGTCGGCCAGCGGCAGGCCCAGGAGGCCGGGCGAGAGCATGCCGAGCGCGAGCGACAGGTCGCCCCAGGCCAGCTCCTCGGCGATCAGGCAGCCCGTGACGGCGCTGCGCGAGTCGCCCCCTCCGTACGCCTCGGGGAGCGCGTTGGCCACCAGCCCCAGCTCGTGGGCCTGGGCGATCACGTCGGCATCCAGCTGGCCCGCTTCGT
>JAKSBN010000191.1 GCA_022361175.1 Pseudomonadota bacterium | reverse complement strand
CGCGGTCTTCGAACTTGGCGCGGTTGTCGTACTTGGCGTAGACGCGGTAGTGGGCGTCGTCGCTCAGGATGCCGCCGTAGCGAACCGTGGCGAAGCCCCGCTGCGTCAGACCGCCACCCGCGGTGATGAGGGCGCCCTGGGTGTCCTTGGAGCTCTTGGTGAGGATGTTGATGACGCCGTTCACGGCGTTCGCGCCCCACAGCGTACCGCCCGGGCCGCGGATCACCTCGATCCGGTCCACGTCTTCCAGCACCACGTCCTGGGCGTCCCAGTAGGTACCGGAGAAGAGCGGCGTGTAGACGCTGCGGCCGTCGATCAGCACCAGGAGCTTCGCGGCGAACACTCCGTTGAAGGCGCGCACCGAGATGGCCCAGCGCGTGCCCGACATGCGGGCCACGTGGACGCCGGGCACCATGCGCAACGCTTCGGGAACCGTGCGCACGCCGGAGCGCTTGATGTCCTCGGCCGTCACCACGTAGACGGCGGCCGCGGCCTCGGTCAGGCTCTGGGCCTTCTTCGACACCGAGGTCACCTCGATGTTCATCAAGGACTCCAGGTCGAAGCCGGTGAACTCCTCCTGGGACAAGTCCTGGGCCAGGGCCGGCGTCGCCAGGGCCAACGCCATCAGCGCACTGGCCAGCCACGCGGCGGGATGTTGCAGAGCACGCGCTCCAAAACGGGTCATGTCGTTCCTCCGTCGACCGGCGCCGACCCGCGACGCGAACGCGGCGACGGGCGAGGCCGGTTGCGCCGCCAGCTGTACGGCGCCCGACGTGTTCATCGGAAAACCGCAACATTCCTTAAGGGTTGGCTCGATTCTGGGACTCGCCGCCACAGCGCAGAGCCGCGCGCGCGGGGGCTTTCAAACGCAACCGTTGGGGAGCCCCCTCGCTTCGGCGAGGACCCGGGCGCGTCCACTCTGGCGCGAAGACGCCGCTACAGGTTGAGTTCGGGCTTGCGGAAGCCAGCCAGGCTGAAGAGCTTGGGATCCAGGCTCGGGTCCACCTGGTGGCCCGCGATCACCGCCTCGCCCTGGGCCTTGCGCGCCCGGTCTTCCACCACCAGCCGCGTGGGCACCAGCTGTCCCGCGATGCGTCGCCAGCTGTTGTGGGGCGACTTGACGACGCGGGTGGGCTCCTGGCTCTTGCCGCGGAAGTAGCGGCGCTCCACCAACGCCCCGTCCTGCTTCACCACGAAGTACTCGGCGCGAGCGTACGGCGCCGTGTACTTGGGCCGCACCGTCACCACGAAGACCGGCTGGCCGCCCAGCTCGGTCTCCTGGATCTTCACCAGGCGGTAGCTGTCGAGACTGCGCGGCCGGAAGTCTTCGTACGTGAAGAGCGTGCCGCCGAACGGATCCTCGCGATCCGGGCCCGTCAACCGCACGGCCTTCTTCTCTTCGGGGCGATACGCGAAGCGCTGGTCGTTCACCTGGCCGGTCTCGATGCTCAACAGCCGGGTCGGCTTGCGCGATCCCAGGCCTTCCAACAGCGCGATGGTGTGCACCCTGCCGGCGATCACCTTGCGCGCCAGGCGGATGCTCTCCTGCATCTTCGGGGTGCCCCCCGACACGCGATAGAGCTTCACCGTCTGCGTCTGGTCGTAGCTGTACAGGTGGTCGAAGGCCCGTGACAGCACGCGGCGCGCGTCCAGCAGCGGGAGGTCTCGGCGCGGTGCGCTGGTCGCCGCCGGGCTCGGCGACGCGGGCGGCGCGGCCTTCGGCTTCGGCTTGGCCGCCGGTTTCGGCTTGGGCTTGGGCGTCGGCTCCACCTTGGCCACCTGGGCCGGCTCGGGTTCCGGCTCCGGCTCGGGCTCCGGCTCCGGTTCGGGTTCCGGCTCGGGCTCCGGCTCGGCCGTCGGCTCCGGTTCGGGCTCGGGTTCCGGAACCACGGGTTCCGGCTCGATCGGCTCGGGATCCGGTTCTGCGGCCGGCTCCAGCGCGGTCGGGTCGATGGCCGCCAGCTGGGTCGGGTCTTCGGGCCGGACCGCCGGCGGCTCGGGAGTCGGCGGCGTCGTCGGCGTGCGCGGGCCCGGTTTGACCTGGCTCGTCGGTGGAGCGGAATCCGAGCCGCCGAGGAACTGGGGCACCAGCAAACCCGCCCCTAGCGCACCCACCAGCACGCCGGCGGCGATGCCGATCCACATCCCCAGCGGCGGCCGCTTGGACGGCGGATCCGCGGCCACGCCTTCCACGGGAGCCGGGGCCGCCGGCGGGGGCGCCGCCGCGGGCGCGGGTGCCGGGGCCTTGGCTTTCGCCGGCACGGGCTTCGGCGCGGGCGTCGGGGACGCCACCGCCTTCGTGCTGCCGGTGTCGAAGCGCGGGAGCGCACCGCCTTCCGTTTGAGCACCCCCGAACTGGGGTTCCGGATCGGCGTCGAAGTCGACCTCGAGCTCGCTCTGGGGAGACACCTGCGGCGGCGGCGCCGGCTCGGGCGGCGGGGGATCCGTCGGCTGTGCCGCCATGTCGTCCAGGATCGGGGCCGTCACCTCGGTGGTCTCGCTGGTCGACTCCGTGGTGTCGGTGACCTCGGTGGTCTCGCTGGTGGCGTCGGTGGTGTCCGAGACGTCGCTGACGTCGGTCACCTCGAGGGTCTCGGTCACCTTCTGGGCCTGGTCCACCGACGCGGCGGCCGCGGCCAGCACGTCCTCGCCGATGCTGAGCTTGGGACCGCTCGGCGCGGCGCGCTTGGCGGGGGCGGGCGGGGGCGGCTTG
>JAKSBN010000310.1 GCA_022361175.1 Pseudomonadota bacterium | reverse complement strand
TCGGGCTGCCCGCCTCCCCCAGCCCCGGCTCGCCGGGGTGCTTGGTGGCGTTCGGTGCACGTGTGGGTGTCGGCGCTTGATGGGGGTTTAGAGGGGAACGACGTCGGGGTTGATGATCTGGCGGCTCTTGAGCTTGCCGTTCTTGTAGACGGAGGTGACGTCGATGGAGCCGTCGCCGTTGACGTCTTCTTCGCGCTTCGCCAGCACGGACTTGCCCTCGCTGGCTTCGAAGCTCTCGAACGTGTCTGCGAAGCCGCGGCCCTTCTCGTCGCGCTCGATGCGGCTCACCAGTTCCTGCCCGTCGACGAGCGTGTAGGTCACCCACACGTCGACCCGCCCGTCGCGGTCCCGGTCCTCTTCCGCCGCCACCCGGTGGCGGTCGCGGTACTCGACGCGCAGATCGATGCGACCGTCGTTGTTGCCGTCGTGGCGCTCCTCGACCAGGGCTCCCGACTGGTAGCGGTAGAAGGCGTCGCGCACGTCGTCGTCGTCGCGGTCGCGCTCGCGCTGGACCAGGACGTCCCGCTCGTAGCGCTCCCAGGTGTCCACGTGGCCGTCGTCGTTGCTGTCGAGCTGCCGCTCCACCAGTCGGCCCGACCGGTAGTTGCTGAAGGTGTCCAGCACGCCGTCGTAGTTGCGGTCTTCCTCTTGCCGCACCAGCTCGTCGGAATCGGGAGCGACGAAGCGAATCAGCTCGGGCTGGCCGTCGCCGTCGGCGTCCAGGTCCCGGCGCCGGAGCTTCTGCTTGCGCTCGTTGCCCCAGGTTCCCGCCGGCACCACCACGCGCGTCTCGTCGAAGATCGCCACCGGGAGTTCACGCACGACGGGCGCGCGGGGAGCGACGCGGGCGTCGGCCGCCTCGGTGGCGGTGGCCGCGTCCGGGTTCACCCAGTCGTCTCCGCCGGCTTCGCTGCGTTCGAGCAGCGAGCCCTGCACCGACAGCTCCTGCGAGATCTCGCGCTGGATCTTCTCGCGCTCGAGGCGCTCCTGCTCGCGCTCCTCGGCGGTCAGCACCTCGGCTTCGCCAACCGGAGATTCGGCCAGGACGGGGGCCGCGGGCAGCAACAGCAGGGCGGCCAGGCCCGCGGCCGCGGTGAGGTTGGAAGGCATGAGATTCTCCTCGACCCCGGGTTTGATACCACAGCCGGCCGAATCGACGAGCGAGGAGGCACGATTGCGCCCTCCAACGCAGCGCAGCATGACGAAACGGCGGGCCCGGACCTCTGGAAAGCCCTCGTCGGGCCGGCTGAAAATCGCGCAATTTCCCGGAATTGATACCGATTTGTAGATCCCGACGGGAAAGCGAACCGGCGTGCGAGAAGTCTCTAGACGGGTGGCCGAAGCGCCGATACGCTGACGCAGCGCAGCGGAATCGCGCGAGATGCTCGAGAGACCGGCGGGGCTCTCGACTCCCCCTCTCGCGGCGGACCGCGGGGGCCCGGCGGGCCTTCGCGGAAGGAGTCCACCCAACGGTGGCTCCTCCGGGCGGGGAGGAACGTAAGTGGGCCTGACCCTCATCCGCAAGAGCGAGAACACGCGACCGAAGCGCGACCCCAAGGTCGCCCTGGTGCTGGCCGGCGGCGCGGTCTCGGGGGGCGCTTTCAAGGTCGGCGGGCTGAAGGCGCTGAACGACTTCCTGGTGGGTCGCAAGATCACCGACATGGACATCTACGTCGGCCTGTCCGCCGGCTCGATCCTCGCGGCGCCGCTGGCGGCCGGGATCACGCCGGACGAGATGATCAAGGTGCTGGACGGCAGCAGCGACGAGTTCGACCAGATTCGGCCCATCGACTTCTACAACCCGAACTGGCGGGAGTTCGCGACGCGGCCGGCCAAGTTCACCTACGACCTGGTGAGCTACCTGCCGGGTATCAGCCGCGAGTTCCTGCGTTCCGTCCCCGGGCTTCCCGACGCCGTGGGCGACGCGGTGCGCGCCTTCGCGCGTCGACCGACGTACACCCACTTCGAGGCGTTGGCCCTGCGCATGCTGGACCACGTCTCGCCGACCCGCGAGGTCCCGGCCCTCACCAATCACATTCCCTCGGGTCTGTTCGACAACGCCAGCCTGGAACGCTGGCTGCGGCGCAATCTCGAGAAGATCCGAATGCCGAACGACTTCCGCGAGTTCGTGCGTCGTCGGCAGCGTCAGCTCTACATCAGCGCCTGTGATCTCGACACCGCCGAGCGGGTGGTCTTCGGCGCCGACGAGAACGCCGACGTGACCATCTCCCAGTCGATTCAGGCGTCTTCGGCGCTGCCGTTCTTCTACCGCCCCGCGCGGATCGGCGGCGTCGACTACGTGGACGGGGGAATCCGCAACACGGCCAACATCGACATCGCGGTCGAGAAGGGCGCCGATCTGGTCATCTGTTACAACCCGTTCCGGCCCTTCACGAACCGGATCGAGGACGACGCGGGGGGCACCTACTTCGCCGACGGGCGCTATCTCGCCGACCGCGGACTCAAGATGGTGTTCAATCAGGTCTTCCGCACGCTGCTGCACTCGCGGCTCAAGCTGGCGATCCAGCGCTACCTGGCGGACGACGACTTCCGGGGCGACATCGTGTTGCTGGAACCCCGGGAGAGCGACGCGAACTTCTTCACGGTCAATCCGCTGGCCTTCTGGAAGCGGGCCGAATCGGTCGAGCACGGCTTCCAGTCCGTGCGCCAGACGATCGAGCACAACTTCGACCAGTTGGCGGCCGTTCTGGGTCGGTACGGCCTCGAGATGAGCCAGGAGGCCGCTCGCAGGCGGGCCCAGGAGGCGACCGTGCTCCAGGGCTGGCGCGACCCGCTGGAGGACGAGGAGTCCTCCCACTTGCGCCTGGTGCGCGCCTAGGGGCTTCCCCGCGGGCGTTGCGTTCTCGTCAATTTAACGGTAATCTTGTGCGTCTTTCAGCTCCCTGTGGGAGGGAGCTGGTGCGCGTCCGCTCTGCACCCCACGAACTTCGGAACGCCTTGCCGATCGACTCACACTTCCAGCGAGAGACTCCGCGATGTGTACGCTGATCGTCATCCATCGCGGTGTTCCGGGTGCGCGACTCCTGGTCGCGGCGAACCGCGACGAGTTCCTGGATCGCCCGTCCCGCGGTCTCGAGCGCGAGCGCGTGGGTGCCACCTGGGTCGTCGCGCCCCGCGATCTGCGGGCCGGAGGCACTTGGCAGGGGCTGTCGGAGCACGGCGTCTTTGCGGCGGTCACGAATCGCCGGGGCTCGCCGCCCGACCCCGAGCGGCGCTCCCGAGGCGAGCTGGTGCACGCCGCGCTTCAGCACCGGACGGCGGTCGCGGCGGCCCGTTCCCTGGAAGCCCTGCCCGCCCGTGCGTACAACCCGTTCAACCTGTTCGTGGCGGATGGCGAGCGCGCCTTCGCACTCGTCTACGACGACGTGCCGGAGCTGCGAGAGCTCGCGCCCGGGGCGCACGTGATCGGAAACGTCGACCCCGACGACGAATCCCACCCCAAGGTGGCGCGGGTGCTGGAGCAGGCGCGCAAGGTGGCCGGGGGCCCGCCGCCGCAGGCCCTGGACGCCCTGGCGGAGATCTGCCGCGAGCACGCCGGCGCCGAGCCCGGG
>JAKSBN010000201.1 GCA_022361175.1 Pseudomonadota bacterium | reverse complement strand
TCTCGGGCCAGTCCTGCGGATGCACGATCGTACCTGCGAATCGCTCGCGCCCGGCGAACACCGGAGTGTAACCGTGTTCATAGCTGTAGTAGCCGGCGCACATCAGCAGGAACCCGCAGCGGATCTGCTTCAGCTCACCCCCGACCTCGACGGTCAGCGTCCATGCCCGGGCCCTGGTCGACCACCCGGCCTGGCGAAGCCGATGCCGGTAGCGGATGTGGCGCTCGATGTCGTGCTCGTCAGCCGTCTCCTTCAGATACCGCAGGATCGACGGCCCGTCGGCGATTGCCTTGGCTTCGGTCCAGGGTTTGAACCGGTAGCCGAGCGTGTGCATGTCGCTGTCCGAGCGAATGCCCGGGTAGCGGAACAGGTCCCAAGTGCCGCCGATGGCATCCCGGCTCTCCAGAATCGCGTAGGTCTTCTGGGGGCAGTTCTGCTGCAGGTGGTAGGCAGCCCCGATCCCGGACAGACCCGCCCCCACGATCACAACGTCGTAATGACTCATCGCTGCTCCATCCCGATGGCTCGGCAGAGTGGTGGGCGCGCGGGGACTGTACACCAGTGGGCAGGAAGTGGCACGACTCGTGCCAGATTGCGTGAGAGCGAGGGGCTGCGGCCCGGGGGCAGGCGGCTCAGCTCTCCCTCAGTCGTGCGACGGAGTCGAGTAGGGGTTCACGCTGTCGCCGCCGGCCTCTCGGTAGTCCGCGCGGCCCGAGCGGATGTTCAGGAAGCGGACGCCTTCCTCCCATACTTCAAATCCGTACTGGGTGTGCGCCTCCAGGTAGACGACCGTGCCGGCCCCGCAGCGCCGCTTTCCCATGGAGAAGCCGCCGTCCAGGATGTACATGACCTCATCGTGGTCGTGGCTGTGGCGGGGCGCCACCAAGCCGCCCGGCAGCCAGTTGATGTGCACCCAGGGTCCTGTCTCGAGATCGCCCACGAGTTGGCCGCCGCCTTCGGGGTGGTCCCCCTCGTTCCGCGGGCCGCCTCGCACCCAGGGGGCTTCGTCGATGTGCATGATGATCGCACGGCCCATGTGATTTCCTCGCTGTGGGTTCAGGCGTCTGCGACGCCCAGACGGTGGGTGTCGCGCCCCGAACGGAGAACCCGCCCGGGACGCGCTTCGGTGGCGCGGCCGTCCACCACGATGGCGCGGCCGTTCACGAACACGCGCGCGACGCCGGTGGACGCCGCGAAGAGCCGCTCGCTCTGGCCCGGCAGGTCGGCCCGCGTGCAGATCTCACCGCTGCCCACCGTCTCCGGGTCGAACAGCACCAGGTCGGCGTGGTAGCCGGGCGCGATGCGGCCCCGCTCCCGGAGGCCGAAGAGCCGCGCCGGTGCGTCGCTGAGCGCCTGCACCGCCCGCTCGAGCGGGAGCAGGCGGCGCCCGCGCAGGCAGTCGGCGAGAAACTGGGTGGTGTAGGGCGCGCCGCACATGCGGTCGAGATGCGCGCCTGCATCCGAGCCGCCGAGGAGGGTGTGCGGGTGGTCCCAGGCGCGCTGGCGCAGCGACCAGCTGGCGTCGTCGTCGTCGGGAGGCTCGGGCCAGAGTACCGTGCGAAGCTCGTCGGCCAAGACGATCTCGACCAGCGTGTCGAAGTCGCCCGCTCCGCGCTCCGTGGCGATGTCCTTTACCAGCCGTCCGGAAAGGCCGCGGTTGGCGTCCGAGAACGTCTCGCCGATCCGGAAGTTGGCGAAATCGGCCACCCGGCTGAAGACGCCGGCCTCGGGCGAGCGCGCGCCCTCCAGCAGTGCGCGTCGGACGTCGGCTTTGCGAAGCGCGGCCATCCGTTCCGGGAGCGGCCGGCCCAGCACGTCGCGCCAGCCGGGCAGCTGGTGGATCGGCGAGTAGCTGCGGAAGCTCATGGTCATGCCCACCAGGATGGGCATGGTGAGCGCGACCACGCGGGCGCCGCGCTCCGCCGCCCGGTCGGAGGCCCGCAGTTGGTTCTCGTAGCGCTCGGGATCCGCCGAGTCGATCGAGAAGACGTTCCAGTTGAGCGGGCGATCGGCTTCGAGGGACATCCGGGCCATCAGGTCCACTTCGTCCTCGGAGAAGCCCCGCAGGCAGCCGGCGGTGATGAACTCCAGCGAGGTGCCGTCGTGATCCCGCAGGACGCGACACAGGGACAGCACTTCTTCCTCGCTGGCGGCTCGGGAGGGCACCGGTTGCCCGTCGCCGTCGCGGTGGCTGAAGGAACGCGACGTCGAGAAGCCGAGGCCGCCGGCCGCGAGGCTCTCGCGCAGCAGGGCCTGCATCTGCTCGATCTGCTCCGGCCGCGCCTCGCCGCCCACGGCGTCGTCGCCCATCACGGTGCGGCGCAGCGCGCAGTGGCCCACCAGGAATCCCGCGTTCACGGCGGTGGCGCCTTCGAAGCGGTCGAGCCAGTCGCCGAAGGAGCGCCAGTCCCAGGCCAGGCCCTGTTCCAGCGCCTCCAGCGGCATGCCTTCGACGACGGACATCATGCGCCGGATGTAGTCGGCGTCGTTCGATCCGAGCGGCGCCAGGGAGAAGCCGCAGTTGCCGCCGATGACGGTGGTGACGCCGTGGAGGTTCGAGGGAGAGGCGGTGGGATCCCAGCCGAGCTGGGCGTCGTAGTGGGTGTGCGGGTCGACGAAGCCCGGCGTCAAGACCAGGCCGTCCGCGTCGAGGGTCTCGGTGGCCGTCTCGTCGGTTTCGCCGACGCCGGCGATGCGGCCCTCTCGCACGCCCACGTCGGCCTGGCGGGGCGCGGCGCCGGTCCCGTCGACGACGAGGGCGCCGCGGATCAAGAGGTCGAGCTCGCTCATCGGCTGGCCCGGTCGGCTTCCAGCACCTCCAAGAGGCGCAGGAGATCCTCGTGGGCGCGCTGCATCTCGCGCTCGTCCAGTTGGGCCAGAATGCGTTCCCGGCCCGCCTTGTACGAGCGCGAGGCCGCGGTGGCGATGCGACGGCCCTCGCGGGTCACCTGTACCAGCACGCCGCGCCGATCGGCGGGGTCCGGCTGGCGTTCGGCGTAACCCGCCCGCGTCAGACGGTCGACCAGCTTCGTCATGGCCCCGGTGGTGCACACGATCGCGTCGGCCAGGGCGGTGGGGGTGAGGCGTCCGCGCGGGGCGCGTTGCAGGAGCCGCAGCACCGAGTACTCGGCGAAGGAGAGCCCATGCCCGGAGAGGCATTCGCGCTGCAGCGCCTCGACGAAGAGCCCCGTGCGGGCCAGGGTGGTGAAGAGGCGGAGGGGCTCGGCGCGCTCGCCCGCCCGGCCGGCTGCGCGCGACGGAGACTCGGAGACGGCGGGTTGCGGCATCGGCGTTCTCTCCGGTCACCCGGGGCTCGCTCCGCGGTGCGAAAGCGATTGCCCGGTGGCTTCCTGGGATGTAGCTTACCAGGAAGCTAAATGGAGGCCACCCATGGCGCCCCCCGTTTCGAGCGCCGGCTCGAGCGCCGACGCCCCGGCGATCGTCGACGCGGACGGTCACGTCGTCGAACCCGAGTCCACCTGGGCGGAGCATCTGGAACCCCGCTACCGCTCGTTCGTGCCGCGGGCCGTACGCGAGGGCGATTCGTTCCGCTTCCGCTCCGGGGAACGCGAGAGCTTCGCCATGCGCGCCCGGCCGGAGAGCCTTGGAGCACCGCGGAAGGCGGGAGAGCGCAGCGGCGGGCAGACGGTGGCCCGGGGCGCGGCCGATCCCGCCGGGCGGCTCCAGGACATGCAGCTCGACCAGATCGGGCGCTCGGTCCTCTATCCCACCTTCGGTCTGATGATTCAGGCGGTTCCCGACCGTCGGGCGGCGGTAGCCCTGTGCCGGGCGGTCAACGACTGGCTCGCGGCCTACTGCCGCCACGATCCCGCGCGGCTCTACGGAGTGGGAGTCCTGCCGCAGACGAGCCCCGACGACGCCCTGGCCGAGGCGCGGCGCTGTCTCGAGGAGCTCGGATTCCAGGGCGTGTGGCGGCGTCCCGAGCGGATTCCGGGGACCCCCAGTCTCCACGATCCTGGCTACGGGCCCCTCTGGTCCTATTTGGAGGACGCGAATCGGCCGCTGGCGCTGCACCCCGGGCTGAACGGGCTGGTGCCGTGCGACGAGCTGCGCCACCGCTTCGACGACGACTACGGCGCCATGCACGCCGTGCACTTCCCCATGGAGCAGATGCTGGGCCTCACCGACCTGGTCTGCTTCGGCGTCCTCGACCGGCATCCGCGGCTGCGCGTCGCCGTGCTCGAGACCGGGGCCGTGTGGGCGCTGGCCCACCTCCACCGCCTGGACGAGCACCTGGAACTCTTCGGCTTCCCCGAGCGGCCCAAGGAGAAGCCGTCGGACCAGTTCCGGCGCCAGTGCTTCGTGAGCGTCGAGGAGCCCGAGCCCGGCCTTGGCGCCATGCTCGAGGCCTATCCGGAGAGCGTGATGTTCGCTTCGGACTACCCGCACGGCGACGGGATCTTTCCCGGCTCGACCCGCGAGCTCCTCGCGACCGACTCCATCACCGAAGAGCAGCGCCGACGCGTTCTCTGCGACAACGCAGAGCGCTGCTACGCCCTCTAGAGGAGAGAACCGATGCCCGGCTTGTCCGAGATGTCCCTTCGCGATGCGATCTACGGTCTGCGGGCCACGCGCATCTTCCACGACAAGCCGGTGGCGCCGCAGGTCTTGGACGAGGTGCTCGAAGCGTCCACCATGGCCTGCAGCTCGGGCAACACCCAGCCGTGGGAATTCGTGGTGGTGCGCGATCCCGAGACGAAGCGCCGGATTCAGATCGAGATGTTGGACGCGTTCTCCACCATCGACCAGGAGCGCGCCCAGTCCCCCGAACAGCTGGTGGACGGCGCCGGCCGTCCGGTGACGGGGCGCGCGGCCGTCGACCACCTGGACAAGGTGCCGGTCATCGTGGTGGTCTGCTGGAACCCCGAGCGGGGCATCCGCATGAAGGGCGAGTACGCCGAGAACCCGGACGGGACGCTGCGAGAGACGCGGGAGATCCCCGGCGGCCGGGGCGTCAGCCTGTTCCAGGCCTGCCAGAACATGATGCTGGCCGCCCGCGCCCACGGCCTCTGTTCGCTCTTCACGACCTTCTTCTTCCTCAAGCGGGAGCGCATCAAGGAGATCCTCGGGATTCCGCCGCAGATCTTCATGGAGTGCGCGATCTTCCTGGGCCACGGAGACGAGAAGCTCGGCAAACCCAAGCGCCTCCCGGTGTCCCAGGTCTCGCACGCCGACCGCTGGGGCACGCCCTACCGGCTGCACGCCGAGACGGCGGGTGGCGACGCGTGAACTGGAAGGTCCGGCCGCTGACGGCGACGATCGGTGCGGAGGTCGCGGGCGTCGCGCTGGGCGCGCCCCAGAGCGACGACGCCGTGGCGGAGCTGCGCCGTCTGCTGCGGGATCACCACGTGCTCTTCTTCCGGGATCAGGCACTGACCCCCGCGCAACAGGTGGCACTGGCGCGGCGCTTCGGCGAGATCGACGTGCACGCGTTCGGGCCGGGGCTCCCCGAGTTGCCCGAGGTGATGTGCCTGGACCAGACCGAGCCGGAGCGCGACGGCGCGAACCGCTGGCACACGGACTCGACCTTCCTGGAACGGCCGCCGCTGGCGGGCGTGCTGCGGGCCGTGAAGCTGCCGTCGGTCGGGAGCGACACCTGCTGGGCGTCCATGCCGGCGGCCTACGACCGCCTGTCGTCGATGCTGCAGCGCACGCTCGAGGAGCTGACCGCGACCCACGACATCATCGGGCCGCTCAAGCGCGCGGTCGAGCGCGGGCAGAGCATCGGCGATCTCGACGAGATCCGGGCGAGCCGGCCGCCGAGGTCGCACCCGGTCGTGTGCCGCCACCCCGAGACGGGCCGGAAGTTCCTCTACGTGAACTCCAACTACACCACGCGCATCGACCAGCTCTCGGAGGTCGAGAGCGAGGCGCTGTTGCACTTCCTGTTCGGGTGGGTGCAGACGCCGGAGATCCAGGTGCGGTTTCGCTGGGAGGAGGGATCGGTCGCCATCTGGGACAACCGCTGCACCCAGCACTTCGCCGTGGCCGACTATCGCGAGCGCCGCATCATGCACCGGGTCAGCGTCGCGGGAGACTGGGTTCCGAGCAGCGCCTGAGCCGCCGTCCGACGGTGGGCTCGAACGGGAGACTCTGTATGGCCATCGACATCCAACCCCTGACGCCGGCCATCGGCGCAGAGATCCGCGGGGTCGACGTCGCGCGCCCGCTGGAGGTGGAGGAGGTGACGGCGCTGCGCGACGCGCTGCTGGCCCATCAGGTCCTGGTGTTTCGCGACCAGCACCTCACGCCCGAGAGCCACATCGACTTCGCCCGCCACTTCGGCGAGATCAAGCCGCCGCCCGTGGCCACCCGCCACGGGGGGCCGCCGGAGATCAACGTGCTGGACCAGGATGATCCGCGGGGCGAGGGGGCGGACAACTGGCACGCCGACAACACCTACACCGAACGCCCGGCCATGGGCTCGCTGCTGCGCGTGCTGAAGCTCCCCAGCGGCGGCGGCGGAGACACGGCCTTCGCCAGCATGGGGGCCGCCTACGACGCGCTGTCGCCCCCGATCCGACGCTTGTGCGACGAGCTGACGGCGGTTCACGACGTAACCCGCTCGATCACGCGCGCCATCGCGCGGGGCCACAGTGCAGCGAACCTGGCCGAGGTGCAAAAGCGACTGCCTCCCGTGGAGCACCCCGTCGTCGTGGTGCATCCCGAGACGGGGCGTCGGTCGCTCTTCGTGAACGTCAACTCGACGACGCGCATCGTCGGCATGAGCGACGAGGAGAGCCGCATGCTGCTGCAGTTCCTCTTCGAGCACGTGAAGCAACCCGAGTTCCAGGTGCGGGTGCGCTGGGACACCGAGACGCTGGTCTTCCTGGACAACCGCTGCACCCAACACTACGCCGTGGCCGACTACCGCAAGCGCCGCATACTCCACCGGGTGGCCATCCAGGGCACCCGGCCGCGGGGCCTCGTGCGACCCGCCGCGGCGAGCGCCGGCTAGCCAGGCCGCCCGTGGTACCCTCTCGGTTCACCCCGGGAGGCGCCCATGTTCACCCTGGACGCAGGCGACGAGCTGGATCTCGTCGTCGAGACGGCGCGCAAGTTGGCCGAGGTCGAACTGGTTCCGCGCCTGCGCGAGTCGGAGCAGTCGCGCGCTGTGGCGGTCGAACTGCGCGCCGCGTGGGACGAGGTGGGGTTGGCCGGCCTCGAGCTGCCGGAGGCGAGCGGGGGCGCCGGCTTCGGTTGTCTGGCGCGCGTGCTCGTCAACGAGGAGTTGGCGGCCGGAGATGCCGGTGCCGCCTTGGCCCTCGATCGCTACGGACCGGCGCTGACGACGCTGCTGGAAGTGGGCGGCGAGCCGGCCGTGGCCCGCCTGCAGCAGGTGCTCGGCGAAGGGGCCGCGCGCGCGGTTTTCGTCGGGCCGGGCGACGGTTCGATCGAGCGCGCCGGCGACCGGGTGACGATCTCCGTGCCCTGGATCGCCTCGGAGCGCGTCGATGCGGCCGTTCTGCTGCACGGGGACGAGGCGTTGCTGCTGACCGAGGGACTCGTGCTCGAGCCGCTGCGCGGGGCCGGCCTCCGGGCCGCCGGCGCCGCACGCCTCGGCGCGGTGGGTGCGCCCATCGCCGCGCGCTGGTCGAATCCGGAGGGCGCCGTGCGCGCGCTGGCACGGGCGCGGCTCTACTACGCCTCGCTGCTGCTGGGCGTGATGCGCGCGGCGTGCGAGTTCGCGGCGGCCTATTCGCAGGAACGCGAGGCCTTCGGCAAGCCCATCGGCCACCATCAGGCGCTGGCCTTCCTGCTGACGGACATGCGCATGGCCCTCGATGCCGCGCGCCTGCTCGTCCACGAAGCGGCCTGGCGCGCGGACCGGACCATGCCGTGCGCGGCCGAGGCGGCGTCCGCCTGGGCCGAGTGCATCGAGGCCTCGCGCCAAATCGGGCCGGGCGGTGTGCAGGTGCTCGGCGGGCACGGCTTCATGGCGGACTACCCGGTGGAGAAGCACATGCGGGAGGCTCGCGCGTTGGGACTGCGGCTGGGGGGCTTCGACGCGGCCATCGAAGACGCGGGGCGGGTCCTCATCGCCTCCGACGCACCGCTGCGGCTCGGTGTCGCGGGGTCGCTCTGATGGAGTTCGCCGTCGACGACGCCACCCGCCGCCGTCTGGAGGAGGCGCGCGAGCTGGGCGAGAAGGAGTTTCGGCCCGCCGGGATCGAGGCCGACCGCAACGATGCGCCGATTCCCGTCGGGCACCCGTTCTTCGACCGCTGTCTCGCGCGGGGCGAGGGCCGCACGCGTTGGCGCGGGACGAACCCGAAGCCGGGCGATGCGCCCGCGCCCCGGTCGACCGTGGCGACGCTGCTTCTGGCCGAAGAGCTGGCCTACTGGGACCGCGGGGTGATCATCTCGACGCCGGGGCCCGGACTCCCCGAGCAGAGCGTCCTCGGCGTGGGCACCGAGGAGCAGAAGGAGAAATACCTGGGCCCGTTTCTCGCCCCCGACAAGCCGCGCTGGGCGTGCTTCGCGATGACCGAGCCGGGCGCCGGCTCCGACGCCGCCGCGATTCGCACGTCGGCCAAGCCGGACGGAGACGGCTGGATCCTGAACGGCGCCAAGTGCTTCATCGGGGGAGCCTCCCGTTCGGACTGGATCCTGGTGCAGGCCACGCTGGATCCGACGAAGGGGAGGGCGGCCCAGCGCGCGTTCTTCGTGGAGCGGGGAACGCCGGGCCTCGGCGGCTTCAAGATCGAGAAGAAGATGGGGCTCAAGGCTTACGAGTCCACGTCGTTCACGCTCGAGAACGTGCGGGTGCCGGCGGCCAACCTGTTGGGGGGCGAGGCGCGCACGGAGCGCAAGGCCGGCTTCAAGGCCGCCATGCAGACGTTCAACGCCGGGCGTCCGGTGATCGCCGCCAACGCGGTGGGGATGGCGCGGGCGGCCCTCGACGAATCGATCCGCTTCGCCCGCGAGCACGAGCTTCTGGCGCGCGATCGCGTGCGGGACCGCATCGAGGCCATGGCGCGCAAGGTGCGCAAGGCGCGGCTGGTGTGCCTGCGCGCGGGCTGGTTGGCCGACCAGCAGCGGGCGAACATCGTCGAGGCCTCCATGTCCAAGGCCTTGGCCGCGCAGGTGGCGCAAGAGGCCACCGGCCTCGGACTCGAGCTGGTGGGCGTGGCGGGCGGCCGCGGCGACCACCTGATCGAGAAGCTCTACCGGGATGCGAAGGCCATGGACATCGTGGAGGGGACGGGTCAGATCCAGCGCATGATCATCGCCCGCAAGCTGGTGGGGCTGCCGCGATGAGGGAGTTCGGCGTCTTCGGCGACGTGCACGTGGCGCTCGGCGACGACTTCGTCGCGCTGGCGGAGATCCGGCGTCCGCCCAACAACTTCTTCGACCGCGCGTTGATCGCCGGCCTCGCCGACGCCTGCGAGCGCTTGGACGCCGAGCGGGGCTGTCGCGCCATCGTACTCGCCTCGGAGGGGCGGCACTTCTGCGCCGGCGCCAACTTCGCGTCCGGCGCCTCCCCGGTGGCCGACGACTCCGGGCGGCACCTGTACGACGAGGCGGTGCGGCTTTTCGCCACCCGCACTCCCGTGGTGGCCGCCGTCCAGGGCGCCGCCATCGGTGGCGGACTCGGCCTGGCACTGATGCCGGACTTCCGCGTGGCGGCCCCCGAAGCGCGTTTCAGCGCCAACTTCGCCCGCCTGGGCTTCCACCACGGCTTCGGCCTGTCGGTGACGCTGCCGGCGCTGGTGGGCCCGCAAGTGGCGGCGGAGCTCCTCTACACGGGGCGTCGGGTGAAAGGGGAAGAGGCGCACGCGCTGGGGCTCTGTGATCGCCTGGCGCCGCTCGCGACTCTGCGGGACGAGGCCCACGCGCTGGCCGCCGAGATCGCCGCATCTGCACCGCTGGCCGTCGACTCGATTCGCGAAACCCTGCGCGGCGACCTCGCCGATCGCATCCGCCGCGCCACCGATCGGGAGAGAGCCGAGCAGGAGCGCCTGCAGAAGACCCGAGACTTCCGCGAGGGAACCCGCGCCATGGCCGAGCGCCGCACGCCCGACTTCAAGGGCGAGTGAAGAGGAGAGACGGTTGGGGCCGAGCGAGTTCCCGTCAGCGTGACCTTGTTGGGCGGCCGCGTGCGATCGTCGCTCATCTACGGCTTGTTTTCGAGAGCGGCTCCGTGCGCGGCCAGCCACTGTTGCAGCGCGGACTGGGCCTCGGGGTCGACGTTCGCGGTCAGCCGCGCGATCTGATCGCCCTCGAACTCGGCGGTCTCGCTGCCGGAGAACACGACGTCCGGGAGACCCGCCTTGGTGTAGGTGACTCGCCACTTCAGGGTGACGGCGTTGCCCTCGAGCGTGGGATCGGCGAAGTCGGGAAGGCGCTCGTCCATGCGGCGGTCGAACGTGTCGACGCTGTGCTTGAGCGCCGCGAGCACGGCCTGCCGGCCCTTGGCGGGGGTCTGGGTCTCGTAGACGGCGTCCTCCGTGAAAAAGGGCGCGATGCGCGACCAGTCGTCGTCGACATAGGTCTCCTCGAAGGCCGCCACGTAGGCTCGGTATCGATCCAGGATGCTCATGCCCCCTTCTCCTTTGATGGCCGCAGCTGCGAGAGCCACGCGTTGGCCACCTCATGCGCCCGCTGCTCCAGCTGGGCGCGACGCTCTCCAGCGGCGGCGCGCAGGGCGGGGACGGCGATCCCCGCGTTCGCCAGCTCGACGGAACGCCCCACGAGCCAGTGCTCGATGTTGCCACCGGTAGCCTCGGGGTGGAACTGGATTCTGAGGGCGTTGCGGCCGATCGAGTGCTGTCGCTCGCCGACTCGCAGCGCATTCGCCGAGAGCACGAACCCGGAGGCCAGGCCCGCGTTTTCGCCGGCCGATGATCCGCCGTCCGGGTGTACACTGGGGTCCAGCGAATCGAGCCCCTTGCACGGGAGGCACCATGGACACGCGAACGCTGGATGCCAGGAACTTCGGACGCGATATCGCACACATCGACCTCACCCGAGGCCAGGTCGAGATGCGTCCGGCGCCGGCCGAGTGGGTGCGCAAGTACATCGGGGGGCGCGGCCTCGGGGTTCGGTATGTGTTCGAGAACGGCGTCGACGTGGACCCGCTCTCGCCCGAGAACATCCTGTGCTTCATGAACGGGCCGCTCAGCGGCAGCGAAGTCAGCATGAGCGGCCGCTGGGCGGCGGTCACCAAGTCGCCCCTGACCGGCACCGTGACCGACAGCCACCAGGGCGGTTGGACCGGTGCCCGCGTGCGCTGGGCGGGCTTCGACGGGCTGGTGTTCGAGGGGCGGGCGGAACACCCCGTCTACGTCTTCATCGAAGACGGCCGGATCGAGATTCGCGACGCCCGCGACTGCTGGGGCCTCGGCATCCACGACACGGTGGCGCACTTCCGGGAGCGCTACGGGGCGAAGAACCTCTCCGTCAACGCCATCGGCCAGGCGGGGGAGCGCCTGTCGCGTTTCGCCGTGTGGGTAAACGAGGACGACCGCGCCTTCGGGCGAGGGGGGATCGGGGCGGTCGGCGGCAGCAAGAACTTGAAGGCCATCGTGGTGCGCGCGGCCACCCGGAAGAGCGACGTGCCGGACCGCGAAGCCTGGCAGGCGGCGCGCAAGGGCGCGCTGGACGGGATCCGAGACGAGAAGAACATCACCAGTCCCAAGAAGGGCGGCCTGTCGGTTTACGGCACCAACGTGCTGATGAACGTGACCAACAGCATCGGGGCCCTGGGCGTCCGCAACAGCCAAGAGACGTCTTTCGGCGAGCGGGCCGAGTCGCTCTCGGGCGAGTACGTGGAAGAGAACCTGCTGACCGGAAATCCCACCTGCCACGCCTGTCCGGTGGCCTGCAAGAAGGAAGTCGAGGTGAAGGACGGGCCCTGGAAGGGGCTCAAGATGGAGAGTGTCGAGTACGAGCCGGCCTGGGCGCTGGGGGCCAACTGCGACGTGGACGACATCCGCTCGGTCGCCAAGCTGATCGATCAGTGCAACGACTTCGGACTCGATCCGATCGAGCTGGGCAACGTCTACTCGCTCTTCATGGAGTGCAGCGCCTTGGGCGCCACCAAAGGCGAGACGCTGGCCTGGGGCGACGACGCGGCCATGGTGGCGCTGACCGAGAAGCTCGCACTGCGCGAGGGCGTGGGAGACGCCCTGGCCGACGGCGCGGTGGCCGCCGCGGAGCACTTCGGACATCCGGAGCTGGCGATGGCGGTGAAGGGGCAGGCCGTGCCCGCCTATGACCCCCGCGGCTTGAAGGGCATGGGCCTGGGCTACGCCACGAGCAATCGCGGCGCCTGTCACCTGCGCGCCTATGTGGCCGCCGCCGAGCTGGGTGTCATCGGGATCGAGGCCGATCCGCTGGCGTGGAAGGGGAAGGGCGAGCTGGTCATGACCTTCCAGGACCTGACGGCGTTCTCGGACAGCCTCGACCTCTGCAAGTTCAGCGCCTTCGCCGAAGGCGCCGACGAGTACGCGGCCCAGTGGGGCGCGGCCACGGGCGTGTCGTGCTCGGCGGAGGACGTGATGCGGGCCGGCGAGCGCGTCTACAACCTGGAGCGCCACTACAACAACCTGGCGGGTTTCCGCGAAGGCAGCGACACCCTGCCGAAGCGCTTCACCGAGGAGGCTTCGACCCTCTCGGGATCCAAGGGCCACGTGTCCGAGTTGGACGCGATGCTGGCCGAGTACTACGAGCACCGCGGCTGGCGGGACGGGGTCGTGCCGGAGGAGAAGCTCCGGGCCCTGCAGGTTCCCTGACGGCCCCTAGCCGCCGGCCACGGCCGGAAAGAACTCGACCGTCTGGCCGGCGTGCACACGGGTGTCCAAACCGTCGGGCAGGTGCTTCGAGCTGCGCCCGTCCACGAACAGGTGCACGTGGCGGGACAGCCGTCCCGCCTCGTCCAAGAGCTCTTCCTTCAGATCCGGGTACGCGCCCACCACGGCGTCGAGCACCTCTTGCAGCGAAGCGCCCTCCGGGACGGAGACTTCCGCGTACTTGGCGCCCACGATCTTGCGCAGCGTTGCGTAGAACCCGATCTGCATACCGAGAGTGTAGAGTAGGGGGCCACCGCTCGAACCCCGCCGGAGGAAGCCCATGCACGCCGTCGAAGACTCCTCGCTGCCGAATCTCGTCACGGTGGGCTGCGCGAACTTCGAGAGCGTGCCGCGGGACAAGGCGGCGACGCTCGAGAAGCTCTTGGCGACGATGCGGGATGCCGCGCGCCAGGGTTGTCAGCTCGTGGTGTTTCCGGAGCTGGCCCTCAACACCTGGGGCGTGTGCGGGGACTGCGCGCGCCGGCACCGGCCGTGCTCGTGGCACCTGGATCAGGCGGAGCCCGCCCCGGGGCCGGCGGCCGACGCCGTGGCGGCGCTGGCGCGAGAGCTCGATCTCCACGTGATCTACGGCTTCGAGGAGCGGGACGAGGAAGAGGCGGGCGTCGTCTACAACGCGGCGGCGATGATCGCGCCCGACGGCCTTCTGGGGACGTATCGCAAGCTGCACCTGGGCATCCCGCTCGAAACGGATCGCTTCACACCCGGGAAGACGCTGCCGGTGTTCGAGACCCGGATCGGGCCGATCGGGATCCAGATCTGTTACGACTTCTACAACAACCCCGAGCTGTCGCGGATCCTGGCACTGAAGGGCGCCCGGCTGTTGGTGAATCCGACCGGGCGTTCGGACCTGCCGCGCGGAGGCGAGAACCTGCGCCACGCCACCCTGGTGCGGGCCCAAGAGAACCTGGTCTACGCCGCGTCGGCCAATCGGGTCGGGGCACACGACGACGCCCGGTGGGCGGGCAACAGCGTCATCGCGGGCCCGGCCTTTCCCGGCTTCGGCCGGGTGCTGGCCGAAGCCGGCCGGGGCGAGGAGCTGGTGGTGGCCACGCTCAACTTCCGTCAGCTCGCCGCCTGGCACGACTGGCTCCCCTGGCGGGAATGGCGCCTCGGGCCCCAGCTGCCCGTGACGCGGCTCGTGGCGGAAGAATGGGCCGCCCTCGTGGCAAAGGCCGAGCACTAGAGCCCCGGTCGCTCGAGCGCCGGCCGAAAAGCGGAGGCCTGCTCCTCAATTTTCCCTCCCGGGCCGCCGAAGAACGACACCGGGAGGTGTGATGGTCGTCTTCGGGTTGGCTTCGGTCGGGATCCTGTTCCTGGTGTGGAACGTCGTGGGCGTGCGGCTGCTGCTGCTGGCACGGCGCACCCGCGGTTTTCCGGAGTTCGCGCTGGGCTCCAGCCTGCTGCTGGTGGCGGGCATCGGATTTCCCATGTCGGTCTTCAACGGACTGGTCTGGGACGCCGGTGCCGGCCCCGCGACGATGGTCGTGCTCAACAGCCTGCATCTCTTCCTCCAGAACGCGGGCTTGATGTTGGCGGCCGTCTTCACGTGGCGGGTGTTTCGACGCCATGACACCTGGGCTCTGGGTCTGCTGGGCATGATCGCGATCGCCCTGGTCGTGCACGGAGTCGGCATGGTCGCCGGCATGCACGCGGCCGGCGACCGCGCGACGTTCGCAGAAACGGGAGCCATCTGGTTCTGCGCCACCCTGGTTCTCTGCGGCGGGGTGTTCGGATGGGCCGGCTTGGAAGCGCTGCTGTACCGCCGGAGCCTGGTCAAGCGGCTGGCGCTGGGGCTGGCCTCGCCCGAGGTCGTGAATCGCATGTTTCTCTGGGGAGTGATGGGCGTCGCCTCGTTCACCTGCGGCGTCGTCGACGTGAGTCTCTTGGCGGCCGGCGTGCGCATGGAGGCGGGCAGCGTACTCCTGCTCGTGACTTCCTTCTTCGGGCTGGTGGACAGCGCGTGCCTGTATCTGGCGTTCCTGCCTCCGCGGCGGTACCTCGACTGGGTGCACCGGCAAGCGGCCCCGGTGGAGGCGTAGGCATGGCCGACTCTCCCGCCTTCGACTTTCTGTGCAACGCCTTGGAGCAGGGCAGCGCCCTCGACCGGCTGGAGGCCCGCGGCACGGTGCGCCTGGCCCTCAAGCAGTCCGGCTTGGACCCGCGACACGTCCGGCGCGACGAGCTCGCCGTGGTGGTGGAAAAGCTACTGCCGGCCGAGCTCACGAGCCGCGGGATCGACGACCCGGAAGGCGTCTGTCGCCAGCTGGGCTCCGCGCTGGCCGGCTTCGCCGACGACGGGCCGTCGGGCGAGGCGCCCGAGGACGTCTTCGCGAGACTGGGCGGCTGACGCCAAAGCGCTTGCCGGAACCGAGCGAGCAGTGAATATTCCCCGGGTGGTCCTGCCGGTGGCGGGTGGGGGCTCGCGATGTTGCGCTGGGGGATTCGGCTCGCGCTGGCGTTGTTTGCGCTGGTGCTGCTGCTCGTGTTCGGGCTCTTCTACCTGTCCGAGGGCTGGCCGGGCGAATTCCACGCCCGCGGCCAGATCGTGGACAGACCGATCCCGACCGAACGGGTAGAGGCCAGGGCGTACCGCGTCGACGCCGCGCGGCGGGCCTTGGGCGAGCCGCCGGATCGGTCGGCAAGCCAGATCCTGTTCGGCGACCTGCACGTCCACACCACCTACTCGGCCGACGCCTTCGTCTTCAGCCTGCCGTTGCTCCAGGGTGAGGGGGCGCACCCCCCGGCCGACGCCTGCGACTTCGCCCGTTTCTGCGCCGAGCTCGACTTCTTCAGCCTGAACGACCACGCCGAGAACTTGACGGCGGCGCAGTGGGCCGAGACAAAGGAGTCGATTCGAGAGTGCAACGCCGTCGCAGGGGATGCGGAGAATCCCGACTTGGTGGCTTTTCTCGGGTGGGAGTGGACGCAGGGCGTGCCGCCGCGCGACCGCTCGCGGGAGAACCCCTTCTACGGCCACAAGAACGTCGTGTTCCTCGACACCGACGAATCCCGCGTGCCGGCGCGCCCGATTGGCGCCGGTCGCGCCCAGCTGTTTTCGACTGAGAGCCTGCCGCCGCTGGCTTGGTCGCTGCTGCGCGCCGGCATGGCGCTGGGCGATTGGCCGAGCGGTCTCGCGCCCTATCACGATTTCAACCGCTATGCGCGGCATCAGAGTGACTTGGTGGAGTGTCCGAAGGGGGTCGCGGTGCGCGATCTCCCGGAAGACTGCCTAGAGGGAGCGGAGACGCCCGCCGAGCTCTTCGCGAAGCTGGACGACTGGGGCTTTCCGAGTCTCGTGATTCCCCACGGCGTCACCTGGGGCATCCACGCGCCGGCGGAGGCCGACTGGTCGCCGCAGCTCGCTCCCGCCATGCACGACCCGCGGCGTCAACGCCTGCTGGAGGTGTATTCCGGCCACGGCGCCGGCGAGCTCTGGCGCGAGCAACGCGACGTCGTGCCCGGGCCCGACGGCGTGCCGCGTTGCGCCGAGCCGCGCGACGGCTATGAACCGTGCTGCTGGCGCGCGGGGGAGATCATTCGCGATCGCTGCGGCGACGTCCCCCAAGAGGTCTGCCAGGCGCGCGTCGAGACGGCGCGCCGGCGCTTCCTGGACGCGGGCTCGGGGCTTCGGGCCCAGCGCGTGATCCCCGGCACCGAACCCGAAGACTGGCTCGAGTGCGGCCAGCTCGCCGGCGGCTTTCTCCCCGCTCTCGACTACCGCCCGGGCATGAGCGCCCAGTTCGGCCTGGCGGTTCGAACCGAAACCGGAGCCGCCGATCCCGCGCTTCGCTTCGGCCTGATCGCCTCCAGCGACAACCACAAGGCGCGCGCCGGCGCCGGCTACAAGGAGCTCGAGCGGAAGTCCTTCAGCGACGCCTACGGTCTGCGGCAGGACTGGGCCGAGCGGCTGGACGCCTCGGCCCCGCCCGGACCCGAGGCGCTGGATCCCGCGACCCTGCCCGCCGCGGCGGGGCTGGCCGATCCCGGTACCGAGCGCAACGCTTCCTACTACTACACGGGCGGCCTGGTCGCGGTGCACGCCGCCGGGCGCGATCGGCACGCGATCTGGGACGCCCTCGAGGCGCGCCAGGTCTACGGCACCAGCGGTCCCCGCATCCTGCTCTGGTTCGATCTGCTGGACGACGCCGAGACGCACCCGATGGGGAGCGAGGTGACGACCGCCCGGGTCCCGCGCTTCCGCGTGCGCGCCGCGGGGGCCTTCGAGCAGCGGCCCGGCTGCCCCGACGACACCACCGCACGGCTTCCGGCCGAGCGGCTGGCGAGCCTGTGTCGGAACGAGTGCTATCACCCGGGTGAGGAGCGGATCCCCGTCGAGCGGATCGAGGTGGTGCGCATCCGGCCGCAGCGCGAGCCCGACGAGCCCCTGACCGACCTGATCGAAGACCCGTGGCGCAGCTTCGCGTGCTCGCGCCGCGGTGAAGGATGCGTCGTGGAGTTCGAGGACGCAGATTTCGACGGCAGTCGCGAGACGCTCTACTACGTGCGCGCGCTGCAGGTGGCCACGCCGGCGGTGAACGGCGACCCCATGCGCTGCGAGCGCGATGCCGAGGGCCGCTGTGTCCGGGCCCGCCTCTGCCCCGCCAGCGGCCCCGACTTCGACCCGACCGACGACTGCCTGACGCCCATCCAACAGCGCGCGTGGAGTAGTCCGATCTGGCTGCTTCCGCCAGCCACTGCCGAGTCCGGCCGGCCGACGCGAGGCCACTCGGGGTGACGCCGCGCCGCCTCGTCCGCCTGGCCGCACTCTCGGGGCTCCTCGCCGTCGTGGCGGTCGCCCTCGAGTGGCCGCGTGCGGCACTTGCGTTCGCCCACGTCGCGGCGGTGGCTTGGTG
>JAKSBN010000326.1 GCA_022361175.1 Pseudomonadota bacterium | reverse complement strand
TGGGCGTTCCCGCGGCCGCCCTGGATGCGGTGTGGCGCGCCGCCGAGGATCTCTATCGCACCGCGCTCTACCCGGCCGTGCAGTTGTGCATTCGCCATCGCGGGGCCGTGGTGCTGGATCGGGCGCTCGGGCACGCGCGCGGCAACGCGCCCGGCGACTGGGGCCGGGTCGAGGCCGAGCGGGCCACGCCCGAGACGCCGATTCGGCTCTACTCGGCCTCCAAGCCCGTGACCGCCATGCTGGTGCACAAGCTCGACGAGCGCGGGCTCTTGCACCTGGGCGACCGCGTGTGCGAGTACCTGCCGGAGTTCCGCACGCCGGACAAGGAGGGCATCACGCTGTCTCACGTCTTGGCGCACCGGGCCGGCTTTCCCACGCCGCCGCCCGAGGCCCTCGACTTCGAAGCCATGGCACGGCCCGAGCATCTGATCTCCATCCTGGCCGAGCGCCCCGCGCTCTCTCGGCCCGGGCGCCGCCTGGCCTACCACGCGGTGACGGGTGGCTTCGTGTTGGGCGAAGTGGTGAGGCGTGTGACCGGCACGCCCCTGCGCGAGGTGCTGGCCCGCGAGATCCGCACGCCCCTCGGGCTCGCCGGCCTCGACTACGGCGTGCCGCCCGAGGACGTCCCGCGCGTCGCCCAGGACGCCGTCACGGGACTGCCCGTCTTTCCCCCGGTCTCCAATCTGCTGCAGCGCGCGCTGGGGGCCTCCCACGAAGAGGTGGTGTCTCTGGCGCAGGAACCCGGCTTCCTGGCCCACCCGATCCCCGCCGGCAACGTGGTGGCGACGGCGCGCGAGGTCTGCACCTTCTACCAGTGCCTCTTGAACGGCGGCGCACACGACGGCGCCCAGGTGTTCGCCCCCCGCACCGTCCGGCGCGCCACGGTCGAGCAGAGCGCCTGGGAGGCCGACCTCACGCTGGTGCTGCCCCTGCGCTACGGCCTGGGCTTCATGCTGGGCGGCAGCGCCCTCAGCCTCTACGGCCCGAGGAATCCGCACGCCTTCGGTCACCTGGGCTTCACCAACATCTTCTCGTGGGCCGATCCCGAGCGCGAGCTGTCCGTGGCACTCCTCACCACCGGCAAGCCCGTGATCAATCTCGAAGAGCTGAAGATCTTCAGCCTGCTCTTCGAGATCGCCAAGGCCTTCCCGCGCGACACGCGGCGGTCGTGGGCGGCGGACGGGAACGACGCCGACTGACCCGCTCGCCTTGGGTTCCGGGCGGGAGGCCGGTAGGCTGGCCGAAGCGGCGCCGTCGCCGCCGGAGAGATGCCGTGAAGCACGCGGGAGCCGAAGCCCTGGCGCGCTTGGGGCCGCTCTTGAAGGAGCTTCGCCGCCGCCCGCTGCTGCGCGAGAAACGCCCGGGCGTGTTCACCCTGAAGTCGCGCGCGTTTCTCCACTTCCACGAGGATCCGAAGGGGCTCTTCGCCGACGTTCGCCTGGGAGGTGACGACTTCACCCGGCTGCCGGTCAACTCCAGGGCGGAGCGGTCCGCACTGCTGAAGCGCATCGACGAGCGGCTGTCGCGGTGACGTGGTTTTCCGGCTCGGGCCCGGGACTGAGACGTCCGTGGTAGAGTCAGGCGACAGCCAGCGCCCACCCCGAAAAGGAATGCCATGGCCGACGCTTCGATCCCGCCCGATCTGCCCTCCAATCTCCCCGACTGGATTCGGGAGCACGTCCGCCGCTACCTGGAGAGCGACGGAGCCGACGGCCATCTGTGGGATTCGTCGTTCGCCGGCGGCCCGGGTGTCGTGCCCACGCTGCTGCTCACCACGACCGGGCGGAAGTCGGGGAAGCCGAAGCTCCTGCCCCTCATCTACGGCAAGACGGACGGCGGCTACGCCATCGTCGCTTCCAAGGGCGGTGCGCCCGAGCACCCCGCCTGGTACCTGAATCTCACGGCGCAGCCCGAAGTTGCGGTGCAGGTGGAGGCGAAGCGGTTTCGGGCCCGGGCCCGTACCCTCGCCGGCGCCGAGCGCCGTGCCGTGTGGGACCAAATGGTCGAGATCTACGCCCCCTACACCGAGTACCAGCAGCGGACCGAGCGCGAGATCCCCGTGGTGGTCCTGGAGCCGATCGAGGACTGAACCGGCGTGCACTCGGGCCCTCCCGTCATCGACCCGACTCCCATCGGCGCGCCCCCGCGACCGACCCGCGTCTATTCCGTGGGGCAGATGATCGGCGCCACCCTGCTCGGCGGCCCGCTGGGCGGCTGCGTTCTGTTGGCGTCGAACTTCCTCCTGTTTGGAGCAACCCAGCGCCGGACCCAAGCGCTCGTCGGCGGTGTCGTCGCCAGCGTTCTGGTGATGGTGCTCGGGTTCTTCTTGCCGGAGCGCGTTCCCGACTCGGCGCTGCCCGCCGCCTACACGATCGCCCTGCAGCAGCTCGCCAGCCGCACCCAAGGCGCCGAGATCGAAACCTTCTTGGCGTCCGGGGGGTCGAAACATTCGCACTGGCGGGTCGCCGGCATCGGCGCGGCCTGCCTGGCCGGCATCCTGGCCGCGCTGTTCGCCGTGCTGTTGGCGCTGCCCGAG
The DNA here is from genome assembly GCA_022361175.1 of Pseudomonadota bacterium. Classification (GTDB taxonomy): domain Bacteria; phylum Myxococcota_A; class UBA9160; order UBA9160; family UBA4427; genus JAKSBN01. The sequence goes on along the minus strand of JAKSBN010000326.1, from coordinate 2,794 downwards.
GCGTGGCTGGAGAGCGTGCCGGAGTGAGCCGCGCGGCGGCGCTACCACCGGGCCCTGCGCGAGCACCTGCAAGTGCTCTTGCAGCGCGCGACCGGCTCCGGTCCCGGCGCTTGCGGTCACGCTGGAGCGAAAGCGCCTGCTCGGCCCGCTCGGCTAAGTTGGCCATGGGGTATGGTGGGTCGTCTCGAAACTCTTCGTGATTCGCTAGGGGAAGGTCATCGATGCGTTGGTGGATGTGGGCTGTGCTACTGGGGGTGCTGGCGTCGAGTGGGGGCATGGAGGCGGGCGCGGAATCGCCGGAGCAGGCGTCGTCCGCACCGCTGGTCGAGCCCGCCGTCGAATCACTGCCGTCCGGGAACGACACGTTCGTGCAGCCGAACGTGCGCCTGACGGACGGTCGCATGGGCTACGCCCACTTCACCCCCGAACACATGCCGCTGCGCATCTCGATCGGGAAGCCCCGGCGACCCCCGAAGTACGGCAGCACGAAGAAGGCCCGCGAGGTGTCGATCGAGGCCATGCGCATGTGGGAAGCGGCGATCCAGCCGGAGCTCCCGTGGTTCGCGCTGGAGTTCACCGAGGACGATCCCGAGGCTCCGGTCCAGGTGGTGTGGAAGCGCCGAACGGCGGGCACCTGGGCCGGGTGGGCGTGGGCTTGGTACGGAGAGGTCGACGGCCGCATGCGCGTGGGTGGCCGCATGGAGATGTCCACGACGCCCAACGGTGAACGCTATCCGCTCACCATCGACGAGGTTCGCGTTCTGGTCGCCCACGAGTTCGGTCACGTCCTCGGATTGCGTCACTGCCTGCACTGCGATTCGGCCATGAACTACTCGTGGGCGACCCGAGATCGCGTCCTCGTCACGGACCTGGACGTGCGCACCTTCGTCGAACTCACCCGGATCCCGGTCGGGACGCCGGCCGACGAGAACGGTCGGCCCATCCTGGCCGACTAGGGGCGGCTTGCCCAGTGAGTCGCGCCTGCGACTCCCGCCGCCCCAAGGCCGGCCAGCGGGATCCACCACGGCCACGCGACGAGCGTCTCGCCCAGCAGGACGGGGTGGAGGAAGAGGCCCGTTCCCAGCACGACGCCGGTGGCCAGGCCCGCGAGGCCGGCGCGGTCGCCGAGCGGCGTCCGCGAAGCGAAGCCCAAAGCGAAGACGGCCAGCAGTCCGCCGTAGACCAGGGTCATGGCCGACAGCGCCAGCTCCACCAGGGAGAGTCCGGTGCCGGCGTCGCTCAGCAGGCGGTGGTAGCTGGCCATGCCGAGGGCGGCCGCCACCAAGAGCAGGGCGACGACCGCGGAGGTGCGGCGCATGCGGTGGGCGGCGCCGGCCGGATCGTCATGAGGCCAGAGGTCGACGACGGCGGTGGTGGCGATGGCGCAGATGGCGGAATCGAGGCTCGACATGGCAGCGGCGAAAAGACCGGCGAAGAGCAGTCCGCGGGCGCCGGCGGGCAGGGCCTCCAGGGCGAAGGCCGGCACCACGCGCGCACTGTCGTCGAGCGCCGGCGCTCCGGGTTGGGCGTAGAAGCAGGCGAGGGCTGTGCCCAAGGCCAGGAAGAGGGCGGTCAGGGGGAAGTTCAAGAGCGCCGAGCCCACGAGCGCGCGGCTGCCACCGCGTGCCGAGCGGGTGCACAGCAGGCGCTGGACCATGTCGTGATCGGTGGCGTGGGTGGCCAACGTGAGAAAGAAGCCCCCGGCCAACGCGACGCCGAAGAGATTCGTCTGGGTGAGCGAGAGCAACGGCTCCCAGTGGAAGACCCGGGTGCGGCCGGCTTCGCAGGCCCCGCCCCAGCAGCCGGGGTCCGAACCGCTGGCGACCCAGAGCGCGACGCCCGCGGCCGTCACGAACACGAAGGCCTGCAGGACGTCCGTCCACACGACGGCGCGGATGCCGCCCACGATCGTGTAGGCCGCCGCCAGCACGCCGCAGACAGCGATGGCGGCTTCGAGCGGCCAGCCCGTGGCCACCGACAGCGCCAGTGCGGCGATGAAGAGCCGCGCGCCCGAGGCGGCGATGCGCCCCAGGGCGAACGTGGCCGCGGCGGCGCGGCGCGTGTGGGGGCCGTAGCGGTCGCTCAGCCAGCCGTAGACGGTGACGACGCCGCGGGCGTGGTAGCGCGGCACGACCACCGCGGCGATCACGAGCTTTCCGGCCAGGGCCCCGAACGCGAACTGCAGGTAGCTCCAGTCGCCGGCGAACGCCGCCTGCGGGACGCCGATGAAGGTGGCGGCCGAGAGCTCGGTGGCCACCATCGAGCACAGTACGGCCCAGGCGGGCAGCGCGCGGCCGCCCAGCTGCAGCTCGCGCGCGTCGCCGCCGCGGCGCACGCTGGCCCAGCCGATGCCCAGCACGAGCGCCGCGTACAGGCCGGCCGTCGCGGCGTCGAGCCAAGCCACGCCGTCGGCGTCTCTAGGCGCCGGCCTCGAGGGCTTCGAGCACCTTGGCCGGGTGGTCGGCGGCCTTGGCCACCCGCTTCCAGTGCTTCACGACCTTGCCGTCCGGCCCGATCCACACGGTCGACCGGATGACGCCCGTCGTCTTCTTGCCGTACATCATCTTCTCGCCCCAGGCGCCGTACTTCTCCATCGTCTTCTTGGTCGGGTCGCACAGCAGGGGGAAGGGCAGCTTGTACTTCTTGGCGAAGCGCGCGTGGGAGTCCTCGTCGTCCGGCGAGACGCCCAGCACCACGGTGTCCCGCTTCTGGATCTTGCGCCACAGGTCGCGGAAGCCGCAGGCCTCCTTGGTGCAGCCGGGCGTGTCGTCCTTGGGATAGAAGTAGAGGATCA
>JAKSBN010000370.1 GCA_022361175.1 Pseudomonadota bacterium | reverse complement strand
GTAGTCTTCGGTCTGCGGATGAACGTCCGGATCGCCGTAGACCTCGCTGGTCGAGGCTTGAAAGATCTTCGCCCGGACCCGTTTCGCCAGTCCCAGCATGTTGATCGCGCCATGCACCGACGTCTTGGTCGTCTGCACCGGGTCGAACTGGTAGTGAACCGGCGAGGCCGGGCAGGCGAGGTTGTAGATCTCGTCCACCTCGACATAGAGCGGGAACGTCACGTCGTGGCGCATGAGCTCGAAGTTGGGCTCGTCCCGCAGTGCCTCCAGATTGCGCTTGGAACCGGTGTAGAAGTTGTCGACGCACAGCACGTCGTGTCCCTCGCGGACCAGCCGCTCGCACAGGTGGGAGCCCAGAAAGCCGGCGCCCCCGGTGACCACGATCCGCTTCGGCCGTTGTTGCTTCACGACGTCCTCTCCGATCGGCCCGGCGCGGGGCTTCCGGAGGGAAGCACCACGCCCGTGACCACGTGCTGCGGCAGCCACCGATAGCGGCCCGTTAGGCGGCGAACCTGAGGCCACGCCGCCGGAACGTCGACGCGCAGGACGGCCTGAAACACCTCGGCCTGCGGGTCGATCTCGAGCTCCACGTCGTGGAAGTCCAGGGACAGGCCGACGCAGCTCGACTGGCATTTGTACACGCTCTCCTTGGCGCTGAACACCAAGCGGGCCCAATCGGCCCCCGTCGGAGCCGTGGCCGGCAGCGGCTGGGTGTCGACGAACTGTTGCTCGGAGTCCGTCAACACGGTCTCCAAGACCTCTTCGGGCAGCGGTTGTGCCGGCTCGGCGTCCAAGCCCAGGCCGGCGGCCGTTTCAGCGGGCGCGACCACGGCGGCGCAGAACCCCTCGCAGTGGGTGAGGCTGCCGACGACGCCCGGCGGCCACACCGGCGCCCGATCGGGGCCGACGAGCAGGGGCTGCGGCGGGATCTCGAGGGCGGTCAGGGCCTCGCGCGCGCAGGCCCGACCGGCGGCGAACTCGCGTCGCCGGTGTTCCACCGCGCGGGCGACGGAGACGGCCTCCTCGGGATGGAGCGGTGCCTCCCACATCTCGGGACGGGCGACGACCACCACAGCGGCGGCGGGAAAGAGCGGGGCCAGTGCCGGGTCCGTCATGGCCCCTCCGGGGGAGTTGGCCGCCGCGCGGCCCCGCCCACGGCTCCGAGACGCCACCGTCCTGGGGGCGGATCTGAATCCCGAGGGGATTTTGAGGGTCGCATTCACCGCCGCCAGCGTCAATCCGCTCCTCTCCGCCGCCCCGGTTCTGCGGAAAGTCATTGAGAGCCGCCGGCTTTCGGAGGATCCTGCGGGCGGGCGGGCGGCTCCGGGGTTCGTGTCACCCGATGGGCCTCGCGCGGTACTCACCCAGCGAGCCCATTTCATGGCTGGCGTTTCCATGGCTGGCGTTCCGCCGCCCCGGTGCTGGGAGCCTCGGCCCCAGCGACTTCCGGACAGGAGGCGTGCAGCGAGAAGCGGGCCCGAGCACGAGAACCCGACACGCGACCCGTCGCGCGGATGGCCAACGGATGACCAGCGATACCCAGCGCTTTCGATGTTTCCTGATCGGCTCCGAGTCGCTGCTGGTGCAGTGCGCCGAGACCCTCCTGCAGGCGGGCCACGAGGTGGGCGGCATCATCTCGGCAGCCGAACCGATCGAGGCCTGGGCGGCGGAGCGGCAGGTGCCGGTGCTCGATCCGGGCTCCGATTGGGTGACCGAGCTCCGGCGCGAGCCGTTCGACTACTTCTTCGCGATCACGCACCTGGCCATGATTCCGGAAGAGGTGTTGTCGCTTCCGCGCGAGCTGGCCATCAACTTCCACGACGGCCCGCTGCCGCGCTACGCCGGCTTGAACGCCACCACCTGGGCCCTGTTGGCGGGCGAAGCCGAGCACGGCATCACGTGGCACGTCATGACCGCGGGCGCCGACGAGGGCGACGTGCTCGTACAGCGCCGCTTCGAGGTGGCGCCCGGCGAGACGGCCCTCACGCTCAACACCCGGTGCTACGAAGCGGCCATCGACTCGTTCGGCGAGCTGGTGGACGGGTTGGCGCGCGGGTCCCTGGCGCGCACGCCGCAGGATCTCTCCCAGCGCAGCTACTTCGGCAAACACGATCGGCCGGACGCGGCGGCGGTCCTGGACTGGAGCCGGCCCGCCGAAGAGTTGGAGCGGCTCTCGCGCGCGCTCGACACGGGGGCCTACGCGAATCCCGTCGCCGTGCCGCGGCTGTGGACGGGGACCGGCGTGCTGGTGGCGGCTCACGTCCGCGCGCTGGAGGAAGCCTCCCCGTCGGCGCCGGGTACGCTCGTCAGTGTGGACGCGGCGGGCTGGCGCGTGGCCACCTCCAGCGAGGACGTGCTGGTCTCGCGGTTCGCCACTCCGGATGGAACGGCGCTGGGTCCCGAGGCGGCGCGCGAGCACGCGGGCGTCGAAACCGGCTCCGTGCTGCCGCCGCTGTCCGCCGAACAGAGAGCGCGTTTGAACGCGGAGGCCGAGGGCCTGGCCCGCGCCGAAGGGCTCTGGACGCGGCGGCTCGAAAGGCTCGATCCGGTCGAACTGCCCTACGGCCGCTCGGGCGCTGCCGTGGGCGAGGCGGACTGGGTGCGCCGCGGCGTGTCGCTCGTGAGCGACAACGTCGCCACGGCGGTGGCCGGGGTACTGGCCTATCTGGCCCGCGTCGGCGGCAAGCACGAGTTCCATCTGGACTATCGGGATCCCGAGTTGGGCGCGCGGACGGCGGGGCTCGAGGCCTTCGTGGCCAGCCACGTGCCGTGGCGCGCCCGCCTTCGCGAAGCGGTGACGGCGGCCGCGTGGGTGGACGAGGTCGAGCGCGAGCTCACTCGCCAGGGCCGGCGCGGCAGCTACTTCCGCGACGTGGCCCTCCGCTTCCCGGTTCTGGCCGAGCGAGGCCCCCGCGACGGCGCACGCCTGCCGGTGGCGCTGGAGCTGGTGGACGACCCCGCCGGCTTCCAGCCGCGGGCGGGAGCGCCGTTCACCGTGGCGCTCGCCGCGGACGGGCGGCGGGCCGAGCTGGTGGCCGACGCGGCGGGCTACGACGAGCAAGCCCTGGAAGCCATCGCCGGCCAGCTGGCCACCTTCGTGGCCGCGCTGGCGGAACACCCCGAACGGCCGGTGGCCGAGCTGTCGCTGCTGTCGGAGGCCGAGTCCGAACGCGTGCTCCGAACCTGGAACGCCACGGCCCTCGACCACGACCGCGGCCGCTGCGTTCACGAGCTCTTCGAGGCCCAGGTGGAGCGGTCCCCGGACGCCCCGGCGCTGGCGTTCGAGGACGAGGCGCTCAGCTACCGCGAGCTCAACGAGCGCGCCAACCGCCTGGCCCACCACCTGCGGCACCTGGGCGTGGGGCCCGAGGTGCTGGTGGGCGTCTGCATCGACCGCTCGGTGGACATGCTGGTCAGCATCCTGGCCGTGCAGAAGGCGGGCGGCGCCTACGTGCCCCTCGACCCCGGCTTCCCGGCCGATCGCATCGCCCTCATGATCGAGGACTCGCAGGTGGCGCTGATCCTGACCCACACGTCCAAGCGCGCGAGCCTCCCCGCGGAGGGCTTCGAGTGCGTGTGCGTCGACCAGCTGGACGCCGCCCTGGCGGACGCCTCGGTGGCGAACCCCGAGAGCGGCGTTCGCCCCGAGAATCTGGCCTACGTGATCTACACGTCGGGCTCCACGGGGCGGCCGAAGGGCGTGCTCGTCGAGCACCGCAACGTGGTCAACTTCTTCCACGGCATGGACGAGTGCATCGAGCACGACCCGCCCGGGGTGTGGCTGGCCGTCACGAGTCTCTCGTTCGACATCTCGGTGCTGGAGCTCTTCTGGACCCTGGCCCGCGGCTTCAAGGTGGTGCTCTACGCCGATCGCGCGCGCGAGGTGGCCGCGAGCCAGGCCGGGCGCGCCCACGCCGACAAGCCCATCGACATGAGCTTCTTCTACTTCGCCAGCGACGAAGGCGAGAACGCGGCCGACAAGTACGCGCTCTTGCTGGAGGGGGCGAAGTTCGCGGACCAGCGCGGCTTCAACGCCGTGTGGACGCCGGAGCGGCACTTCCACAGCTTCGGCGGGCTGTATCCCAACCCCGCCGTGTCGAGCGCGGCCGTGGCGGCCGTGACGGAGAACATCCGGATCCGGTCCGGCAGCGTCGTGCTGCCGCTCCACCACCCCGTGCGGGTGGCGGAGGAGTGGGCGGTGGTGGACAACCTGTCGCACGGCCGCGTCGACCTCTCGTTCGCCGCCGGCTGGCAGCCCAACGACTTCGTGCTGCGCCCCGAGAACTTCGCCGATGCCAAGCAGGCGATGTTCCGCGACATCGAGGTGGTGCGGGAGCTGTGGCGCGGCGAGACCCGGACCTTCCCGGGGCCGAAGGGCGACGTGGAGGTGCGGACCATGCCGCGCCCCGTGCAGCCGGAGCTGCCGGTGTGGATCACGACGGCGGGCAACGTCGAGACCTACGAGATGGCGGCCGAGCGCGGCTTTCACATCCTGACGCACCTCTTGGGACAGACGCTCGAGCAGCTGGCCGAGAAGATCGAGGCGTATCGCAAGCGCTGGCGCGAGTGCGGTCACCCCGGCCAGGGCCAGATCTCGCTCATGCTCCACACCTTCGTGTGGCCCGACGAGGAGTTCGTGCGAGAGCAGGCGCGCGGGCCCATGAAGGAGTATCTCCGAAGCTCGGTCGGCCTCATCAAGGAAGCCGCGTGGACGTTCCCGACCTTCCAGAAGATGCAGGCCGAGTCGGGCCAGAGCCCCGAGGAGATCTTCGAGGGCGGGCTCTCCGAGGAGGAGATGGAGGCGCTGCTGGAGCACGCCTTCCAGCGCTACTACCGCACCAGCAGCCTGATCGGCACGCCCGAACAGTGCGTGGCCATGGTGGACCGGCTGAAGGGGATCGGCGTCGACGAGGTGGCGTGCCAGATCGACTTCGGCGTGCCCGGGGACGTGGTGCTCCAGTCGCTGGAGTTCCTGGACGAGGTGCGGCGGGCTTCGACGCCCAGCGACCGCGACGCCGAGAGCGCCGACCACTCGCTGCCGGCGCTGCTGGAGCGCCACGCCGTGACCCACCTGCAGTGCACGCCCTCCATGGCGCAGATGCTCACGCTCTCGGACGAGGCGCGGGGCAAGCTCAAGGGGCTGCGGCAGTTCCTGGTGGGCGGCGAGGCGTTCCCGCTGGCGCTGGCCCGGGAGTTGGCCAAGGAGACCGACGCCTCGCTCGTCAACATGTACGGTCCCACCGAGACCACGATCTGGTCCGCGACCCACGACGTGGACCCGAGCGCCGGCGGGATCCCCATCGGCCGACCGATCGCGAACACCGAACTCTACGTGGTGGACGCCCAGCTGCGCCCGCAGCCGGTGGGCGTTCCGGGCGAGCTGCTGATCGGAGGCGAGGGGGTCGTTCGCGGCTACCACGAGCGGCCGGAGCTGACGCGCGACCGCTTCGTGCCGGATCCGTTCAGCGGCCGGCCGGAAGCCCGCCTCTACCGAACCGGCGACCTGGTTCGCTACCGGAGCGACGGGACCCTGGAGTTCCTGGGGCGCATCGACCACCAGGTGAAGATCCGCGGCTACCGAATCGAGCTGGGCGAGATCGAGACGCTGCTGAACCTGCACCCCGACGTGCGGGAAGCGGTGGTGGTGGTCCGGGAGGACACGCCCGGCGACAAGCGCCTGGTGGCGTACTTCATTGCGCATGCGGGCACTCGGGTGGAGGCGGACGCGCTGCGGAGCGCGCTGCGGGAGAAGCTGCCCGAGTACATGGTGCCCTCGCACTTCGTGCCGCTGGCCCGCTTCCCGTTGACGCCCAACGCCAAGGTCGATCGCAAGGCGCTGCCGGCGCCGGAGGCGGCCCAGCCGCGGCGCACGGTGAAGCCGCCCGAGAACGAGCTGCAGGAGTCGATCGCCGCGGTCTGGCGCGACGCCCTGGGCGTCGATGAAGTCGGTCTCGACGACAACTTCTTCGACCTGGGCGGCCACTCGCTGTTGGCGGTGCGCGTCCACCGGACGCTCCGGGAACGGCTCGACCGGCCGCTCTCCATCACGGATCTCTTCCGGCTGCCGACGATTCGGGCGCTGGGCGAGTTCTTGTCGGGGGACGGCGACAACGAGGCGCTGGCCCGCAAGACCGAGGACCGCGCCGAGGCGCGCAAGGAAGCCATGGCGCGGCGCCGTCAGCGCCGCCGCGGCCGCAGCTAGCTAGCCGCTAGGGCTCGACCAGCACCGGGCGGCCCGGTTGTCCGAGCGGCTCCGGCGCGGTGGGCTCGGCCGTGAAGCTGCGCTCGTTGGAGAACTCGCTCCGGTTCGCGGAAGCGTCGTACGCCGAGACGACGACGAAGACCGGGCGGTCTTCGGGCAGGTCCGTCAAGCGGTAGCTGTACACGCCGTCGACGGGCGCGGGCAGCTGGACGTTGCGAACGCCGGGGTAGTCGCCGCTGCGGGTGCCCCAGTGCAGGCGAAAGCCGGCGACCTCGGCAGGCGTCGGGTGCTGCCAGCGCACCGTCAGCTCGCCGGCCTGCGCGGCGGCGGGCAGGCCGAAGATCGCCAGCGCGGACAGACCCAGCAGCAGACCCAGCGAGCGCCGGATCCGGGCCGGCGTGCTCGCGGCGTGCGCGTCGTGTGCGGCAATCACGGGGTTCCCCTCTCTCTTCGTCGTTTCGGTCCGTCGCTTCGGTCGCTGCGACCTCGCCGCGGACCCGTGCTCGCATCGCGATCCGGTCGGTGTATCGGAGAACACCGCTCGCGAACTGTGATGAACATCACCCCGCGGGCGCCTTGTGGCCCTCTACCTGTTCGAGGGGCCAGTGCTCGGCCAGCTGGGGGTCCAACTCCTCGGCGAAGGCGTGGAGCCGGGCCCGGTGGGCTTCGAGTCGGGCGGGGTCGGGCAGGGGGGTGCTGAGGCGGACCAGCGCGCCGTCGGCCCTGCCGTGCCGCAGGCGGTTCCACACGCGGTCGACGAACTGGTCGACCGACCCCAAGAGCCCCGTTCGCCGGCTGGAGCGGAACCAGAAGTGCACCAGCCGATAGTGCCCCTCACGCCTCAGCAGCAACTCGTTGGCGTGGCCGCTCTCGGTGGTGCGGTCGGCCACGATCTGCCAGCCCGCGCTGGGGTAGCACGCCCAGGGCGTGTGCTCGGGCCGGCCGCCTCGCTCGGTGCCGTAGTAGCCGAGGTAGAGCCAGATTCGATTCCCAAGGGGATCTCGGTACTCCCGCTGGAGATTCCAGTCCGCCCGCAGCAACGCCGACACGTCATCGGCCACCGGGAGATCGCGCCCTTCCCAGGCTTGGATCTGGAGCGGGATGCGGCCGAGGGGCGCGGGCTCCACCTGGAGCGCCGGGCGCAGCTCGAGACGCCACGCCAACAGCCCCACCGCACCGATGAGTACGGCGAGGGCGGCGTTCTGCCAGAGGCTGGGGTTGGCGCGGGACATGGTCGACCTCGACTTCATCGTTTCGGGGCCGGACAGCTTGAGGGGAACGGCGCAAATGTAGCTGGAAGTCTTTAGAATGACGGGGCAAATTTCGATGGAACCCAGGCCCGTGGCCGGCCCCGGACCCGAGCGACGTAACCTGTCGGGGCCTGTGGGCCACTCCCATAGGTCGAATCCGCTGGACTTGGCGGGGTCCTCTGGGGTCCTCCGCTGGAGAGAAGTGAATGAACATCCTGGGCATCTCCGCCTTCTACCACGACAGCGCCGCGTGCCTGGTCCAGGACGGAAAGATCGTCGCCGCCGCCCAAGAAGAGCGCTTCACGCGCAAGAAGCACGACGCGGCGTTCCCGAAGCACGCGGTCGAGTACTGCCTGGCCGAGGCCGGCATCGACGCTTCCGAGCTCGACCACGTGGCCTTCTACGACAAGCCGCTGCTCAAGTTCGATCGCCTGCTGGAGACCTACATCTCGTACTCGCCCCGCGGCTTCAAGCTCTTCCTCATGGGCCTGCCGCTGTGGCTGAAGCAGAAGCTCCACACGCCGCGAGAGCTCGACCAGGGGCTCGGGGGCCGGTTCAAGGGCCGCTACGTGTTTCTGGAGCACCACGAGTCCCACGCCGCCAGCGCGTTCTTCCCTTCGCCGTACGACGAGGCCGCGATCCTGACGCTGGACGGCGTCGGCGAGTGGGCCACCGGCAGCATCGCGGTGGGGCGCGGCCACAAGATCGAGATGAAGCGGGAGCTCCGCTTCCCCCATTCTCTGGGGCTCCTGTACTCGGCCTTCACGTACTTCACGGGCTTCCGCGTGAACAGCGGCGAGTACAAGCTGATGGGCCTGGCTCCGTACGGCGCGCCCATCTACAAGGACCGGATTCTCGAGCACCTGCTCGACCTGAAGGAAGACGGCTCCTTCCGGATGAACCTGGACTACTTCGCCTACACGCATCGGGACGTGATGACGTCTCGCAAGATGGACGATCTCTTCGGCGGGCCGCCGCGGACGGCCGAGAGCGACATCACCCAGCGCGAGATGGACATCGCCGCCTCGATCCAGGCCGTGACCGAGGAGATCGTGCTGCGCATCGCGCGCCACGCCCACGAGCTGACGGGCATGAAGAACCTCTGCATGGCCGGGGGCGTCGCCCTCAACTGCGTGGCCAACGGCCGGGTGCTTCGGGAGGGCCCGTTCGAGAACGTGTGGATCCAGCCGGCGGCCGGCGACGCGGGGGGCGCGCTCGGCGCGGCCACTTTCGTCTGGCATCAGCTGCTGGAGAAGCCCCGCGACAACGGCGGACAGGACGCCCAGCAGGGGTCGCTCCTGGGGCCGCGCGCCACCGCGGCCGAGATCCGCACCTACCTGGATTCGGTGGGCGCCGTCTACCACCACTACGAAGACGAGGGCAAGCTCTGCGACCGGATCGGCGAGCTCCTGGCCACCGAGAACGTGGTGGGCCACATGGCGGACCGCATGGAGTTCGGGCCGCGGGCCCTGGGCGCGCGTTCGATCCTCGGCGATGCGCGCTCGCCCAAGATGCAGTCGGTCATGAACTTGAAGATCAAGTTCCGAGAGTCCTTCCGGCCCTTCGCCCCCGTGGGGCTGCGCGAGCACGTGCACGAGTACTTCGGGATGCGGCCCAACGAGGAGTCGCCGTACATGCTGCAGGTGGCGCCGGTGCGCGAGGACAAGCGGCTGCCGGCCGACGACGACGGCCTGGTGGGCATCGCCAAGCTGCACCAGCCGCGCTCGACGGTCCCCGCCATCACCCACGTGGACTACTCGGCCCGCGTCCAGACGGTGGACGACCGCCACCCGCGACTGAAGCGCGTCCTCGAGGCGTTCAAGGAGCGGACCGGCAGCCCGGTGCTGATCAACACCAGCTTCAACGTGCGCGGCGAGCCGATCGTGTGCACGCCCGAGGACGGTTACCGCTGCTTCATGGGCACCAACATGGACGTGCTGGTGCTCGAGAACTTCGTCCTGCTGAAGGACGAGCAGCCCAACGCCCAAATCATCGACCGCGACGCCTACCTGGCGCAGTTTGCACTGGACTGATCCATGAGCAAGATGGTTGCTTTCGACTTCAACCCCGATCGGGACACACTGCGCCAGTTCGGCTGGATCGCGCTGGTGGGCTTCGGCTTCGTGGCGGCCATCGCCTGGTTCGAGGTCCTGATCTTCGCGTTCGGCCTGGGGACCTGGCGGGTGCCCGTGGCCGCGACCTTCGCGGGACTCGGCGTGCTGGCGGCCTTTTTCGGGCTGGTCTACCCGCCCGCGAACCGGCCCATCTTCGTGGGGCTGTCACTGATCACGTTTCCGATCGGATTCGTGCTCTCCTACGTGCTACTGGGCGCCTTCTTCTTCGGAATGATCGCGCCCGTGGCGATCTTCTTCCGCTTGACGGGCCGCGATCCCATGGCGCGCGGCTTCGATCCGGACGCCGAGAGCTACTGGTCCGACAGTCGCCCCGCCCGCGCCGGCGGACGCTACTTCAAACAGTTCTGATTGCCCGGCTCGCGGGCCGACACACAGCGGAGACACAGATGGCCGACGAGAACAAGCTGAACGACAACTTCGCCGCCGAGGCACAGGCCGAGCGCTCGGGCCTGGCGCGGGAGTTCGTGGATTTTCTGAAGGACAACAAGAAGTGGTGGCTCGCGCCCATCATCTTCTCGATC
>JAKSBN010000212.1 GCA_022361175.1 Pseudomonadota bacterium | reverse complement strand
GCGGGCTGGGCCAGGGCCTCGGCGAGGATCCGACGCTCCACGACGGCGTCGAGCGTCGGGGGCCGCCCAGGCCGCCCTCGGCGGTGCTTGGGATGCAGGCCGTCGGGGCCGTATTGCGCCAGGCGGCCTTTCAGGGCGTAGTAGAGCGACCGGGAGATCCCGGCCTCCTGGCAGGCGGCGCTGACGTTTCCGAGCTCCGCAGCGCGCCGGAACAGCCGGAGCCGATGAGCGTGTACCCTGTCCTCGAGGGTCATCGAACCCCCTCCATCGTTGGTGTCTCGCAACAACAACGTAGAGGAAGGGCGCCGATGACCCTCATCTCTTTCAGCTCAGAGGTGTCTACACCTTTGAGACACAGCTCAGTCTAGCCCACGCCGAGACGGGCGAGTTCTCGACGGGATCGCGACCCGCACGCGCGCCGCGATCGCGGGGGAAGTCTCAGCACCGTCCTTCCGGGCGGCGGCTAGAGGTCGGGGAGAGGCAAGCGCTGGCCGGCCAGAGGCAGCCACGCCTCTTCCCCCTCGAACTCCACCGCGTTCAGGAGCTCGGCCTGGGCCGCGTGGGTGAAGCGCGCCAGCAGACCGGCCGGATCGAGGTCGCGCTTTACGCGGCAGAGCCAGGCGCCGTCGATGGGCGAGGCGTGGAGGCTGGCCGGGTCCAGCGGCTCGCGGCTGCGGTCGGAAAGGCACACGACGCCGGCCGCCAGGTCGAGCTGGCGCACGAAGAAGGCGGCCTCCTCCACCTCGATCTGGCCGCGGAAGTGGCCCAGGCGCACGACGTACTTGCGCTCTTCGGGGAGGTAGGCCACCGAGCGGTCGAAGTGCGCGCGCAGCTTGGCGTGGAGGATCGGGGCGCCCTCGTGCCGCCACTGCCCGTCGTGGCGCAGCACCAGGCCGATGGGGCGAAGCGGGGGCGGGCCGGGCGGGCGCGTCTCCGGTGACACGCGCCTAGTCTCCCGGAAGCGCCTCCCGGGTGGCGGCCCCGTCGGCCGCCACGCGAAAGACGCCGAGAAAGTCGTAGCGGTTCCAGTAGACCACCCGCTCCGACGCCTCTCCGTGGTCCGGGCGGTAGATCCACTTCTCGTTGTAGACGACCCCGTTCTCCTCCTGGGTGCGGGGATCGTTCACGCTGCCCACCTGGTCCGTGGGAGCCCCCAGAAGCTTCCAGACCCGACCGCGGTCGATCCGCCCGTCGCTCAACGATCGCACTCCCCGCCGATCATGTTGACGAAGTCGAAGGTCGGGATGATGTCGCCGAGGAGCCCGCCCTGCACCATGAGGCGCAGCGGCTGCAGGTTGATCAGGCTGGGCGGGCGGCAGCGCACCTTGTACGGCACTGCGCTGCCGTCCGAGACCAGGTAGAAGCCCAGCTCGCCGTTGGCGGACTCGATTGGCAGGTAGGCTTCGCCGGCCGGGACCCGCGGCCCCTCGGTCACGGACTTGAACTGCTGGATCAGCTCTTCCATGTGGTTGAAGACGCGCCCCTTGGCCGGCCAGCGCACACGCGGATCGAAGACGTTCACGGGGCCCGGGCCCAGCGCGTCGAGCTTGTCGAGGCACTGCTCCACGATTCGCAGGCTCTGGTGCATCTCCTCGACGCACACCAGGTAGCGGTCGTAGTTGTCGCCCGTCTCGCCGATCGGCACGTCGAAGTCGATCTCGGCGTAGGTGAGGTAGGGCTCCTGCTTGCGCACGTCGAGGGGGATGCCGGCGGCCCGCGCCAGTGGCCCGGTGACCGAGTACCGGATGCAGTCCTCCTTGGAGAGCACCCCGGTCCCCACCAGCCGATCCACGAAGATCCGGTTGCTGGTGACGACGTCGTCGAAGTCCTTCAGAAGCTCGCGGATCTTCACGATGCTGTCGCGGCACTTGTCGGAGAAGCTCCGCGGCAGGTCGTGCTTCACGCCGCCGATGCGGATGTAGTTGGAGGTCACCCGCGCGCCGCACAGCATCTCCAGCAGGTCCCAGGTGAGCTCGCGGGCCTCGATGCCGTAGAGGAACGGGGTCATGGCCTGCAGCTCGAGGCAGGCCGCGCCGCAGCGGGTCAGGTGGTCGGCCAGGCGCGACAGCTCGCCGGACAAGACGCGCAGCCACTGGCAGCGCTCGGGCGTGTCCAGCTCCAGGAGCTTCTCCACCGCCAGGCAGAAGCCCACGTTGGCCAGCACCGCCGAGTTGTAGTTGAGCCGGTCGGTGTACGGAATCGCCTGGTACCAGGTTCCGCTCTCGCACTCCTTCTCGAAGCCGCGGTGCAGGTAGCCCACCTGCACGTCCAGATCGACCACGGTCTCGCCGTCCAGCTCGATGTGGAACTTCACCGTGCCGTGGGTCGCCGGATGCGACGGCCCCATGTTGAGGATCTGGTGCTCGGTGTGGAGATCGCGCTCGAAGTCGTCTTCGCTGGTCTCTCGGACGCGCGCCGTCAGCGAACGGGGATCCGCGGCCATCGCTAGTTCCTCGGGCCGATCAGGGGCTGGCGCTTCTCTTTCGGGTAGTCCTTGCGGAGCGGGTGCCCCTCGAACTCCTCGTAGAGAAGCAGGCGCCGGAGATCGCCGTGATGGCGAAAATGCACGCCGTACATGTCGAACACCTCGCGCTCGAGCCAGTCCGCCGTGGCCCACACCTGACGCAACGTGTCGATCTGGGGGTTCGTCCCGGGCAGCCGTGCCTTCACGCGCACGCGGTGGTTCTTGGCGACCGAGTACAGGTGGTAGACCATCTCGAAGCGAAGCTCTTCGCCCAGGTAGTCGACGCAGGTCAGGTCCGCCAGCATGTCGAAGTCGCAGTCGGCGTCGTCGCGCAGGAAGCGCAGCACGTCGACCACGCGCTCGGCCCGCACCAGCGCCGTGGCGTCGCCGAGGCGAGCGTGGGTCTCCACCACGGCGTTGCCGTGCACTTCCAACAGGCGTCGCAGCGCGCGCGAGCCGTGGTCCTCCATCAGCTGCGCTCCGGTCCGGAAGGCGGTTCGTCGACGCGGTCGTACTCGTCGCGAAGGAAGTCGAGCCGGCGCTTCAGGTAGTCCTCCGGCACCAGTAGGTCTTCCTTGCGATAGGTCATGGAGGCGCGGTCGTAGGTCGCGATCTCCACGTTGCGGCTCATGACGATGGCCTCTTCGGGGCAGGCCTCCTCGCACAGGCCACAGAACATGCAGCGGGACATGTCGATGTCGAAGGCCTCGGGGTAGCGCTCGATGCCTGCGCCCTCGAGTTCGCCCGGAACGATGCTGATGCAGTCGGTCGGGCAGGCGAACTCGCACAGTCCGCAGGCCACGCAGCGGGGCTGGCCGTCGGGCAGCTGCACCAGCACCGGCATGCCCCGGAACGCATCCGGGTAGTCCACCTGCTCTTCGGGCCACTGCACGACGAAGTCGGTGCGGTTCTTTCCGGTGATGAAGCCGCGCAGGTTGCGGAAGAAGTGGCCCGCCGTGACCCGGAGACCCTTCACGATCATGGGGACGTACAGGCGCTCCAACCAGCCCAGCTTGTCCCTTCGCTTGACGACGATCACGCGGCCCGGCATTGCGTCGCAATATAGAGAAAGGGCCCGACCGCGGCGACCCTGGTGGCCGCTCAAGCGAAGCGCGCGGCGAAGCTCCGCTCCACTCGCTCGCGCACTCGGGCGTCCAGGTCGGCCGGCGCGCGCTCTCCCAGCTCTCGGGCCAGCGAACTCATCTCCACCTGATGCAGGCCACAGGGCACGATGCTCTCGAACCCCGCGAGATCGAGCGAGACGTTGAGGGCGAATCCATGGAAGGTGACCCAGCCGCGCACGCCCACGCCGATGGAGGCGAGTTTGCGCGGCGGCGTGGCGCCGCGCGCAAAGACGCCGGTCCAACCCTCCACCCGACCCGCCGGCACGTCGAACGCCTCCAGCACCTCGATCAGCACGGTCTCCAGATCTCGCAGGTAGCGATGGAGGTCGGGCGTTCCCCGGGCCCGGAGATCGAGAATCGGGTAGCCCACCAGCTGCCCCGGCGCGTGGTACGTGACGTCGCCGCCCCGCTGGGCCTCGTGGAGTTCGACGCCGCGTGCGGCCAGGGACTCGGGAGACAGCAGCAGATGCTCGGGCTTGGCGCTCCGGCCGAGCGTCACCACGGGCGGGTGCTCGAGCAGCAGCAGGCGGTCGCCCTGGCGGCCGGCCCGGCGCGCCGCGACGGCCTCCCGCTGCAGCTCCAGCGCGCGCTCGTAGGCGACCGACCCGAGCCACTCGATGCTCACGGGCATGGGAGCCTCACGGGGGCGCGCCCGGGCTACAGGTCGAAATCGGCCGCTTCGAGCAGCTCGCGCACGCGGAAGAGGAACGAGTTGGCGGGCGCGCCGTCCACGGCCCGATGATCGTAGGAGAGCGCCACGTGCATCATCGGTCGGATCACGATGGCGTCTTCGCCCGCGATCGTCCGCACCACGGGCCGCTTCACCATCTCCCCCATCCGCAGGATGCCGACCTGGGGCTGGTTGATGATCGCGAACCCGTAGAGATTTCCCTGCCGTCCGGGGTTCGAGATGGTGAACGTGCCGCCCTTGAGCTCGTCCGGCGACAAGCGCTTCGAGCGGGCGCGCCCCGAGAGGTCCTCGATCGTGGCCGCCAAGCCCGCCATCGAGAGCCGATCGGCGTTGCGCACCACCGGCACCACCAGGCCCTTCTCGGTCTCCACCGCGATGCCGATGTGGATGTCCTTCTTCTCGACGATGGCGTCCTCGATCACCGAGGCGTTGAGCGCCGGGTTCTCGCGCAGGGCGCGCACCGCCGCGTAGACCAGGAACGGCAGGAAGGTGAGGTTCACGCCGTGAGTCGCCTGGAACTCGCGCTTGTGTGTGTTGCGCACCGCCACCACGCCCGACATGTCCACCTCGGCCACCGTGCCCACGTGGGGGCTGGTCCGCTTCGAGTAGACCATGTGCTCGGCGATCAGACGCCGTTGCGGGGTCATGGGGATGAGCCGGTCCCCGGGCTGCAGGGCGTAGTCGGCGTAGACGGGACGCCGCGCCTCGCGCGCGGGCGGTGGCGCCGCCACGGGGGCCCGGGCCACGGGCGGGGCCGGGGCCGGCTCCGGTGTCTCCGCGTGGCGCAGCACGTCGGCCTTCGTGATGCGTCCCGCCGCGCCGGTGCCCGACACCGCGTCCAGATCCACCTGGGCGTCCTCGGCCATCCGTCGCGCCACGGGCGTGGCCTTGGGCGCCTCGGCCGGCGCGGCCGCGCGGGCCGGCGGC
>JAKSBN010000387.1 GCA_022361175.1 Pseudomonadota bacterium | reverse complement strand
GCCTCGCGCCGTGCCGTGGCCGTTGATGGCGGGGACTTCGGCCCGACGAAAGGCGGCGCCGTTGATCACGGCGGCGTCGAGCATGCCGGGCGGGTTCTGCGTCGCCTCGGCTCCGAGCGGAGCGGTGGGATCGAGCGCCTGCTCGGGGTTCGCGAAGGGGACCATGTCCGCGCAGCGGGCCAGCTCGGCTTCGCCCAGCCCGAAGTGGAAGTCGATCTCACAGGGGCGGGCGACCCCTTCCCGAAAGAAGGCGCCCAGGCTGCGGCCGTCGATGCGCCGCACCAGCTCTCCCACGAGATGGCCGTAGAAGCGAGCCGATTCGGCGTGAGCGCTGCCGGGCTCGAAGCGCGGCCGCGCAGCGGCCAGTGCGGCCGCGATGCGGTCCCAGTCGAGCAGGGCCTCCGTCGGCAGGGCTTCGTCGAGCGCCACCACGCCGGCCTGGTGGCAGAGCAGCATGCGCACCGTCACGCCGCCCTTTCCGGCCCGGGCGAATTCCGGCCAGTAGCGCGCGACCGGTGCCTCCAGATCGAGGTGATCTCGATCGGCCAGCACTAGGGCACAGAGGGAGACCATGGCCTTGGAGACGGAGTACGGCATGCAGAGCGTGTCGCGCTCCCATAACCGCGTGCGCGCGGCGTCCTGGTATCCGGCCCAGAGGTCCACCACCGGGACTCCCGCCCGGTAGACGGCGACGGCGCCGCCCACCTCCGTGCCGGATACGAACGGCTCGAGGAACGCCTCGCGTACGAGCTCCCACCCGGTGTTGCAGTGGCCGCCGACGTGCATGGCGAACAAGCAAGCACATCGCCGCTGCCGGTGCGAGCGAGCACGGGGGCGTTGGTGAGTTCGTTCCCTCGCTGCTTGCTACGCTCCGCGGACCGGGGAGGGGATGCATGCGGGGAGTTCTGAAGGTCTCGGCGGGTCTCTTGCTCGCGGTGTTGCTGGTGGCGGTGGTCGTCCTGGTGCCGCCGCATCGACAGGTGCGCCGCGTCCAGCCGGCGCTGCCGAGCGATGCGGAACTGCGCCAGCTCTTGCAGGCCGAGAACGGTCCGGTGAGCGTCCGCTACTTCTACACATCGACCCAGAAGCTGGAGCAGGGAGAGCTCGCCCACACGGTGTTCGTGGCCCGCTGGGCCGACGGCCGGCTCTTCGTGATCGACTTGGGGATGGATCGGGCGGCCGCGGCCGAGTTCGCCGAGCTGTTGCAGACGGTGATGCAGGCCGAGGAGGCCCAGTTTCACGGCCACGCGGCCGAGCTCATGAGTGACACGGTGGGACGCGTCGAAGGAGTCGGCCTGACCCATCTCCACATCGACCACACCCAGGGCGTCGTGCCCTTTTGCGAAGCGCGGGGGCCGGGTGCGACGCTCTACCAGACGTCCTTCCAAGCAGAGCTCCACAACCTGCACACGGAAGAGAGCGCGGCGCTGCTGGCCGCGTCCTGCCTCGAGCGCGAAGTGCTGGACGGCGGCGGAGTCCAGGCCGTCTCGGGCTTTCCGGGGCTCGGCATGGTCGCGCTGGGCGGCCACACGCCGGGCTCGACGCTCTTTGCGCTGGCCAGTGGGGGACGGCTGTGGCTCTTCTCCGGCGACATCACCAACACCAAGGCCGACCTCCTGGCCGACCGCGGCAAGGGCTTCGTCTACAGCTACTTGCTCGTGCCCGAGGACACGGAGCGGGCGGGCCTCCTCCGCCGCTGGCTGGCGCGGCTCGACGCCGAGGAGGACATGACGGTGGTGGTCTCCCACGACCGCGCCGACGTGGATGGGAGCGGCCTGGCCGAGTACGGGCCGCCGTGAGCCGCGGGAAGCGGGCAGCGCACAGGCTTCGGACTAGGGGCTCGCGCGCAGGTCCGCGATGACGCGCCGCAGCTCTTCGGCGTCGCGGCGAAAGAGGCGCAGCTCCGAGTGACGCCACCAGATGCGTCCGTCCTCGCCCACCAGCACCAGCACCCGGTGGAGCTTGAAGAGGTCGAGCAGAGCCCCGTAGGCGTGGGAGGCCTTTCGCTCGACGTCGCTCACGAGGGGGAAGCCGAACTTGTAGGTCTTCGAGAAGGCCTCGTGCGATTCGAGCGCGTCCTGGTTGATCCCGACCACCTGCACGCCGAACTCCTCGAACATCGACAGGTGGTCGCGGTAGTTGCAGAGCTGCCTGGTGCAGACGAGCGTCTTGTCCTTGGGATAGAAGACCAGCAGGACGGCGCTCTCGGCGAGGCGTTCGTGCAGGCTGAAGGGGCCCTCGGTGGACGGCAGGGAGATCTCGGGGGCGAGGTCCCCGACGTCGAGAAAGCTGGACATGCGCGCGACCTCCTCGCCACTCATCGGCGAGCCCGGTCCGAACATGAAGGCCCGCGTGTGGCGGGTCAGCCGGTCAGGTGGTCCCGGATCGCCTGCTCCCATTCGAGGGGGCGGAAGAACATGGGGCCCATGCCGCCCTTGTAGGCGACGCGGCCGTCCTTCCCGATCAGGTAGAGCCGCTCGGGCATGGCGGCGTAGGCTTTGGCGACGGCATCGTCCATTGCGTCCACGACGGCCGGGGTCTCCAGGGCGAGCTTCAGCATGCAGGCCTGGCCTACCTCGACCCGCTCTTCCAACGACTGGTGCTGGCGGAAGAGCACGGCGTCCTGTTCGTTCTCCTTCACTTGCCAGCCGTCGGTGGGGTGGATCTCCTTGAGGTGGCGTCGATCGACTCGGCAACTGTAGGAGATCCGTTTCGCGCGCGCGAAACGCTTCCGAGCGCCTTCTCGACCGCCTTGCGAGAGGCGCCGGCGTTGGGGATTCGGGGAGGCCCGGCCCG
>JAKSBN010000433.1 GCA_022361175.1 Pseudomonadota bacterium | reverse complement strand
CTGCCGCTGGATCTCGAGCGCGTGCGCGAACAGACGCGTGTCGGATTGCCCCGCGAGGCCCACCCCGAAGGCGTTCTGCGCGGCACGATCGACGACGCGTACACCTTCGTGCCCGCCTAGCGATCCCGAAGGCCGAGAACGCGCTCTCCCGGGGCAGGGGGCGGGCCACACTGCAGCACATCGTGGCGGGGTCTTGCGCGCCGCCCGGCGAAACGCTCTCCTGTGTTCGCGTTCCGCCAGCACCGAGTCGCCCAGAGGACCGAACGAAGGGAACCTCGAATGGAACCCCAAAACCTGCAGCCCCTGCCCCTCTCGCGAGGCCAACGCCTCGTCCGTGAGCTTCGTCGGCACGCGTACGGCTATGCAGTCGTGGCGGCGATGGCGGTGGCGGGCGCCTTCCTGGCGCCGCTCGTACTGCCCGCGGCGACGTTCTGGCACGGGCTCTTCGGCGGTTTCGCCCTGGGCGTGTACGCCGCCCTCACCGCGGTGCCCGACAAGTTCCTCGAGTAGCGCCAGCACTCCTGCGACCAAGGCCTCCCGCCGCAGGGATCGCGCCGTAGACGCTTGGCCACCACCAAGGGGTGCGCCCCATCGAGCCGTTCGTGGAGCGGGCCGCGAGGGCGGACGCAGTCAGCGAACCGCGCCCCGCGTGTCGCCGGACGAACAGGCGCTTCCGCTCCGGACCGGCCGCAGGTGCGCGCGGCCGCCACCCCCGCGACGCGCCAGATAAGCCAGCCAGTCCTCCGGCGTATCGACGTCGGGCCAGGGGCCGAGCCGCGCCACGGTGCGGCAACCGGATGAGAGAAAGGCCTCCAGCTGCGACGCCGCGTCCTCGCTGCCGAACCGAAACGCACCCGCCAGCCCCGGTACCGGCGCCCGCAGGGCCAACGCCGCGAAGCCGCCGTCGAGGCTCGGCACCACGGCCGCGTGGTGCCGCTCCAGGGCGGCGAGCGCGCGCCGCAACCGCCCCTCCGGCAGGTCGGGTGCATCCCCGCCGAGCACCAACAACGGCAAGCCCTCGTCCGCCGCCGCGATGGCCCGCTCCAGGCAGTCGGCCCCATCGCGCCCGTCCACACCCAATGCGCGGTAGCCCGCGAGACCCGGCAGCGACGGCTCGGGGTCGGCGTCCGCCGGCGAGTGGGCCAGAACGGGTTCCCGCGCCGATAGCCTGCGCGCCGTGGCGAGCGTCTCGGCCAGCATGTGGCGATAGGCGGCAATGGCGCGCTCGCGCCCCAGGAACGACCACAGGCGTGTCTTCACGGGCAGCTGCTCCGAGAGCTTGGTCAGGATCACGACGGTCGCGCGCACGCCGCCTCCCTCAGCCGGAAGAGCCGCAGCAGCATGCCCCCTCCGACGCCCAAGGCGGCCCGCCAACCGACGCTGATGCGATTCTCGCCGAAGCGGCGCGCCGCGTTGTCGATGGGCACCTCCACGACCCTCTCTCCCCGCTCGATCGCCCGTACGTTCATCTCCACGTTCCAGCCGAAGCGGCGATCCTGCAGCGGATCCGCGAGCCAGGCGGACAGCCGCAGGGCCCGCAACGGACCCAGGTCGTGAAACCAACGGCCCCAGCCGAGCGCGATCAAGAGCGTGACGAGCCGATTCCCCCAGCGCTGCCAGAGAGTCTGCAGCGCGGCGTTCGTGCGCGCCCCGGTCACCAGCGAGACGCGGGAGTCCTCGAACGGCGCCAAGATCGCGGGGAGGCACTCGGGCCCGGCCGCATCGTCCGCGTCACAGACCACGGCGAAGTCCCATTCGGCCGCCGCGGCCAGGCCCGCGGCGACGGCGGCGCCATATCCCGGTACGCGAACCGGTACGTAGTCCACGGTCGGTTGCGCGTCGCACAGCGCCTGCGTTCCGTCCCCGGACGGCGTGTCGGCCACGATGATGCGACCGACACCCACCCTCTCCCATGCGGGCAGCAACCGCTCGAGGTTCTCAAACTCCCCTCGAGCGGGGATCACGACCGCGACCCGCATGGGGTCGATTCGGCACTCGCCGGCAGCCGCCGCCAAGGCGACGCGGGGAGGCCACGCCCGCCAGGCCACCGCCAAGAGCACCAGAAGCGGAGGCGCGTACTGCAGCGCCAGGAACTCCCAGCGTTCGGGATGCGAGGCGCCCTCCACCACCGCCAGGTAGGCGGGGACGGCGAACACCGCGCACGCGGCCCACGCCAAGAGCGGGCGGCCGCCTTCTCCGCGCCCGAGGAGCCTCGGCAGGAAGACGATGAACCACGTGAGGTACCAGTAGTGAACCGTGGGCGCCAGCACGAGCAGGCCCGCCAGCACCCACGCGGCCGCCGCGGCCAGCCGCGGCTGTCCCACCGCTACCACGCCGCTCCACGCCGCCACCCCGATCGCCACCAGGACCGGCGCCGACTCCGGCCACCCCCACTCCACCAACCGGAAGAGCGACGCGTTGAACGCGAACTCGCTGCCGAACGTCAGCAACGAGCCCCAGGGAGCGCCCATCAGCGCGTAGGGCGCATAGCCAAGCGCCACGATGGGCAGCACGATGGCGAGGACCGACCGGGGCCGGCGCAGCAGCCACCAGGGAAGCAGCAACACCGCCACCGTCTTGGCCAGGATGGCTGCCGCCAAGCAGGCCGCCGCCACCCGGGCGCGACCCGTTTCCCACGCGAACACCATGCCGATGAGAAACAGCAGCATCAGCGGGTCGATGTGCCCGCCCGCAACCGCCGCGATGGCGACGGGCGACCACGCGTAGGCCACGGCGTTGCCCGTCGGACGCCCCGTCGCCCACAGCCACGCCACCAACAACAGGATCGCCGCGGCTTCGACGCCGAATACGGCGTTGCGAAATCCGAGCTCCTCGAGTCCGAGCGCAGCCCACAGAGCGAACACCGCCTGGGCCAGGGGTGGATACACCGTCGTGAGCTCGGGAAACGCGATCGCGTCGAAGCGAAGCCCCCGGAGTGGAGCCAGCACGTCGGCCGCGGGCGGCACCGCATAGGGGCTCCAGCCGGAGAGTTGAACCTGGCCCTCCCAGACGTAGCGGTGGAGATCGTTGCTGTGGAAGTCGCCCAACACGAACGGGAGCCGAAGTGCGAATGCGACCGCCAAGACCGCGCCAGCGGAGAAGCACTCGCGGTGGCGCACGCAGGCGATCCATCCCAGCACCGCAGCTCCGGCGCTGACCAGGGTCGGCCCACGGACAGCCACTTCGGCCGCGGACAGTCCCAGCAACACCAGCCCTGTCGCGGCGGAAACGCCGACGCGCCCAGCCGATCCTGCAGCGCG
>JAKSBN010000043.1 GCA_022361175.1 Pseudomonadota bacterium | reverse complement strand
TCCCTGTCGTGGTAGGCCGGCCATGATCTCCGCCCTCGACCGCAAGCTCCTGCGCGACCTCTGGCGGCTGAAGGGCCAGGTCCTCTCGATCGCCCTCGTCATCGCGTCGGGCATCGCGCTCCTCGTCATGTCCCTGTCGACGCACGAGGCGCTCCGTGAGACCGCGAGGACGTACTACGAGCGCTATCGCTTCGGTCACGTCTTCGCGACGGTGGAGCGCGCCCCCCTGCACCTCGAAGCGCGACTCGGGGCGATCGACGGCGTGCAGAACGTCCAGACCCGGATCTCGAAGCAGGCCGTCCTCGACGTGGAGGGCTTCGCGGAGCCGCTCCTCGGCCGCCTGGTCTCGATTCCCGAGGGCGAGCAGCCCGTGTTGAACCAGCTCGTGCTCCGGAGTGGACGACTCGTCGAGCCGGATCGCCCCGACGAGGTGATCCTCAACGAGTCCTTCGCGGAGGCCCATGGCCTGAGACCCGGCGACTCCATCGCCGCGATCGTCAACGCCAAGCGACGCACGCTCCAGATCGTGGGCACTGCAACCTCGCCGGAGTTCATCTACATCATCAGCCCCTATGCACTCATTCCCGACAAGAAGCGCTACGGCGTCCTCTGGATGGGCCAGCGGGCGCTCGAGGCCGCCTACGACTACGAGGGCGCCTTCAACGACGTCTCGCTCTCACTGCAGCGGGGCGCCGACTCGCGGCAGGTGGTGGAGCAGCTCGACAACCTCCTCGCGCCCTACGGCGGCGTGGGCGCCGTCGACCGCGACGACCATCTCTCCGCCTGGTTCGTCAACAACGAGCTGGAGCAGAACCGGACGACCGCCCGACTCCTGCCGACGATCTTCCTCGCGGTGGCCGCCTACCTGCGCAGCATGGTGCTGAACCGTCTGATCGCGACGGAGCGCAGCGAGATCGGACTGCTCAAGGCGTTCGGCTACAGCAGCATCCAGGTCGGCTGGCACTACGCGAAGCTCGTGATCGCGATGAACGTGATCGGCATCCTGCTCGGGTGGGGGCTGGGCGCCCAGCTGGGCCGCTTCAGCACTGCAAGCTATGCCGAGAATCTGAACTTCCCGCTCTTGATCTACAGCCCGGGGCCCGTCTCGTTCGCCATCGGGGCGCTCGTGAGCCTCGCGATCGGGCTCGCCGCCACGGCCCGCGGGGTGCGCCGCGCCGCGCTGCTGCCCCCGACCGTGGCCATGAGCCCCCCGGCGCCGCCGAGCTTTCGGCCTCGGAGCGGCGCCTTCGCCGGCCTGACCCGCGCTCTGGATCAGCCCACGCGGATCATCCTGCGTCAGATCGATCGCTGGCCGGCGCGCGCGGCGACCACCGCCCTCGGTTTCGCGCTCGCCGTCGCGATGATGATCCTCTCCCTCTCCTTCACGGACGCCGTCGATCGGCTGGCTCACGACCACTTCGTCGAGTCCGAGAGGGAGGATCTCGCGCTCGCCTTCGAGTCCCCGAAGCCGATCACGGTGCTTCACGAGATCACGCGCCTGCCGGCCGTGCTCTCGGCCGAGCCGATGCGAATCGTGCCGGCGAATCTGTCCTCGGGCCACGTGACCCACCGCGGGGCAGTCGAGGCCCTGACGCCGGACGCGCGGCTGACGCGGATCTTCGACCCGGAGCGCGGCGCCCTGGAGGTACCCCAGAGCGGCATCGCGATCACCGCGAAGCTCGCAGAGAAACTCGGCGTGCAGACCGGCGACGAGATCTGGCTCGAGATGCTGGAGGGTCGCCGCCCGGAGGGAAGCATCCTCGTCTCGGCCGTCTTCGACTCCTACATCGGGATGTCGGCCTACACGAGTCTGGAGACCCTGAACGACTTCCTCGGAGACCGACCGTTAGTCGAGAACGTCAAGGTGCTCTTCGACGAGTCCCGAGAGACCGAGCTGCTCGCCGCACTCAAGGGGCTGCCGACGGTCTCCGCCGCGGGACTCCGGTCTGCCGCGATCTCGAACTTCGAGGCCACGATCGCCGAGACGTTGCTCATCTTCATCGGTTTCTTCAGCGCCTTCTCCTTCGGGCTCGGTTTCGGCGTCACCTACAACGCCCAGAGGATCTCCCTCTCGGAGCGCGGGCGAGAGCTGGCCACGCTGAGGGTTCTCGGCTTCACGCGTCGCGAGACCCTCTACATCCTGACGGGCGAGATCCTGCTCCTCGTCCTCGTGAGCCTTCCGGTCGGCTGCCTACTGGGCTTCGGGCTGACGGCCCTCTTCGTGAACGCGCCGGGCTTCAATACGGAGCTCATGCGGATCCCGCTGGCCATTCAGGGCTCGACCTACGGAGCGTCCGTGCTGGTCCTGCTCATCGCCGGCCTCGTGGCCGGGGCCAGCATGAAGCGGCGCATCGACCGACTCGACTTGGTCTCCGTACTGAAGACAAGGGAGTAGAACCATGCAGGCGGCCGTTCGCAGGCGAATCGCGTTGTGGGGCGCCTTGGGCATCCTGCTGCTGGCAGGCTTGGTGGGCGCCTTCTGGCCCCAACCGTTGGCGGTCGATCTCCTGACCGTCTCGCCCGGCCCCATGGTCGTGACCGTGGGCGACGAGGGCGAAACCCGCGTCACCGACGTGTTCGTCGTGTCCGCACCCATCGCGGGACGCGCGCGCCGCATCGAGGTCGATCCGGGAGATCTCGCCGTGGCGAACGAGACGCTCCTCGCCGAGATCGAGCCCAGCGACCCGCTGCTCCTCGACCCCCGCAGCGAAGCGCAGGCGAGGGCACAGCTCAGCGCCGCGGAATCGGCCGAGACCGCCGCTCGCGCAGAGGTCGAGAAGGCGGGGGCAGAGCTCGAGTTCAGTCGCTCCGAGCTCGAGCGCGCGCGCGAGCTGGCGAGCAACGGCGCGCTGTCCGACCGCGACCTGGAGGCGGCGGAGCAACTCCACAAGAGCAGCCTCGCCGCCTTCTCCATGGCACGGGCAACGTTGCAGGTCCGCACGTACGAGCTCGAGCGAGCGCGTGCCGAGCTCATGTCTCCCGCCGACGCCGAGTCCCGGCGGAAGGACTGCGAATGCATCTCGATCTTGTCACCGATCGACGGCCGGGTCCTGCGCGTGCTCCGCGAGAGCGAAGGGGTGGTGGCGGCAGGCGATCCACTGATCGAGATCGGAGATCCGGGGCGGCTCGAGGTCGTCGTCGACCTTCTCTCGACGGACGCGGTGAGGGTCCGCCCGGGGCAGTCGGCGCTCCTCGAGAACTGGGGCGGCGACGGCGCTCTCCGCGCGCGTGTACGCCGCGTGGAGCCGTTCGGGTTCACGAAGGTATCGGCGCTGGGGATCGAGGAGCAGCGCGTCAACGTCGTTCTCGACATCGTGAGCCCCCGCGCCGATTGGCGCCGCCTCGCCCACGGGTATCAGGTGGACGTCCGCATCGTGCTCTGGGAGAACGACGGGGTCATCGGCGTCCCGCTGACGGCCCTGTTCCGGAGCGGGGACGGATGGGCGCTGTTCGTCAGCGAGAGCGACCGGGCCGTACTTCGCGCCGTCCAGGTGGGCCACCGCACCGATCGAGACGCGGAGATCGTCGAGGGCCTGATGGAGGGCGAAGAGATCGTGGTCTACCCCGGAGAGGAGGTCGAAGAAGGCGCACGCCTCGCCCGTCGATCTTGAGCTGGACCGCTGCTCGGCGCTAGGTGGCGCAGCCTGAGCGCCGACCTACGACGCCCGCCTGCCCTCACTCCAGAGCGCTCGGCCGAGTCCGCCGCACACGGCGAGCAGGATCACACAGAAGGGCAGGCCCGTGTTGATCGCGGCGGATTGAAGCGCGGCCAGGCCGCCGGCCAGCAGGAGCACGGCGGCCACGACCCCCTCGCTCACCGCCCAGAAGACGCGTTGCCAGACCGGTGGATCCGGATGGCCGCCGGACGTCAGCATGTCGACCACGAACGAGCCCGAATCCGAGGACGTCACGAAGAAGATCGCGACGACGAGCGCGGCGAGCAGGGAAGTCACGCCGGCGCCGGGAAGCCGCTCCAGCAGGGCGTAGATCCCCATCGAGATGTCCTGCTCGACCGCTGCCACGATACCGGGATTCGCGGCATCGATCGTGAGTGCCGACCAGCCGAAGACCGTGAACCACACGCAGCTGACGAGCGTGGGAACGATCAACACGCCCAGAACGAACTCGCGAATCGTCCGCCCCCGGGAGATTCGCGCGATGAACATCCCGACGAAGGGGGACCAGGCGATCCACCACGCCCAGTAGAAGAGGGTCCACCCCTTCTGCCAGCCGACGGCCCCGAGGCTCCGGTAGCCCGTTCCCAGCGGAACGAGTGCCGCTGCGTAGTCGAAGAGACCGGCCGGGAAGGCCGCAAGGATCGCCCACGTTGGCCCCGCGAACGCCACGAAGAGAAGCAGCGCGGTCGCTAGGGCCACGTTCAGCTCCGACAGGCGACGAATCCCCCGGTCGAGGCCGAGGACGACGGAGGTCGTCGCCCCTGCGGTGATCACGCCGATGAGTGCGACCTGGAAGCCGGGCGATTCCGGTGCGCCGAACAGTCGCGCGAGACCGGTGTTGATCTGCATCGCGCCGAGGCCGAGCGACGTCGCGAGACCGAAGAGCGTTCCAAAGACCGCGAACACGTCGACGGCGTGACCGAGCCAGCCGTGGATCCGGTCGCCCAGCAGCGGATGCAGGGTCGAGCGGATCGCGAGGGGCAACCCCTTTCTGTGTCCGAAGTACGCGATCGCGAGCCCCATGACGGCGTAGACGCCCCAGGCGTGGACCCCCCAGTGGAAGAACGTGATCGTCATCGCCTGGCGGGCGGCCTCGGGCGTGCCGCTGGGGCCGACGGGCGGATTCGCGAAGTGCGTGACCGGCTCGGCCACGCCGTAGAACATGATCCCGATGCCCATTCCGGCGCTGAACAACATCGCGAACCAGGACGGAAGCCCGAACGCCGGCGGCTCGCCCTCGGGCCCGAGGCGCAACGTTCCCCGCTTGCCGATCGCGCACCAGATCGCGAACAGGAGGAAGAGCGACGTCGAACCGACGAAGAGCCATCCCCAGGTCCCCACGATCCAGTCCTGGAGTCCGAGGAAGACGTCCTTGGCGCGGTCTGCGTCGGCGACGCCGAATACGAGCAGTAGGAGCACGACCGCGGCCGACGACAGGAAGACAGCCGGCTCGATACGGGACCAGTTCGTCTCCACGACCTGCGATCAGCCGTGCTTGCGGAAGTGGAAGATGCCCCACGTCAAATGGCCACGGTCGGCACCGTTCACCCAGTGGCCGAGCCCCTCGAGCAGCCGCGTCACGTAGTCGACGCCGCAGCGCCCGATCATCTCGCCACGGCGCTCCTCGAGCAGCTGGCGTACCCGGGCGTAGTGGTTCCGCAGCTGATGGGCCAGCTCCTGGAAGGCGACCTCTTCGAAGTCCAGTCCGACCAGGTTCTTGCGGTAGAAGCCCGGTGAGGCCAGCGAATCGAGGTGGATACGGTCGAGGACGGGCTGGAGGACGTCGGGCGGGCAGTCGTCGGTCTGCATCGGATCGGTGAAGACGAAGTGCCCTCCCGGCTTGAGGACTCGCGCCACCTCCGACAAGACCCGTTCTCGAGCACCGCTGTGCAGGATCGCGTCCTGCGACCACACCGCGTCGTAGCAGGCGCTGGGCCCGGGAATCGACTCGAAGTTCGCGTGCACCACATGAACGCGATCCGCCAGCCCCGCCTGCGCGGTGAGCAGGCGGTTGCGTTCGTTCTGAACCTCACTGAGGTTGAGGCAATCCACCTGGCAACCGAACTTCGTCGCGAGGAACCGCCCTGCCCCGCCATAGCCCGCCCCGACGTCGAGCACGCGATGCTCGCGTGCCAGGAAGTCCACGTGGCCGGCGACGGTCTCGACCGTTCGCGCACTGGCCGCGGCGACGTCCTCATCGGGCGATCGATAGATGCCGATGTGGATGTCCTCGCCGCCCCAGATTTCCGCGTAGAAGGAGTCGGCCTCGTCGCTGTCGTAGTAGGCCTCGGTCGTGGCCGTAACCGAAGCGGCACCGACTTCGTCAGGCATCGGGGTGATCCATGTGCTTTTCGGCGACGTGGACGAAGAAGTCCGGATCGGCTTCCTGGTAGGTCTCCTGGAAGTCCCCATACGTCTTGACCGAAGCGAAGCCGGCCTCGCGAATCAATCGTCGCGTGTAGTTCTTTCGAAGGGGAAACATGTTCAGCCGAAACTCGGATCCGTCCGGAAACGTGTACTGGAACCGCGCGAGGCCTTCGTCCACGTGTTCCGGCTCGGCCACGACGTCGTCACCACAGTAGTAGTACTTGTGCTTGGTCGAGAACCCGTGGTCGAGAATCGCATCGTAGTTGCGCTGATCCAGGATCAGGATCCCGTCGTGCTTGAGGGCGGCGTAGAACTCCGCCAAGGCCCGCCGTCGGTCCTGCTCGTCGAAGAGATGGGTGAACGAGTTGCCCAAGCAAATGATGGCGTCGAACTTGCCGTGCACCTCGCGGTTGAGCCAACGCCAATCGGCGTGGATCGTCTTGAGGATCAGATGGCGGTCCGTCGCGTTCTCGAAGGCCTTCGCCAGCATGGCGGCGTTGCCGTCGACGCTGGTCACCTCGAAACCCGCATCGGCGAGCTGGATCGAGTGGAAGCCCGTTCCCGTCGCGACGTCGAGGACCTTCATCTTGCCGCGCGCCTTGAGCTGCTCGATGAAGAAGCGGCCTTCGCTCTCGGCGCGCGAGTCCCAATCGATCAGCTCGTCCCACTTCTCGACGAAACTCTGGACGTACTCGGCCTGGTAGTGGCCGGTCTCTCGAATGGCCGTCGGCTCGCGGCCGAAGTCCTGACGGACGGCTCGCAGCGACCGCTCGGCCTGCTCGCGGAGGATCTCGGTCGGATTCGATGACATGGGTCCCCCTCTGCGCGGGATACGCCGACAGCGCCGGTCACCGGCCCACCGCGAGCGAGCACGGTACTGATCAAATCCATTGAATGCAATGCGATTGCGAAGTGTGCCCTATGGATCTTGGGTCCAGAAACCTGTCGCGATCGCCCGTTCACTCACGGAATGGAGTCAAGGCAATGTGTTGAATCGATTCAGCTATCTGTATTTCGAGATCTCTAGTCCCCTTGGGGCTCGAGGCCGCCCGGCACCGGCGCCTCTTCGGCGGGCTGCGCCACGGGCCCGGTCTCGAGAATCGGCGCGGCGTCGATGTGCTCGGCATCCATCATCGAGGCGATCCGCTCGAGTGCGGACAGCATCCAGTGTCGCTCCCAGTCCTCGAGCCGGGCCAGCTCCGCGCGGAAGCGCTCCTGGAGCAGCGAGGGCGCCTCATCGAGCACGCGGAGCCCCTCCTCGGTGACCTGGATGACGACGCTCCGCCGGTCGCCTTCGGAGCGCTCGCGCACGACCAGACCCCGTCGCTCCAAGCGGCTCACGATGCCCGACACCGTGGGTTGACTGAGATGGACGGCGCGGGCGAGCGCGCTGACCGAAGGCTGACCCACCCTGTGCGCTTCGCGAAGCGTTGCGAGCTGCGGCCCCGTCAACTTGTGGCGGTCCTGCAGGCGCCGGGACTGTAGATCGATCGCCCGGATGATCCGCCGAATCGACGCGACGATCTGGTCTTCGACTTCGTTGGATGCGTTCATCGCAGCGCGCACCTCGTAGGCTTCGAGCGACGGAGATTTTCGTATGTCGCGCAGCCGGCCGGTTCACGTCATCGGCGAGAAACGATGCCCACGCCTGCGAGTGCGGACGGGTGCTCTCGCGATCCCACGAGCATAGCCGGGTCCCCGTCGCACCCACGTCGGCTCGGGCAGCACCTGCCCCGCGAATCGATGTCGAGCAGCCAAACCGGAGACTGGGCGAGGATTCGACGATCGGCGGCGAATTGTCAAAAATTCGCAACTTGTCCCATAGATATTTGACTTAATTGAATTATCTATGGAGGCGCCCGACGGCGCAACAACGGTAGTGCGATCGCCCCCGCGCGGAGCGCACCGGCGGCGTCAGAGCGCCTGGCGCCAGCCGGCGATGGCTTCGCCGATCTCGTCCGGAGAGTCTTCCTGGACGAAGTGACGGCCCTTCACCGTGACCTCCTGCTGGTTGGCCCAGGTGCGGCAGAACTCGCGCGGCTTGCCGGTGAGCATGGCGCCGGGCTCGGCGTTGATGAAGAGCTTCGGGACGTCGCTGCCGGGCAGCCAGTGGGCGTAGCTCTGGATGATCTGCGCGACCTCGGCGGGTTCGCCTTCGATGGGAATCTGGCGTGGCGGTCACGGGGAAGTTCCAGAGCGAGACGATGCCGGCCACGCGTCGACACGACCGAGAGCCGAGAGTTCGGCACCCGCACCGAAGTGCGTGAGGCCGCTCCGCGGGATTGCCCGAGGCCCGTCGAGACGACTGGGTCGAACCGCTGACGCAAGGCGTCCATCAGGGACGCGCGGATGAGGTTGTGCGCGGGCTCTCACGCACAAGCCCTCTCCTCCTCCACACTCCGCCGGTCGTCCTGCGATGCGGAAGATTCACTTCGGATTTCCAGCGCGCCTTCGTGGGCCGATTCCAGGACGAAATCCGACCCGCGCTCTCCAATCATGATCGCTGCCGC
>JAKSBN010000425.1 GCA_022361175.1 Pseudomonadota bacterium | reverse complement strand
TTGGGTGGGGTGCATGAAGGGGCGCAGGGTAGCACCGGCGGTTGACCCGCGCGTCAACGCCGGCAGGCGCTGCCGCCAAGTGCCTCAGCGGCCGTGGAAACGGCGTCTCGCGAAGACGGCCGAGGCCGTTAGCCCCAGAAGCTGCGCAGGCCCAGCGCCACCAGCGCGCCGGCCCACACGAGGGCGACCCCCGGCCAGAGCGAGAGGCTCCGCTCGCGCAGCATCCCCAACGCGACACCGCCCACCAGCGCGGCGCCCGCCGCCACCGCCGCCTCGGTCGTCCAGAAGAGGCCGCGGGTGGGTTCGAGCAGCCACCAGGGCAGGCTGGCGGCGCAGAGCGCCACCGCGGAGACGAGTCCGGAAACGGCCGCCGCGCGCGAGACGAACCACGGCCCGGCGGCACGCTGGACGCGCCCGTCGAAGAGGAAACTGCCGTGGAGCCAGCCGCGGAAGAGCAGCTCGTGGCCGACGGCGAAGAGCCCGGTGCCCGCGATGGCCGCCAGCACGGCCGCGGGTTCGACGGCCAGCGCGTGGGGCAGGCCGGCGCGGCCCGGCAGCGCGGCGAGGAACACCAAGGGCGCCAGCCACCAGGCGTCGCGGCCCGCGGGCCGGCGCCACCCGAAGATCCACAGCCGGCCCTCGCTGCCGCGCCACGCCAGCGCCAGCGCCACGCAGGCCAGGACGACACCGACGCCGGCCAGGCGCGCGCTCTCCTCCAGGACCGGCGGGATCTGGACGCCGGGCAGGAAGAGGGCGACGAGTCCCAGCAGCTGGGCCACCCCGAAGACGACCAGTGCGCCCACCGCGGCGCCAATCCGCGCGGGCAGCGCCCGCCAGCCGCGCTTCGGGGCGTAGGCCGCGGCCAGCTCGCGCAAGAGGGCGTCGGGCGCCAGCGCGCTGCCGCTGGGACGCGGCGAGCCCCCGATGTCCTTCGAGCCGCCCCAGCGCTTGCCGCTGGGGCGCCCGTCCACGTTGCGGTCCACCAGGTTCAAGCGCGTGTACGCGCGCTGGAGATCGAAGTCCGCCAGCGCCGAGGGACGCCGCAGCGTGTAGTGGCCGCGGGTCTTCTCCAGCGCGACGATGCCGAGCTGTTCGCCCCAGCGCTGCTTCAGGTGTCGCTCCACGTCGTAGATGCCGGCCCGATCGCGGCAGGCGACGGCCACGCGCCGCGTGCCCACTTCGACGTGGCCGTAGACCTGCTCGACGCGCGTGTAGTCGCTGAAGTCGTCGCTCGTGTAGACGAGGTCGTCGATGGCGCGCAGGACGGCGCACGTGTAGGCGAAGAGGTCGGTCGTCTGCCAACCGCCGCTCTCCTTCAGCACGCGCTCGGATTCGCCCAGCGCGTCCAGCCGGGTGCGGGTCTCGGCGAGCACGTCCGCCGGCAGGCCGCAGAAGTCGGCCAGCTGGATGCCGTTGGCGTCGATGGCGCCTTCGAGGCGGACCAGCGGGTGCAGCACGTCCTTCGAGGCGGCGTCCAGCTCGG
Source organism: Pseudomonadota bacterium (assembly GCA_022361175.1). Taxonomy (GTDB): domain Bacteria; phylum Myxococcota_A; class UBA9160; order UBA9160; family UBA4427; genus JAKSBN01. The sequence continues at coordinate 22,804 of JAKSBN010000425.1, read as the reverse complement.
GCAGGCGCTCGTAGTTCAGCAGGCACCACAGGGCCAGCACGGTGTCGAGGTCGGGCTCGTTGGCGTAGAGCGTCCAGTCGCCTTCGCCCAGCGCCAGGCCGCTGTGCACCATGAGCAGAGCCTGCTCGCAGGTCGCGAGCGTGAAGACCCGCTGCACGCCGTCGTGGTGATCCAGGTTGTAGAGCTTGGCCTTGTTGTCGAGGAGCGGCGGGAACGCGCCGGCGCCGTCCAGCAGGATGACGCGCGAGCCCAGGTCCCGCGCCTCCGCTTCGGAAAAGGCGTGCGCGCGGTCGAGGCTCACCCGGACCCGCGGTGCCTCGTCGCAGTAGAGGAAGCGCGCGCCGTCGCTCTCGCGCACCGAGTAGCGGTCGGGCAACACGGGGGCGGCTTCGGCCTCTCGGGTGCGCGGGGCCATGGCGGGCCGCGACGGGAGATGCACCACGGGAGGCGCGGGCTCCAGCGGCAGCTCCGGCTCTTGGTCCGCGGTCAGCGGACGACGTCGGTCACGTTGGGGCACGGCACCTTGGCTCACGCGGGATCGCGGGCCTGAGTGTGGCGCAAGCGATGCGCATCGGTCCACCTTCCCGGCCACGAGACGGGCGCCGGGAAGGGGGCACGCGGATCCCCGCGGGTTGTGGGTCAGTGCGGTTGGCGCTGCAGCCGCTCGAGCGTCGTGGTCAGGGCCTCCCGCTGGCGCGCGGGCGGCATCTGCTCCGGGTCGAAGGTGGCCTGCACCCCCAGGCCGTCGATGAAGGCCAGGATCAACTGGGCCTCGTGGACGGCGTCCAGCGAAGCGGGCAGGGCGCCCTCGCGCTGGCAACCCTCGATCACGCTCTGCACCAGGTCGCGCCAGCGTCGGTAGCGCGTCTGCTGCTCCTGGAAGAGCTCCGGATCGTTGACCGCCCGGCCCCAGAAGGCGAGCCAGATGCGCCACTCGCCCGCGCGCTCTTCGTCCAGGGGCAGCGCTTCGAACAGCACCTGGCGCAGGCCCTCCACACCGTTGTGTCGGTCGAGCGCGGCCAGCATGCGGGTGGCCACTTTGCTGCCCGCGTGCCGAAGCGCGTGGAGCAGGAGGTCGTCCTTGCTGCCGAAGTAGTGCACGAGCGCGCCGGTGGAGCTGCCGGCCGCGGAGGCGACGGCACGCACGCTGGCGTTCTCGATCCCGTTCTCGACGATGGTCTTGAAGGCGGCTTCCGCAAACTCAGCGCGGCGTTCGGCGTGATCTACGATTTTCGGCATGTCGATTGTCTCCCAGGGGTCGCGTCAGTTTATCTCGACCTTCCGCGCGAACGAAAGTTGGCAAGCGAAGGTTTTAGAACTCTGCACGTGTGGTGCGAGTTTTCCGCGTGCCGAGTCAGACCTTCTTGAGCTGCGAGCGTCGCATCGTTACGAACAATCGAACACGACGACGCGCAGTCGTAATGAGAAACGAACGACCCACTGCGAAACACACTGCGGGCGAGGAACGTGCGGCCGATTCGCACCCCGGCCGGTCACACGAAGGACCGAGGCGTTTGAAAATCGCGAAGAGTCGGGATTTCAAGTGACCGTCCGGGACGGTCACTGCCTTTAGTGGTGACACTCTTCGGAGTCGGGAGAATCCACTAGATGCGGGTGAGGTCACCCGTGAGTGGGGTCGAACTGCGGCACTTCCAGCTGCACACCGCCCCGCAAGGCCGACTCGTGGGCGACCAGGCCCGGGACGGTCATCGCCAGGGCGTCGTAGACGCCGATCTCCGGCGCGCGGTTCTGGACGAGGGCGTTGATGAACTCCGCCGTGAGGAAGACGGCGGAGTGGCCGTGGTGGGAGGGGTGGCGCAGCGGCGCCGGCAGCATGTCCGATTCGTGATAGCGGGGCAGCTGCCGCGGGCCCGGTTGCTGGGTGCGCACGTGCGAGACGGCCTCGTGCAGGCCGTGTTTGGGCATGTAGAGGGCCGCGTGCTCGCCCGACCACTGGGCGCGCTCGCCTTCGCCCGCCACCAGCCAGAAGACGTTGCAGCGCAGCATGTGGCCGCCGCTCGTGGCCATCAGCGCGGATTCGTTCCAGAACGGGTTCTGGTAGAGACTCTCTGTCAGGAAGGGGTGGTCGCCTCCCCACCCGAGTGCCGACACCCGCTCGACGCGCTCGCCCGTCACGCTCACCAGATAGGAGAGGGCGTGTGTGGGATAGGCGAGAGGCGGATAGCCCCAGCGCCACGAGCGGCTGCCGTCGGGCTCCCACCAGCGCGTGGTCTTGTCGGTGAGCACGCGGTCCAGGTCGCCACGGTCGTGGTAGTACTCCGCCTCCGTGTAGAAGATCTCGCCGAAGGCACCCTCGCGGTAGAGGTTGCGGGCCAGGATGCAGCCGGCGCGGTAGTGGCTGGTCTCGGCCATCATGTACTTGCGGCCGGACGACTCCACCAGTTGCGCCAGCTCGGCGGCTTCTTCCAGGCTGGTGCAGGCCGGCACCGCCGAGATCACGTCCCACCCCTGCTCGAAAGCCCAACGCGTGTGCTTCACGTGGTCGGCGGGTGGCGAGAAGATCGCGACGGCGTCGAGCGCGGGCTGCGCGTCGATCAGCGCCTCGTACGAATCGTAGAGGTTGTCGCAGCCGTACTTCTCGCGCAGGCGCTGGCGGCGGTCCGCCCGCAGATCGGTGGCGGCGGCCACCTCGCAGTGCGGGTGCTCGTGCCAGAAGAAGCTGGCGCCGAAGTTGCCGCCCACGACTCCGAGGCGGATCTTGTCGCCGAAGTCCGAAGAGCAGGCGACACCGACCCACGAGAGCGCGGCCGCCGACAGCCCCACGGCCGACAGGCCCGAGAGCTGGAGGAATTCTCGGCGGCTCGGATCGGACGGATCGTCCCGGCGCTCCGGCGCCATCGGCTCCCCCAACTCGTCCCCGCGCGGGCGTTCGCCTAGGCCTCGGTGATGGCCTTGACCTTCTCCTGCAGGGCCTTTGCCTCTTCGCTGGGCGGCCCGGCCATCTGCAACTGCATCATCTTCGACATGTCGCCTTCCACCTGGATCTGGCCGGACATGAAGGCCTGCATGCCCACTTCCTGGTTGCCGTCGATGAAGAGCGCCTTGGCCACTTCGTAGGGCACGGTGATCTTGGTGGGGGCGTCGTCGGCGGCGCCGCGCTTGAAGTCGCCCCCATTCATGTGGATCTCCTTGTCGCCTTCCGGGTGGTCCTTCACCAGGATGTTGATCACGAGATCCTTCACCATCTCGGGCACCGGGATGTCGCCCGCGGCCGCGCGCAGCGCGTCCACTTCGTTGAACCAGGAGTCGGACAGGAACTGGGCCATGTGGGGATCCTCTGCAGATTCCGGCCGGGCCGGAGGGGTGGAGTTGCGCCCGCCGCGCGGCTGCGAGAGTAACGCCGCTGGCGTCGCGCGTCTGCACGCAAGGGCCCGCCGACGGGCCGAAGCGCTGAGGTGGACCGTCGGGTCGGGGTCTGGGGCGGTCTGTCCCAGAAGCGGGCCGTGGGTGCTTTACATCAGCCGAGCCACCGTTTAGGGTGGTCTACTGACCGGCTGTTCAGTAGCCCGGGTGGGACGGAGACGACACATGATGCGGCGGTTCGGGGGCTGGGGCCTGCTCTGGCTGTGGCTGGGCGCGGGGGCGCTGGGGTGCGTTCCCGACACGGGTTCGGATTCTCTGCGCTTTCTGGATCCGCGCCCGGGCGCGCTGGTCTTCGCCGACGGCGCTTCCTTCCAGCTGGCGCTGCCCGCCGGCGACGGCGAGCTCGAGCTGCAGCTGGACGGCGCACCGCTCGATCCCGCGCTGTGGAGCCGCAAGGGCCGGCGGGCCAGCGGCGCACTGCCGCCGCTCGAGGAAGGGTTCCACACGCTGCGGGCCCGCTATGCCGGTTCGCTGCTGGGCGTGGAGTTCCCGGTGGAGACCTCGACCCCCTTCGAGGTCGTGGCGCGCGCGGGCTTCCAGGTGCGCGAAAGCGTCGAGCAGCTTCACGTCACCCACGCCGAGCCGGGCACCCCGCTATGGCTCCAGAGTGCCTCGGGGCGGGTCGTGGCCGAGGGCTTGGCCGACGGGCAGGGGAGCTACATCTTCCGCGAGCTCAAGCCCCAGAGCGGGCTTCGGATCGTCGTCGACGGCCCGCCGCGCGCGGCCACGCCGCCGCTCGCCGTGATGTCCGTCGCCGGAAGTCAGCCCCCGGACTCCTTCTACGAGAACCAGGTGCTCGAGCCGGGCTACGGCTACTTGACCACCCGCGACGGCACGAAGCTCTCGATCTTCGTCTCGCTGCCGGGTCCGGTCGAGGACGGCCCCTACCCGACGATCGTCAACTACTCCGGGTACGACCCGGCGAAGCCGGGCGAGGTCGTCCGGGTCGGCGGGTTGGACACGACCTTCGTGTGTCCCGAGCTGCCGGTGCTGTGCGACGCGCCCGGCCACCCCAGCGGGCTGATCGGCGGCGTGCTGGGCTTCGCCTCGGTGGGCGTCAACATGCGGGGCACGGGCTGTTCGGGCGGCGCCTACGACTTCTTCGAGCCGCTACAGGTGTTGGACGGCTACGACATCGTCGAGATCGTGGCCGCCCAGGACTGGGTGCTCGGCAACAAGGTGGCCATGGCGGGGCTCTCCTTCCCCGGCATCAGCCAGCTCTTCGTGGCCAGCCTCAAGCCCCCGGGCCTGGCGGCCATCACGCCGCTCTCGGTGATCTCGGGGACGGACACGACGCTGCGGCCGGGCGGCATCTTGAACGATGGCTTCGCGGTCGAGTGGGGACAGGAGGTGCTGGACCGCGCCGATCCCTACGGGCGCGGCTGGGAGCAGGGCCTGGTCGATGCCGGCGACACCGTCTGCGAGGAGAACCAGCTCCTGCACTCGCAGAAGGTCGACATCATCGAGAAGGCCCGCAGTCTGCCCTTCACCGTGCCCGAGATCGTCGATCCGCTGAACCCGCGCAACTTCGTGCACGAGATCGAGGTGCCCGTGTTCACGGCGGGCGCGTGGCAGGACGAGCAGACGGGGGGGCACTTCCCGACCTTGTGGAGCCGCTTCACCAGCGCGCCGCTGCTGCGCGCCACCGGCTACAACGGCGCCCACGCCGACGGCTACGCCCCGCAGATGCTGGCCGAGTGGAAGAACTTCCTCGACTTCACGCTCACCGGCGCGGTCCGGCCCATCAACGTCAACCTGGTCCTCTTCGGGCCCATTTTCTTCGCGGAGATCTTCGGCGCGCGAGTCGGTCTGCCCGATCACCGCTTCCTGGATTTCGACAGCTTCGAAGCCGCGCTGGCGGCCTACGAGGCCGAGAAGCCCGTGAGGATCATCTTCGACAACGGGGACGGCCCCGACGTGGCCACCGGCGCGCCGGTGGGCGGCTTCGAGATGTCGTTCTCCGAGTGGCCTCCGGCCGAGACCGAGGCCCGGCGCTTCTACCTGCACGGCGACGGCTCGCTGCGGCCGTTCGCGCCGGCGGCGGACGACTCGGCCTCGAGTTTCCGGCACGACAACGCCAAGGGGCAGAGGACCTACGAGGTCAACGACGCGTTCGAAAAGGCCCTGCCCGATATCCAGTGGCCCCCGTGGCGGGACGGTCGCCAGGTGGTGTTCGCCACGCCGCCGCTCACCGAGGATCTGGTGCTGGTCGGCACCGCGAGCGCCGACCTCTGGATCCAGTCGGATGCCGCGGACGCCGACCTGGAGGTGATGTTGTCGGAGATCCGCCCCGACGGCTTCGAGACCTACATCAGCAGCGGCTGGCTGCGCGCCAGCCACCGCAAGCTCTCGCCCGAGTCGACGCCGCTGCAGCCGGTGCAGACCCACCTGGAGGTGGATGCGGCGCCGCTGCCCGCCGGCACCTGGGAGCCGGTTCGCGTCGAGATCTACGCTTTCGCCCACGCGTTCCGCGCTGGCTCGCGGCTGCGGGTGTCCGTGTCGACGCCCGGCGGCAACAAGGGGCGCTGGCGGTTCGAGACCCTGCAGTTCGACGAGCCGGTGGACCACGCGGTGTCGCACTCGGCGACGCATCCCTCGAGCCTGCTGCTGCCCGTGATTCCCGGCGTCGAGATTCCCACGCCGCTGCCGCCGTGTCCGGGACTGCGCTCGCAGCCGTGCCGCGAGTACGTCCCCCACGCCAACGCCGCCTGGGACTGACGCGCTACAGCCGGTCCGCTACTGGCGGTAGGACGGGTCGAGCCGGTCGAGGCGACGCATCAGCGCGGGCCACGCGAGCTCACGCCCCACGCTCACGATGCCGGCCGAGGCCAGCGCCGCGGTCTTCTCGGCGGTTCCCCCCGGCGCGTCGTTCAAGATCGCGCCACCGGCCATGGCGGCCACCTGGGCCTCGCACGCGCGCTCCAGCTGGTACATGCGCAGCCACGCGTCGGACACGGTCTCGCCGACGGTCAGCGTGCCGTGGTTGCGCAGCATGAGGACGTGCTTGTCGCCGAGGTCGCGGACGATGCGCTCGCGCTCGGCCAGGTCTTCGGCGATGCCCTCGTAGTCGTGATAGGCCACGTCGCCGTGCAGGATCATGGCCGTCTGGGTCAGCGGCAGGAGTCCCGTCTTCTGGGCCGACACCGCCTGCCCGTGGATCGTGTGCAGGTGCACGACGCAGTGGGCGTCGGCGCGGGCGCGGTGGACGGCGCTGTGGATCGTGAAGCCGGCGGGGTTCACTCCGTAGGGCGAGTCGTCGACCTTGTTGCCGTCGACGTCGATCTTCACGAGGCTGGAAGCGGTGATCTCCTCGAACAGCTGGCCGTAGGGGTTGATCAGGAAGTGGTCCGAGTCGGGCACCCGGGCCGACAGGTGGGTGAAGATGAGGTCGTCCCAGCCGTGCAGGGCGACCAGTCGATACGCGGCCGCCAGGTCGATCCGCATCGCCCACTCCCCGGCGGGCATGCCGGCGGGAGGAGTTGACGTGGGCTCGGGGGTGGATCGAGAGGACATGGAAACCTCCTCGGGCGCAGGACACCGTCGTCCACGAGCGCCACGACACTAGGAGACCACAGCCCACCGCATTTCGCGAGGAGACCGTGGGGAGCCGGTGCGCCACGAATCCCTCAGTCCGCCCGTGGGTTCTGCCGAAGAAGCCCTCACCGCGAACCGTCCGAGAGGCCCCGGCATGGCCAAGATCAAGGGCATCAGTCTGCTCGAGCTCGTGACCGAGCTTCGCAAGCGCCGCGACGAGGCGCTGCAGACGCTGCCCGAGTCGGTCCACCACTACTTGGACCAAGAACCGCAGGTGTCGCAGTGGTACCCCGAGGAGGACCACATTCAGCTTCTGCGCGGCTACGCCCGGCTGCTCGAGCAGGACGGCCACAAGAACGTCTACGAGATGGCCGGCGTCGTGCACGCGCGCAACCACGTGGAAGGCGTCTACGAACACCTGCTGGCGGGCAGCGACGCCAGCACGCTGTCGCTGAGGCTGGCGGCGCTGTGGGGCTCGATGCACGACACCGGACGCGTGCGCGTCAAGACGCTGGGGCCCGGTGAAGTGCAGGCCGAGGTCGTCGACTACGGCCATCCCACGCCGGAGATGTGCGCCATGGTGGGGGCCTACTTCAAGGAGGCCTACCGGCTTTCCGGCGCGGCCAACGTCCGGATTGCCAAGAGCGCCTGCCGCGTGGACGACGACGACCAGTGCACCTGGGAGATCGCCTGGGACGCCGGCGAGGACTGATCTCGCGCTCGCCCTGGACTCGCCCGCGCTTCCGGCGAGCCTGACTTCCGACGAGCCTCATTGCCGACGAGCCTGCTTCCAACGAGCCCATTTGGAAGCCGCGGCACTCGGCGAGCTGGACCAGGCCTCGAGCTCGCGCCGCCCCTTCGGCGACAGGTCGTAGTGGCCCGTGCACCGCGGCCTCGACCCGGGACCGAGGGGTCCGGGAACTAGCTCCGCCCGCGCACCTCGCGCCGGTGCTCCGCCAGCACCTCGATGGGGGGCAGGGTGGGGCGCAGCAGGGCCCACGCCACCAGCGGGAACTCGATCACGACCATCAAGAAGACGCCGAAGAGGGCCGCGCCGCGGGCCACGCGGCTGGCGAGGGCGCCGTCCGGAAGCAGGCCGTAGGTCACCGCCACGGCGGCGCCCGTCACCAGGAAGCCGCCGACGGACATCACCAGGAACTGCGAGCGCGTGTTGCGCTTGGAATCGAAGCTGAAGAGGTAGCGCGAGGACAGACTCGCGGCGGCGCGCACGTGGCTTCCGGTGGCGAGCGCACCGGCCAGGTGACCCCACTCGTGGAGCAGCAGGATGCCGACGCCCAGGCCCACTCCCACGACCAGCCCCAGGAAGTCGGCGACCGGTCCCGTCCCCGTCGTGAGCGGCGCCGCCCACCACCACGCCGCCCCCGCCGCGGCCAGGATGCCGGCGTCGCGCAGCGCCAGCTTCCAGAAGTCGCGCAGCCCGGCGCCGGCCGCGGCCGTCGCCATGCCGGGGGTGGGGGCGATCCCCAGATTGGGGTCGATGGAGTGGTCGGTCGCCGTGGCCATGTCGCTTCCTTCTCCCTCGGTTGCCGAACGACGCTACCACAGGCGCCCCGTCGCGTTGGTGCTTCCAGAGCGCGGGACCGATGCGATAGCCTGCGCGCACCATGGCTGCCTCCACCGACCCGACGACCGTCGCGACCGAGATCGAGCGCGCCCGGCACCTGCCCGGTCGCGACGATTGGGTCTCGCCCCACCGCAACCTGGCCACGCTGTTGGCCGCCCGCGCGGATGCGACGCCCGACGCGCCCTTCCTGGTGTACTTCGACGACGACGCCGGCATCGAGCGGCGTTGGTCCTACGCCGAGACGGCCGCGGCGGTGGCCCGGGCCGCGGGCTGGCTGCGCGGCCTCGGCATTGGCCAGGGCGACCGGGTGGCGTTTCTGCTGGGCAACCTCGACCACACTATCGTGCTCTACCTGGCGAGCTGGGCGCTGGGCGCCTGCGTCGCCCCCGTCAACGCGGCCGAGGCGCCGGACCGCAAGCGCTTCATCCTGGAGAACGCCCGCGCCCGCGCACTGGTGTCGCGGTCGCTCTACGCGGACGAAGCGCGCGAGCTGGCCCGCGCGCAGGGCGTGCCCCTGGCCCTGGTCGTGGAGCCCGGCGAAGACGCCGGGGACGCCATCGCGTACCCGGCCGCGGCCGAGGCGGCCGAGCCCGTCGATCTGGCTGCGGCCGCGTTCGACGCGCACGGCGTCGAGGCGCTCTTGATCTACACGTCGGGCACCACCGGCGCGCCCAAGGGCGTGCGCGTCGACCAGTACTCGATCCTGGCCGACGCCGACGCCATGGCCGCGTGGCACGGCTGGGACGCCTCGCTCCGGGCCATGTGCGTGCTGCCCATCCACCACGTGAACGGCATCATCGTGACCCACGTGACGCCCCTCTACGTGGGCGGGACGGCGGTCTTGAACGCGCGCTTCCAGTCGCGCTCGTTCTGGGGCCGCGTGGCGCGCGAAGGCGTGCGCGTGGTGTCGGTGGTGCCGACGCTGCTGGAGTTCCTGTTGGAGGCCGACGCGGCCGGCGAGGCCGACCCGCCCGCGCGCGACGTGGATCTCGCGGCGCTCGAGACCGTGGTGTGCGGGGCCGGGCCGCTGTTGGTGGACACGGCGGCCGCGTTCGAAGAGCGCTTCGGCGTGCCGCTCACCCACGGCTACGGGCTCTCCGAGACCACCTGTTACAACTGCCACCTGCCGCCGGATCTGGACGCCGCGACGCGGCGGGCGTGGCTGACCGAGCACGGCTTTCCCTCCATCGGCTGCGCGCTGCCGCACCAGGAGCTGGCGATCCTCGACGCGGAGGGCGAGCCGGTGGCGGACGGCGTGCGCGGCGAGATCGCGGTGCGCGGCAACGTCGTCTCGCTGGGATACTTCGAGCGCCCGGACGCCAACGCCGAGGCGTTCCGGGGCGGCTGGTTCCGCTCGGGCGACGAGGGCTTTCGCCAGACGGACCCGGCCGGCCGGGCCTTCTTCTTCATCACCGGCCGCCTGAAGGAGCTCATCATCCGGGGCGGCGTCAACTACTCGCCGCTGGAGATCGACGAGGTGCTGAACGCGCACCCGGACGTGCGCTACGGGCTGGCCGTGCCCTTCGCCAACCGCATCTACGGCGAGGAGGTGGCGGCCTACGTGGTGCCGCAGGAGGGCGCCGAGCCCGATGCCGAGTCCATCCTCGACTTCTGCCGCGAGCGTCTGGACTTCGCCCGGGCGCCCAAGGTGTTGGTCTTCGGCCAGGACGTCCCCTACACGACCACCGGCAAGCCCAAGCGGATCGAGCTCTCGCGCCAGCTGGCGGACGAACTCGCCCGCTACCGGGACACGCAGTTCCGCAAGCCCAAGGGCTAGCAGGCCGCATCCGGGCTTCCAGAGGCGTGAGTTTGCGTTACTGAGTCATACTCAGTAAGTTTGCCGGCCATGAGCAGTCGAGCCCCCTCCCGGCGCCGGCCCGGCGTGCGCCGCGACCCCGAGGACAAGCGCGAGCGCCTGGCGGCGGCCGCCCGCACGCTCTTCGCCGAGCGGGGCTTCGCCAGCACCACCACCGCGGACATCGCGGCGGCCGCCGGCGTCTCCGAGGGGCTCCTCTTCCATCACTTCGGCTCCAAGCGCCGGCTCTTCGCCCATCTGGCGGGGGCCTACGGGCGCGGTCTGGCCGAGGCCATGTTCGGCGAGGATCCGAGCCAGTCGACGGCCACCTCGGAGCGCGCCCTCGAGGCCGCCTTCCGCTACGTGCGCGAGCACCAGGACGAGCACCGGCTGTTCCTGGTGCGCGATCCCGAGCTGGCCGAGCTGGTGCACGCCGAGACCCGCGAAGCCATCGTGGGAGCGCTGGAGAAGGCCTTCCGCGTCGGTCTCGAACGCGGCGAGCTGCGGCCGCTCGAGCCGCGCATCGTGGCCGAGCTCATGTATCACCTGGTGGGCGGAGCGCTTGAGGAGTGCTTCGCCAGCGGCCAGGGCGAGCGCGAGGACGCGTATCTGCGCGAAGTCGTGCGCTGTGTGGTGGGCGCCATCGCGCCTCGATCCGAACACGGGAGCGCGCGCTCCCAGGAGGTCTCCGCATGAGTCGACCCTTCCCGACGGACGATCCCTATCTGAACGGCAACTTCGCCCCCTGGCCCATGGAGGGCGAGGTGCGCGACATCGAGATCGAGGGTGAGGTGCCGCGCGAGCTGGCCGGCACGCTCTACCGCAACGGGCCCAACCCCCAGTTTGCGCCGCGGGGCCGCTACCACTGGTTCGACGGCGAGGGCATGATCCACGCCTTCCGCTTCGAGAACGGGCGCGTCGACTACCGCAACCGCTGGGTGCGCACCGAGCGCTTCGTGCGCGAGCGCGAGGCGGGCGAGGCGCTCTTCGGCGGGCTCGCCAACGCGGGCGCCAGCGACGAGAGCGTGGCGGGAGTGTCGCCCAACGCCGCCAACACCAACATCGTCTCGCACGCCGGCAAGCTCTTGGCGCTGTGGGAGGCCGGGCTGCCGTACGAACTCGATCCCGACACGCTGGAGACACGCGGCACCTGGGACTTCGCCGGCAAGCTGATGCGGCCGCTCGAGCCCGAGGCCCAGGAGGCCCTGGGCATGGAAGCGATGCCGGGCATCATGACGGCGCACCCGAAGTTCGACCCGGAGACGGGAGAGATGCTCTTCTTCGGCTACAGCCCGATCCCGCCGTTCCTGCAGTACCACGTGGTGGACGCCAGCGGCAAGCTGGTGCGGTCGATGGACATCGAGGTGCCGTTCCCGAGCATGGTCCACGACTTCATCACCACGCGGGATCACGTGATCTTCCCGATCTTCCCCGCGGTCTTCGATCTGTCGCGCATGGAGACGGGCGATCTCCCGATCGTGTGGGAGCCCGACCGCGGCACGCACATCGGCATCATGCCGCGCGACGGCGGGCCCGAGGACGTGGTCTGGCTGGACAGCGACCCCTGCTACGTCTTCCACCCCATGAACGCCTACACCGACGCCAACCGCATCGTGGCCGAGGTCTGCCGGCACCCGGTGCTGCCGCTCTTCGACACCGACGGCGAGGGCCCGCCGATCCTCACGCGCTGGGAGATCGATCTGGCCGGCGGCACCGTGAAGGAGTCGGCGCTGGACGACTGCCCGTCGGAGTTCCCGCGCCTCGACGAGCGCTACGCCGGCCTCGACTACCGCCACGGCTACGCGGCGGGGAGCGATCGACCGGACGGCGAGACGGCCCTGCCGGAGGCCATCGTCCACTTCGACCTGAAGACGGGCAAGCGCATGAGCCACAAGCTGGATCCGGGCTGCGCCTGCGGCGAGCCCATCTTCGTGCCGCGCTCGGCGGATGCGCCGGAGGGCGACGGCTTCCTGCTGGCGACGGTCTACCGCGGCGAGACGAACCGGAGCGAGGTGGTGGTGCTGGACGCGCAGAACGTCGCCGACGCGCCGCTGGCGCGGGTGAAGCTGCCGCACCGGGTGCCGTACGGATTCCACGGCAACTGGCGCCCGGCCGAGTAGCGCGGGCGCTGCGGTGAGCGCGCTCGTCGCGCTGGACCGGCCGCACGAGGGCGTCGCCCGCGTGACCCTGTCGGATCCGGCGCGGCGCAACCACGGCACCTTCCAGGCGGTGGCCGAGCTGGCCGACGCCCTGGCAGAGGCCCGCGAGGGCGGCGCCCGGGTGACGGTGCTCGCCAGCGCCGTGCCCGGCCACTGGATCGAGCACGCGTGGCTGCCCGACCTGTTGGCCCTGGTGCGCGGCGAGTCGCCGACGGGCGATCCCGGCGGCTGGTTCCGGGTGCTGCGCGAGCTGGGCGACGCCTCGGTGGTCTCCATCGCGGCGCTCTCCGGCGACTGCAGCGGCGGCGGCGCGGAGCTGGCCTGGGCCTGCGATCTGCGCGTGGCCGAAGCCGGCGTGGTGTGCAGCCAACCGGAGGTGCAGGTGGGCCTCACACCCGGGATCGGTGGGGCGAGCCGCTTGCTGCGGCTCGTGGGTCGCACCGTGGCGGCCGAGATGGTGCTGGACGGCGGGCCCGTGCCGGCCGAGCGGCTGTACGCGGTAGGGGGCATCAACCGGTTGGTGGCGGCGGGCGCGGCGCAGAAGGAGGCGCTGGCCTGGGCCGCCCGGCTGGCGCGCCGGCCTCCGGCGGCACTGGCACACGCCAAGCGCGTGCTGACCGAGAGCGAAGCGCAGGGCTGGCCCGAAGCGCTGCGCAACGAGCAGGCGCGCTTCCAGGAGATCCTGGCCACCCCGGCGGCGCAGGCCGAGATGGAGCGGGCCCAGCCGGCGATCGACCAGGGGCGGGCGCCGCGGGACCTCTACCGCGACGAGGACTGAAACGCCGGCCGGCCGCTGGCTGTGTTCGCGCTGCAAGCCTCCGCCCGGGCCGGAATGCGGCCTCTGCAACCTTGCCCGGACAGCGCCTGGGGGAAGCCGCCACCTCCGGCGTGGGGAAGATCCCTTGCCGAGTTCAGTTCGAGTCCGCACTGGCCGACAAGGGGCCAGCGGCCCACGGCGGGAGGTGGGGTGGCGGACTCCGATCGGAACAAGCTGGCAGAGACCGTGATCGAGTCGTCCGAGCAGGGCGAGTCGAGCGGCCCGAGCTCCGAGGGCCCGCCGGCGGAAACCGTGCTCGCGAGCGACGAGACGTCGCTGCCGACGCCCGCCGAGGCCGGGCCGGCGACATCCGTCCCCGAGACCGTGTACGACGCCGGCGAAACCTCCTTCGACGCGCCCGCGGAGAGCGGGTCGGCCTCCGTTCCCGAGACGGTCTACGACAGCGGCGAGACCTCGTTCCACGCGCCTCCCGAAGCCACGCCGGCCGGCTCCGGCGTGCCCGAGACCCAGGACGCGGACGGCGAGACCTCCTACCACGACCCCAGCCGCGGCCCGGTCTCGGCGTCCACGGCGGGCCCCGTGCGCGAGGGCGGCCTGGCGCCCGGGCAGGTGCTCTTCGGCGAGTACGAGATCACCGCGGTCTTGGGCGTGGGGGGCATGGGCGAGGTCTACAGCGCCCGCCACCGGCGCCTGGACGCGCCGCGAGCCATCAAGGTCATGCACCCCAACCTGGCCACCACGCCCGAGGCGGCCGAGCTCTTCGATCGCGAGGCCAAGGCGCTCTTGTCGGTGCGCCACCCGGCCGTCGTGCACTGCCACGATCTGCTCTCGGACGACGAGGGCCGCGTCTACCTGGTGATGGAGTTGATCGAGGGCGAGCCCCTGTCCGTGCGCATGCGCCGCGGCCCGCTCCCGGTGGACGAGGTGCGGGCCCTGGCGGCGCGGGTGGCGTCGGGACTGGGCGCCGCCCACGCCTGTGGGGTGGTCCACCGGGATCTGTCGCCCGAGAACATCATCTTGAGCGGCGGCCGGCCGGACCACGCCAAGATCATCGACTTCGGCATCGCCAAGGTGCTGGCCACGGGCAACGAGACCGTGATCGGCGGCTTCAAGGGCAAGCTGGCCTACGCATCGCCCGAGCAGCTGGGCTTCTTCGACGGCCAGATCGACGCCCGCTCCGACTACTACTCGCTGGGCCTGGTCCTGTGCGCGGCCGCCACGGGGCACACGCTGCCCATGGGCCAGACCTTCGCCGAAGCCGTCGAGGCCCGGCGCGCGCTGGAGGGCCTGCCGAAGGGCGTGCCGGCGGAGCTGCGCGACGAGATCGAGCCGCTCTTGGCCTTCGACCCCACGGAGCGTCCGGAGTCGGCCGAGCGCCTCTTCTACTGGGCCCACACCCGCGACTTGGAGGACGAGCCCCGGCAGGGCGCCGGCCGCGTGCTCAAGTGGGCGGCCCCCGCCGCGGCGATGATGGCGGCGGGCCTTTTCTGGCTGGTTCGCGCCGAGCCCGCGCCCGACCCGCCGGCACCCGCCCCGGCGCCGGCGGCGGCCGTGATTCCGGCAGCCCCAGCTCCAGCGCCGCGCGCGCCGGCCAAGCCGCGCGGCCCCTCGAAGGCCGACAGTCTCCGCGACGAGCTTCGCATCGCCGGTCTGCTGGCCGGCGCCGAACGCGCCCTGGACGAAGGCCGCCTGTCGCGGCCCGCCGGTGACAACGCGGTGGCCAAGTACCAGGCCGTGTTGGCCATCGACGCGGCCAACGCGCAGGCCCACGAGGGCCTCCGCAAGGTGGGCCAGCGCTACGTGGTCCTGGCCAAGCGCGCGGCCGAGCGGGGCCGTTGGGATCAGGCCGAAGCGCACCTGGCGCGCGCGGCCGAGGTGGCTCCCGACCTCCAAGTCCTGCCCCGCGCCCGCGCCCGTCTCGAGCAGCTCCGCGCCGGTCGCTAGTCCACCGCGGCCGTTCCGCTCGCGCGATCCCGGTAGGGGAACGCGGATCCCCGCTTGCGGGGCGTGCCCGTTCGGGTCGGCGCTAGTCGATGGAGGCGGGCGGTCCCGAGCGCGTGTGGGCCGCGACGGCGGTGCGGCGCAGACGGTCTCGCACCTGATCGACGTCCTGGCCCTTGCGCAGCGCGATCACGTGGGAGTACGCGTAGTGCTGCGTCGCGTCCAGCCAGTTGCCCTCGTCGGCCGAGCGGGCTCCGGCTTCGGCGTAGCGCACCTCGGAGTCCTTCAGCTCGTCCACCAGGCGTTGGCCGATCTTGCCGGACACCTCGTCCGCCAGCTGGGCCAGGATCTCGATGTCCGAGGGCAACTCCGCCAGCTTGAACTCCAGCTTGAAGTCGCCCAGCTCCACGCCCTCGGTGCTGTCGTCCTGGTGCTCCACCTTGGTGCGCACGGAGTCCGCGAACACGACCTTGGCGGACGTGGCGTCGATCACGCGGTAGGAGACCGAGAAGAGGCCCACCTTGCGGTGCACGGTGACGTCGATGGTGACGTCCTCCTTCTTCTCCACCATGATGGTCTCGGGCGGCTCCGGGGTGTCCTTGCGCTCGCCGCTCTTGAGTCCGCGCCACCACTCGTGCTTGGGATTCGGCTCGCGGACGGTCTCGGTGACGACCCGCTGGGTCTTGCGGCCGCGCTTCTCGGTGCTGTCCACCTTGGCCTCGAGGATGGTGCCCTCCACCAGGTAGTTGGCCGAGGCCAGCGCGCCCGCGCCGTCGCCGGACAGCTGCTTCTCGCGCAGCACGTCTTCCAGCTGCTCGCGCTCGATGATGCGTACGTCGTGGGGAACGTGCTCGAACAGGTACTGGATCACCTTGGCGGCGACCGCTTCGCCGAACTCCGCCCCTTGGCTGGGATCCTCGAAGGGTGCCGTGGTCAGGCCCTTGATGGCCAGGGTCTCCACCGATTCGCGGGCCTTTCGCACCCGGCCCCGCAGCGAGCGGGGGTCGTCCGTGAAGGCCTGCATCACGTCCAACGTGCCCCAGGCGAGCCCGGCCATCCCCTCCGCCTCGGCCTTGCGGGCCTGCTTGTCGAGGGCCTTGGCGAAACCGGCCCGGGCGGTGCGGCCCGAGCGGCTCTCCAGCTTCAGCATCTCGCGGATGTCGGCGGCCCGGCCCAGGTGACCGTAGGCGTCCCAGAGCTCGCCGCCGCCCGTGGCCGTCTCGGCCAGCGAGTCGAAGTACTCGGCCATGCGGCCGGCCGAGCCGCCCAGCCGCTTGCGCACGGCTTCGAAGCGCGGGCTCTCGGAGAGGGTCTGTAGGTGGTCGTAGGCGGCGCCCGGGTCGCCTGCTTCCAGCGCCTGCCAGAAGCGCTTCTCGAACACCTTGGTGTCGATCTCGGCCAGGCGGCCGTCGAGGCCCGCGGCGTTCGGCTCCACCTGGGCCACGCGCTCCAGCAGGGCCTGGGCGGCCGTGTAGTCCTCGGCCGCGACGGCGGCGTCGGCGGCCTGGTTCCATTCTGCAATCCAGGCGTCGCGCTGCGCCGCTGCGGCGCGGCCGGCTTCGGAGTCGGCCCCGGCCAGCGCCTGCAGCCGCGCCACGGCGGCCAGGCGCGCCTCGGGCTCGCCGCCGCCCATGGCTTCGGTGGCCTTCGCGATGGCGGCGTTGGTGCCCTCGCGCTCGGCTTGCAGCCGCTTGCCCGCGCCCTCGAACGCCTTGGGGCTCCAGCGCTCGATCGGCGCCAGCTTCGTCGCGGCGGCGTCGAGCTGCGCCAGCGGTACCGCGCCCGACTCGTGGCGGCCGGTTTCGAGCTGCTGCTCGAACTCGTCCAGTACGGGCTGCGCCAGGGCCTGTCCCGCCTCGCGCAGCAGGGCGTCGAGGGCGGCGGCCTCCTCCGCGCCGGCCGCGGCGCGCTTGGTCTGCAGCTCGTCGAAGAAGGCGGCGAGCCGTCCTTCCTGCTGGGCCCGCGCCACGTCGGCACTGGTGAGGGCGGGCGGTGCAGGCGGGCCGGCACAAGCCAGCGCCGTGGCGCACAGGAGGACGGGGAGGGCGATGCGAGCGCACTTCATCATGGACGTCTCCAAGACCGCGCAGGACGGGGGCCGGCGTGGCGCCACGCCTCGGTCTGTGGCAACGCGTATCGGCGGAGCCCCGGTCGGGCTGAATCCCCCAGCGCCGGGATCCGCCGGCCGGCGCCCGGCCCGGGACCGAATCTCGAAACGACTTTCGAACTGGGGCGGAAAACCCCGTTTTTGTGGGGATTTCAGGACCGCTGGAGATCGCGGGCCCGGAGCGCCAGGCCGCTGGCCACCGAGGTCAGCTCGTCTCCGCGCCGGAGCCGCTCGGGGCCGAAGCGGCGGCGGAAGAGCTCCCGCACCGCCGGGACGAACGAGGACCCGCCCGTGAGGAAGACGGCGTCCACCGCCGCGGTCGCCGTGCCCGTGCGCTCCAGCAGGCGGTCCACGGCGGCCTCGATGCGCTCGAGCTCCGGCGCGATCCAGGCCTCGAATTCGTTGCGCGTGACCGCCGCGTCGATCTGGACGGGTCCGTCTTCGAAGCGGAGCGGGCTGGCCGCTTCCCGCGACAGCGCGCTCTTGGTGGCCTCGACGGCGCGGTAGAGCGGGTAGCCCAGGTCGGCCTCCACCAGGTGGCGCAGCGCGGCCAGCTTCTCGGGCTCGCAGGCGGCTCGCTCCAGCTCCATCAGCAGGCCGAGGTTCTCGTGGGTCTTCAGGAAGGAGAGGTGGTGCCAGCGCTCGAGCTCGCCGTAGATCCAGTTGGGGATCGGGACGCGCTTGCCGAACGGCGAGCGCTGTTCGCCGCCGCGCCCCAGCTGGGGCGCGACCCGATGCCGGACGATGCGCGCGTCGAACGCATCGCCGGCGATGGCCACCCCCTCGGTCCCGGCGATGTCGGCGGCGCGGCGCGGGCGGGCCCGGTACGACGGGCCGACGGGCAGCAGGCAGAAGTCGCTGGTGCCGCCGCCGAAGTCGCCGATCAGGACCAGCTCGTCGCGCTCGAGCGCGCTCTCGTAGTGGTAGGCGGCGGCCACCGGCTCGAACTCGAAGACCGTGTCGTGGAAGCCGGCCTGGTCGAGCGCGGCGCGCAGCCGGCGTTCCGCCCGGGCGTCGTCGGCCTCCGTCTCGGCCTTGGCGAAGCAGACCGGGCGCCCCACGACCACGGGCCCCGGCAGCCGGTGCCCAGCCTCCAGGGCCTCGCGGCGGAGGGGGCGCAGGATGCGCGCCACCAGGTCCTCCAGGTCGGTGCGCCGCCCGAAGACCACCGTCCCCTGAAACAGGGCGCTGGCCAGGAAGGACTTGAGGGACTGCATCAGCCGGCGCTCTTCGAAGGGCTCGAGGGCCAGTGCCAGCGCCCGCGGACCGGCCTCGCAGCGCAGCGGCGCATCCGGCTCCTCGCGCCCGAAGAAGAGGATCGAGCGGAACGCGGGCGTCGGCCCGGTGTCGGAGGCGAAGCGCACGACGTGGGTGCGTCCGTCGACGTCGGCCAGCGCCAGGGCGCTGTTGGTCGTGCCGAAGTCGAGGCCGATCCCGACGGGCCCGTCAGCGGGTTGGGTCGAGGTCACTGGGGTGTCTCCGGGAGGGCCGCGCACGGTACCGAGACGATCCGACGAGATCAAGAGGGAAGCGATCAAGCGGCGCCGGAGGCGCGCCGATTTCAGCCTCGGAGGCGCGAGCTATGCTCGCAGAGCCGCCCGGGTGAGGGGAACCTGTGAATCGAGAACGGCTGCTCCGGAAGACCAAGGTAATCGCCACGATCGGCCCCGCCTGCGACTCCGAAGAGCGCATTCGCGAGCTGATCGAGGCGGGCATGAACGTGGCCCGGCTGAACCTGTCCCACGGCACGCTGGACGACCACCGCGAGCGCATCGCGCGCGTGCGCGCGGCGTCCGAGTCGGTGGGCGTACACGTGGCGGTGATGCTCGACACCCGCGGCGTCGAGATCCGGACCGGGCCCATGGCCGGGGGCAGCGTGGAGCTCCGGCCCGGCGATGCCTTCGAGCTGACCACCGAGGAGCGCGCGGGCGACGCCAGCGGTGTCTCGGTGTCCTACGAGCGGCTGCCCCACGAAGTGCGGCTGGGGAGCTCGATCCTGCTGGACGACGGCCGCATCGAACTCAAGATCGAATCCCTCTCGGATACGGCGATCCGCTGCCAAGTGATGCGCGGCGGCGAGCTCGGCAGCTTGAAGGGCGTGAACGTGCCCGATGCGGCCCTGACCCTGGACACGCTGTCGCCGGAGAACGAACGCGATCTTCGCTTCGCGGCCGAGGTGGGGGTGGACTACATCGCCGCCTCCTTCATGCGCAGCGCCAAGGACGTGCTGGAGATCCGGCGGCTGCTGGAGGCCCAGGGCACCTCGATCCCGATCATGGCCAAGATCGAGAACCGCGAAGGCGTGGCCAACCTGGAGGAGATCGTCGCCGAGGCCGACGGCACCATGGTGGCCCGCGGCGACCTGGGGGTGGAGCTCCCCGTGGAGCAGGTGCCGCTGATCCAGAAGAAGATCATTCGCACCACGGTCGGCAACGGCAAGCCGGTGGTGACGGCCACCCAGATGCTGGATTCCATGGAGCGCAACGCCCGGCCGACCCGAGCCGAGGCCAGCGACGTGGCCAACGCGATCCTGGACGGCACCTCGGCCGTCATGCTCTCGGGCGAGACGGCCAAGGGCCGCCATCCGGTGGCGGCGGTGCGCACCATGTCCCGCGTGGCCATGGAGGCCGAGGCCGCCCTGCGCGACTACGGCGACCTGCAGCAGATCCTGCCGCCCAAGGCCCACGTGGTGACCGACGCCGTGGCCCAGGCGGCCATCGGCGTGGCGACCCAGCTGGGCGCCGCGGCGATCGTGAGCCTCACCGAGAGCGGCTTCACGGCCCGCAGCGTCTCCAAGTACCGGCCCGACTGCCCCAACCTGGCGGTCACCACCTCGCTGGAGGTGGCTCGCAAGCTGGCCATGAACTGGGGTGTGACGGGGCTTCTCTACACCGGCGAGGGCGGCGACGAAGACAAGGTCCGCTTCGGCATCCAGCGCGGCAAAGAGCTGGGCGCGGTGGAGACCGGAGATCTGGTGGTCGTCACCGCGGGGACGTCGCGCGAGTCGGGCAGCACCAACGTCATGCGGGTCGTAACGGCCGAGTGAAGATCACAGACCGGCCGCAGGAGGGCTCATGAGCGAGAGCGTCGAAGCCGCCCTGGTCGTCGGGGTGGGAGCGAGCGAGGGGTTGGGCGCGGCGCTGTGTCGTCGCTTCGCCCGCGAAGGCCTGGCGGTGTTCGCGGCCGGGCGCACTCCCGCCAAGCTGGACGCCGTGGTGAAGGAGATCAGCGAGGCGGGCGGACGCGCCCACGCCGTCGCGACCGACGCCACCGACGAGGCCAGCGTGGCGGCGCTCTTCGACGGGGTGGAGGCGGCGGGCTGCACGCCGCGGGTCGTGGTCTACAACGCGGGCAACAACCAGTTCCGGCCGCTGCTCGAGATGGACACCGAGTTCTTCGAGAACCTCTGGCGCCTGTGCTGCTTCGGGGGCTTCGTGGTCGGACGCGAGACGGCGCGGCGCCTGCCGCCGGGCGGCGGCACGCTGCTCTTCACGGGGGCGACGGCCTCGCTGCGCGCGCGGCCTCCCTTCACGGCCTTTGCCAGCGCGAAGGCCGGCCTGCGGGCCCTGGCGCACGGCATGGCGCGCGAGTTCGGGCCCAAGGGCCTGCACGTGGCCCACGTGGTGATCGACGGCATCATCGACGGCGACCAGGTGAACGACCGTTTTCCCCAGCTGCGCGAACGCCTGGGCGAAGACGGGGCCCTCTCCATCGACGCGATCGCCGATGCCTACTGGGCCCTTCACACCCAGCACCGGAGCGCCTGGACGCTGGAACTCGATCTGCGGCCGTTCAAGGAGACGTTCTAGGCGGCGGGCTCGGGGCAGCGGGCCGCCGTCTGCTGCACGAACGCGGCCAGGGCCCGGCGCGACGCCTCGCCCGCGTCGTCGTTGTGGCCGGCCCCGGGCAACGGCACGAAGGTCTTGGGATCGGGGGCCGCGGCGAAGAGCGCCCGGCCCAGCGCGAACGGCACGACCCGGTCGCGGTCGCCGTGGAGCTGCAGCAGCGGTGCCCGCAGTGCCGCGATCTTGGCCAGCGAATCGAAGCGGTCGCCCGCCAGCCAACTCCCCAGTGCGCCGTAGTGCTCGGCCGCCACGTCGCCCGCGCGGCTGAAGGTGCTCTCCAGCACCAGTCCGCCCAACGCGCGCTCTTGGGCCAGATCCACCGCGACGGCTCCTCCCAACGAGCGGCCCAGGATCAAGGTGCAGGCGCCGGAAATCCGGCGTTCGCGCTCCAGGTGCGCGAGCCCCGCCCGGGCGTCGCGGTAGAGCCCCGGCTCGTCCGGCTGGCCCTCGCTCCGCCCGTAGCCCCGGTAGTCGAGCAGCAGGACGTGCAGGCCCAGGCGCCGCAGCGCGTCGGCCCGCGGCAGGCGGTGCGAGGCGTTGCCGGCGTTTCCGTGCAGGTAGAGGAGCGCTCGCGCCGCGGAGCCGGGGGCGGGCAGCCAGAAGCCGTGGAGGCGGACCCCGTCCTCCGCCCGGAGCCACACGTCGTCGGCTTCGATCCCGAGTTCGAGCATGCGGAGGTCGCTGCCGGGCGCGGGGTGGTAGGTCAGCTGGTCCGCGAGCCAGTCGCCGGGCGAGCAGGCCAGCAGGAGCGCGGCCGGGAGCGCCGCGAGCGCGCGACGGGTGAGACGCGACATCCCCGCAAGCCTAGCGCCCTCCCGCGTGCCGCCGGAACCAGGAGTCTTGGGTCAGGCTCTTAGAAGGGGATCTCCACGCCGCCCGTGAAGTGGTGCTGCAGCGTGCCGTCGCCCCAGAAGACGTCGTAGCCGGCCCGCAGGCTGGCGTAGCTCTTGCGGGGGCGGAAGTGCACGCCCGCGCCGGCGCGCACGCCGTCGTCGGGCCCGCTGCCCTCCACCCGCAGGTTGCCGGCGCCCGGCGCCCCCTCGAGGCTCGCCACCAGCCGCCGCTCCGAACCCGTCCACACGCGCCGGTAGTGGGCGCGAAGCTCGGTGGCCCAGATCCCGTCCGCCCACTCGAGCCACGGGCCCCAGTAGGCGGTCTTCTCGAAGCGCTTGGCCACGCTGGCGCCGGCTTCGCTGGCCCACTGCTGGGTCTCGCGGCGCTCGACGTCCAGCGAGAGGCCGCGCGCGTTCGACTCGTCGACCGCGTCCTCGCGCAGGTAGGTGTAGTCGACGCCCAACTGAGGCTCGATCTCCCAGCCGAGGGCGTCGAAGGCCCAGCCCGCCTGCGCTCCCGCGCCCACGCGATGGCTGGTGAAGCGCCCCTCGGCCTCGCGGTCGATGCCGGCGAAGTCGATCTGCCGCTCGCTCTCGTGCCAGCCGCGTCCGTAGTGGACGCCGCCGCGCAGGCGCAGGGGGCCGGCCAACCAGCCGCCCGACAGGCCCACGTCGACGCTCTCGTAGGTGGCGCCGCCGGCGTCGCTCACATCGAGACGGGTGCGCGAGGCGGCCACGCCCAGGGACAGCATCCCCTGCTGCCAGAAGCGGGCGTCCACGCCGAGCGCCACGCCGCCCCCATCGGCGTCGAAGTCGATCTGTCCGACGGCGCCGTCGCGGTCG
>JAKSBN010000258.1 GCA_022361175.1 Pseudomonadota bacterium | reverse complement strand
GGCGATCGTCGTGTCCTCGGTCTCGCCCGACCGATGCGAGACGACCGCCGAGTAGCCCGCCGCGCGGGCCAGGCGAATCGCCTCCAGGGTCTCCGTCAGCGTTCCGATCTGGTTCACCTTGATGAGAATCGAGTTGGCCACCTTGGCGTCGATGCCCTGCTGCAGAATCGCCGGGTTCGTCACGAACAGGTCGTCCCCCACCAGCTGACACCGCGAGCCCAGGTCGCTGGTCAAGCGGGCCCAGCCCTCCCAATCGCCCTCGTCGAGGCCGTCCTCGATCGAGACCACGGGATACCGACTCACCCAATCTTGCCAGAAGGCGACCATCTCTTCCGAGCTCTTCGTGCTGCCTTCGCCCGCGAGCACGTACTGCCCGTCCCGGTAGAACTCGCTGGCCGCCGGGTCCAACGCGATCGAGATGTCTTCTCCGGGGCGGTAGCCGGCCTGCTCGACCGCGGCCAGGAGCAACTCGATGGCTTCCACGTTGCTCTTCAGATCCGGCGCGAAGCCGCCCTCGTCGCCCACGGCCGTGCTGTACCCCTTCTCGTGCAGCACGCTCTTCAGCTGGTGAAACACCTCCGCACCCCAGCGCAGGGCTTCCGAGAACGAGGGCGCGCCGAGCGGGAAGATCATGAATTCCTGGAGATCCACGTTGTTGTCCGCGTGGGCTCCCCCGTTCAGCACGTTCATCATGGGCGCCGGCAGGACACGGGCCTCGTCGCCACCCAGGAAGCGGTACAGGGGCTGGCCCGCCGCTGCCGCCCCCGCGTGGGCGGCGGCCAGAGAGACCCCCAGCAGGGCGTTGGCCCCGAGGCGGGACTTGGTGTCCGTCCCGTCCAGCTCGATCAGGGCGCGATCCAGCGCCTCCTGATCCGCGGGATCGCCCAGCGACCGGCCCGAGACCGCGGAGGCGATCTCGCCGTTCACATGGGCCACCGCGCGGGTCACGCCCTTGCCTCCGTAGCGCGCCGCGTCGCCGTCCCGCAGCTCGAGAGCCTCGCGCGACCCCGTGGAGGCCCCCGAAGGCACGGCGGCCTGTCCGCGGGCACCCGAGGCCAGTGCGATCTCGACCTCGACGGTCGGATTCCCCCGCGAATCCAGGATCTCGCGCGCTCGTACTTGGGCGATGGTCGACTGGCTCATGGGGGCGTCCTTTCCTGCAGACCTGTAGACAACGCTTGGGGCAACACCGGAGGACCCCTCGTCGCCGACGTCGGGGCAGGGTCATTCCGAGGCCGGGGACCTTAGCCAAAAGCCGCGGTCGAGCGGAGTCCAGGCGCGGCTGTCAATCCTCCGGGGAGATCGGTGCCAGAGGAGCCACCGCCAGTGCTCCCTCGGGCGTCGTCACCACGCGCGCTTCGATCCCGTAGACGTCGCGGAGCCGCTCGGGCGTGAGCACCTCGGCGGGACTTCCCTGGGCCACCAGCCGCCCCTCGTGCAGCAGCAACAGCCGATCGCAGGTCCGGGCGGCCAGGCCCAGGTCGTGGGAGACCACCAGCGAGCCGCGGCCCCGGCGGGCCAGCTCGCGCACCACGGCCAAGAGCCGCAAGCGATGGCGCAGGTCGAGAAAGGCCGTCGGCTCGTCCAGCAGCAGCCACTCGGGCTCCTGGACCAAGGCGCGTGCGAACAGCACCAGCTGGCGCTCGCCGCCCGACAGGGAGGGAACGGCTCGGTCCGCCAGATCCAGGAGCGCCATCCGCCGCAGCGCCGCTTCGACGCGGTCCGCGTCCGCGGCGCCGTCCAGCGCGAACGGACCCAGGTGCGGCGCGCGCCCCATCATCACCATCTCGTCGACCCGGAAGGGGAAGGCTACGTGCGTGTCCTGGGGCACGACCGCCAGACGCTTGGCCACGGCGCGCGGGCCCAGTTCTTGGAGCGGAGCGCCCGCGAGGCGGACGCAGCCCGCGCTCGGGGCCAAGACCCCGCTGGCCACCCGCAGCAGCGTCGTCTTGCCGGCGCCGTTCGGCCCCAGGAGTCCCACGATCTCCCCGGGCGCCACCTGCGCCGAGACGCCGTCCAGCAGCGTTCGCCCCGCCACCCGGACCGACACTCCCTCCAGCGCGAGGGCGCCGCTCAAGGCCCCAACACCTGCGTCTGTTGACGCCGCAGCAGAAACAAGAACAGCGGCCCGCCCAGCAGGGCCGTGATCGCGCCGACCGGAAGCTCGAGCCCCTGGAGGAGGCTACGCCCGAGCGTGTCGCACACGACCAGGAACGCCGCCCCGAGCAGCGCCGATGCGGGGACCAACAGCCGATGGTCGGCGCCGAGGGCCAGCCGCAGCAGGTGGGGAATGATGAGCCCGACGAAGCCCACCAGCCCGGCCACCGAGACGGCAGCACTCACCATGAGCGCGCACGCCACCAACAACACCCGCCGCTGCCTCCCGACGGCCACGCCCAGCTGTTGGGCGCTCTCCTCGCCGAGCGTCATGAGATTCAGGCTGCGCGCCAGCGGCAGCGTGCACGCGAGCCCCACGGCCAGGAACGCGGCGACCCACGGCGCCACGGCGATGTTGGCCGCGGAGAGGTTCCCGATCAGCCACAGGAAGATCTGCGTGCCTTCTCGCAGGCCCGCCAGAGACGCCAGGAACACGATGGCGGCCGCGGCGAAGGCGTTGAAGACGACTCCGGTCAGCAGCAGGTGTGTGGCCGAGAAGCGACCGCCACCCCCGGCCACGGCGTAGAGAAGCCCCGTGCTGACGAGCCCACCCGCGAAGGCCGCGGGCGGAACCGCCGTCGCACCCAGGCCCCAGGCGCCGCCGAGTGCGAGCAACGCGATGCCGCCCAGCGCAGCGCCGCCCGAGATGCCGAGGATGTACGGGTCGGCCAGCGGGTTGCGAAGCAGCGCCTGACAAACGACGCCCGAGAGCGCCAGGGACGCCCCCACCGCCATGGCCAGCACGACCCGCGGCAGCCGAATGCGCCACACGATGTCGGCCGCGGCGCCGCCCGCATCGCTTCGCAGGGCGTCCCAGACCGTCTGTGCTTCCAGCCCGCTCGGACCGAGGGCCAGGCCCACGAGTCCCGCCACTCCCAGGGCGGCCGCCGCCGCGGCGAGGGTCGCGAGCAAACGCCAGGCCGTGAGTGTTCTCACGGCGATGCCGCCAACGCGCGGTCGAGCGCGCGCAGCATCGGTGGGCCGTGCAGGGCCTCGGCCAGCAGCCGCAAGGACCGGTCCAGATACGGACCGGGCACGTCACGTCCTGCGGGTCGAAACGCAGCAGGCGGCGCGCGCGCACCGCCGGCACCGACGGCCAGCGCGACCAGTACTCCTCGGGCGTGCTCGGATCGGGGCTCATGTCGATCAACACTTCGGGCGCTTGGGCCACCAACCACTCGAGACCCACGCGCGGGTAGGGCTCTTCCAGGCTGGCGCCCACGTTGCGGGCGCCAGCGGCGGCCAGCATCTCGTCCAGAAAGCTGCCGCCCCCCGCCACGAAGAGCGGCTCGCGCTGCAGGACGAGCGCGGTGGCGGGCCGAGGCGCGCGGGCGGTCAGCTGGGCGAGGGCCCGTCGGGTTGCGCGAATCTCGGCCGTGCGGGCGCGCGCGGCGGGTTCGCGATGCACCAGCCGACCCACCCGCTCGATGTTTTCGAGCACTTGCGCGAAGCGCGTGTTCTGAAAAGCCTCGACGCGGATTCCCAGGCTCTCCAGCCGCGCCCGCGTCGCGCGCTGTTGAACGCTGGGCACCAGCAACACCAGGTCGGGCTCGAGAGCCACGATGCCCTCCAAGCTCGGGTTGTACAGGCCCCCGACTCGCGGCAGGCCGGAGACGGCCTGTTCCTGCTGGGCCGAAAAGTCGTCCACCCCCACCAGGGCTTCGCCCGCGTCCAGCGCCAGCAGGATCGCCGTCAGCGAGGGGTTGAGCGACACGATCCGAGGCGGCGCGTCGTCGCGGGCCGCACCGCGGTCGGCGACGGCGACGGCGGGGCCCAGGAGCAGGAGGACGGCGGCCAGGAGCGCGCGAACGAGCATCGGACCATTCTCGGGGATCTCGCGCCCGCGTGCCGGCGCCGCAGCGCAGAAACCGCAAAGGCTGCCGGGACCCACGCCCCGGCAGCCGAGCGAGCCGAACCGCGTTACGGCTTGCTTCCGACCGTCACCAGCGGACGCAGCTTTCGCAGCAGCGTTTCGCCGATGCCCTTGACGTCGCCGAGCTCGTCGACGGCCTTGAAGCCCCCGCGTTCGCGGCGGGCCGCGATGATCGCGCGAGCGCGACTCTCGCCGACGCCGGGCAGCGTTTCGAGTTGGTCGACCGTGGCCGTGTTGACGTTGACGACGGGCTCGTTGGCCCAGACGCTCGGTGCCTGCAGGCAAACCAGGCACAGGGCGAGCGCAGCGGCGAGCTGGCTCGCGCGGTTGGGGGTTCTCATCATGTCGAGTCTCCGCGGGACCGGCGGGGGAGTCAGCTGGCGCGGGCCACCGTGAAGCGCGCCGCCCCGAGCAGCGCTTCTTTCGCGGGGCTGTCGGCAAACGCGGCGATCGACGCCTCGGCCTGGGCCACGTGCTCGTCGGCGCGCCGAATGGTGTCCTCGATGCCGCGGTAGCGGCTGATCAGTTCCAGGACCGGGTCGAGATCCAGCGGCGGCAGAGGCTCCGCCTCCGCAGGCCGAGGCTCGAGCCGCAGCTCGGATTGACGCGCCGCCAACTTCAGCACGGCCGCCACTTGCTCGCGCTCGGCCGCCGTGCAGCGTTTGAGCGCCAGCAGCAGGGGCAGCGTGACCTTGCCCTCACGCACGTCGGTGTAGCGCGCCTTGCCCAGCTCGGCGTCGTCGGCTTCGTAGTCGAGGGCGTCGTCGCGCAACTGGAAGGCCAGGCCCAGCTCGCGCCCGAACTCCTTCAGCTGGCGTCGCTCGGCGCGCGTGACCCCGCCCAGGATGGCGCCCGCCTCGGTGGCCGCCGAGAGCAGCGTCGCGCTCTTGCGGTCGATGACCTTGTAGTAGTGGGATTCGGTGATGGTCGGGTCGAAGCTGCACTGCAGCTGCAAGAGCTCGCCCTCCGCCATCAGGCGGATGGTGTTGGAGAAGATCCAGAGGATCTCCAGATCGCCGTCCTCCACGATCATCGAAGACGCGCGCGCGTACAGGAAGTCGCCCGCCAGCACCGAGCGACGGTTGCCCCACAAGGCGTTGGCCGACGGCCGACCGCGACGCAGGGACGCGAAGTCCACCACGTCGTCGTGAAGCAGCGTGGCCGAGTGGAGCAGCTCGACGGCGGCCGCGACCTGCACGCGCCGCGGCCCGGTATAGCCGCACAGGTCGGCCGACAACATCAACAGGGTGGGGCGGATGCGCTTGCCGCCCGACGACAGGATGTGATCGCCGAGGGCGGCGACCAGCTCGGCTTCGGAGCCCAGCTGGTCGTGCATCGCGCGCTCGACCAGCGCGAGCCCCTCGCGAACGCGCTCCAGCGCGTGCGAGAAGGAAACGCTCTCGGGGGGAGCGTGGGACCCAGCCGTGGGCGCGGGGTCAGAACGCCGAGGAGGTCGCTTCATCTAGGCAGCGAGACTAGCCACGCGGCTGCCGCCTGTCAAAAGGGGTGACCTGGAAAAAGATTTGAAAAACGAACACTTAACGAGCATTCACGAAGCGGTGTCAACACCTGCACGCCGGAGCCAAGCCAACGCCTCGCCCAGGTCGGCCACGGGCACCAGTGCGAGACCGGGCGGCGGCGGCGTGGCGTCGCACTGCGAGGCCGGCGCCAAGAGCCGCGTGAAGCCGAGCCGGGCCGCTTCTTTGGCCCTCAGCTCGAGATGCGGAACGCGTCGGATCTCGCCACCGAGCCCCACCTCGCCGCAGGCCGCGGCGTCCGCCGGCAACGCACAGTCGAGCCGGCTCGAGGCGATGGCCAGGGCGACGGCGAGATCCGAGCTCGGTTCGCCGACGCGCACGCCCCCCGTCGCGTTGACGTAGACGTCCCGAGACAGGAGATCCACGTCGCTGCGTCGATCGAGCACGGCCAGCAGCAGCGCAACGCGCGCGTCTTCGACGCCCAGGGTCGTGCGCCGCGGCGTGCCGTAGGGCGAGGGCGCCACGAGGGCCTGCACCTCCACCAACAGCGGGCGCGTTCCCTCCTGCAGCGGAACGATGCACGAGCCCGGCGCCCCGCCGCGGCGTTCGGCCAGGAACAACTCGCTGGGATTCTCCACCTGCTCGAGTCCCGTGGCCGCCATCTGAAACACCCCGATTTCCTGGGTGGAGCCGAAGCGGTTCTTGTGGGCGCGCAGCAGGCGGAAGGGATGGCCGCGCTCGCCTTCGAACGCCAGCACCACGTCGACGAGGTGTTCGAGGACGCGCGGGCCTGCGAGCGTGCCCTCCTTGGTCACGTGGCCGACCAGCACCAGCGCGGTGTGGTGGGTCTTGGCGATCGCGGCCAGCGCCGCCGCGCACTCCCTCACCTGGGAGACCGACCCCGGGGCCGACTCGAGGCGCGCCGTCTGGAGCGTCTGGACGGAGTCCACGATCACGAGGGCGGGCTGGAGCTCGCGCCAGGGGTCGACGAGCGCTTCCACGCGCGTCTCGGCGAGGATCCGGATCCCGCCCGGCGTCTCCGGCAGCCGATCGGCCCGCAGCCGCACCTGCTCGGGACTCTCTTCGCCGCTGACGTAGAGCACGGGACCTCCCGCGCGTTCTCTTCGCGCCGCCAGCTGGAGCGCCAGGGTCGACTTGCCCACTCCCGGCTCGCCGCCCAGCAGCACCACCGCCCCCGGAACCAGCCCGCCGCCCAGCACCCGATCGAGCTCCTCGATCCCCGTCGCGAAGCGGGGGCGCGCGGCGGCCTCGATCTCGTCCAGCGACCGGGGCTTGGCTCCGACACCCGCGGGAGCAGCGAGCCCCTCCACCGCCGGCGCCGCCGCGGCCTCTTCGGCCACGGTGTTCCACTGGCCGCACTCGGTGCAGCGGCCGAGCCAGCGGGGATGCTGCGCGCCGCAGTGGGAGCAAGCGTAGATGCTGCGAGGACGGGCCATGGGCGGAGTATATAGGGCAGTCCCTTCGTCAACCCCACGGTGAACGGAGGTTGACAGGGCGGGGCCGGCCGCTCTAAGGTCGGCGCCGGGTCTCCTCTGACCCGACACCCCGTGGAGGTTCTCCGTGTCCGACCCGTCCGCGCGCGATCCCTATGCCGATCTGGCCGAGCGAGCCCTTCGCGACGAGCCGCCTCGCCACGACGACGCACTCTGGATCCTGGACGGGGAAGACGTCGCCCTGCTGCCGCTGCTCCAGGCCGCGTTCGCCCCGCGCGAGCGCCACTTCGGCCGCGGCGTCATGGTGCACATCCTGAACAACATCCAGAACGGACTCTGCCCCGAGGACTGTGGCTACTGCTCCCAGAGCCGCGACTCGACCGCCGCCATCCGCAAGTACCCGGTGAAGAGCGACGACGAGATCCTGCGCGAGGCCGAAGCGGCGGCGCGGGCCGGAGCCTCGCGCTACTGCATGGTGCTCTCGGGCCGCGGGCCCACGCTGGCCGGTGCACGGCGGCTGGCCGATACGATCCGGCGCGTGAAGGCCGCTTACCCGATCGAGGTGTGTCTCTCGGTCGGGCTCCTGGGCGAAGAGCACGCCCGCATCCTGGCGGACGCGGGACTCGATCGCCTGAACCACAATCTCAACACCAGCGCGTCGCACTACGCCGAGATCTGCAGCACGCACACCCACGCCGACCGGGTGGCCACACTGACCGCCGCCAAGAAGTGCGGCATCGAGACGTGCAGCGGCTTGATCGTCGGGATGGGAGAGACGTCGCGCGATCTGGTCGAGGTCGCCTTCCAGCTGCGAGAGCTGGAGGTCCCGTCGATCCCCGTCAACTACCTGATCCCCATCGACGGCAACCCGGTGGTGGAGGACGGGTCGCTTACGCCCGAGCGTTGTCTGCGCGCGCTGTGCCTGATGCGGCTGGTGAACCCGCGCGCCGAGATCCGGGTCGCCGCCGGCCGCGAGGGGCACCTGCGGTCGCTGGAGGCCCTGGCCCTGTGGCCGGCCAACTCGCTCTTCGTGGAGGGCTACCTGACGACCCGCGGCGACAGCATCGAGAAGACCTACCGCATGATTCGCGACGCGGGCTTCCGGGTCGAGGGCAATCCCGTCTACGAGGCGGAGGCGGCGGCCCGGGACGGAGCCTTCCAGGTGCCGGGCGGCGGCGAGCTGCTGCGCGACGAGGTCCGCCGACCGGGGGCCGGGTGACCGCGGCGGCCGGCATCGACGCGGTCGCCGACGAGGTCCTGGGCGAGATCCGGGCGCGCGGCCGCTATCGCCGCATGCGGATGCTGGAGGGGACGCAGGGCCCGCGCATGGACGTGGACGGGCGCGCGGTGCTGCTCTTCGCCGGCAGCAACTACCTCGACCTGGCCAACCACCCGGAAGTCGTCGCGGCCGCCCAACGCGCCGCCCGCGACGTGGGCTGCGCAGCGGGCGGCTCGCGCCTCATCAACGGCAACACTTCGCTGCACGAAAGCCTCGAGGAGGCGCTGGCGACCTTCCTCGGCACCGAGGCCGCGCTGGTGTTCGCCAGCGGCTACATGGCCAACGTGGGAGTGATCCCGGCGCTGGTGGGCAAAGAGGACGTGCTGGTCTCCGACGCCCTCTCCCACGCTTCCATCGTCGACGGCGGACGACTCTCCAAGGCCCGGGTCGCCGTTTTCGCCCACGGCGACGCCGGGGATCTCGAACGGGTGCTGGCGCGCGAGCGGGGGCGAGCTCGCCGGCTGCTGGTGGTCTGCGACGGCGTCTACAGCATGGACGGAGATCTCGCCCCGCTGCCGGACTTCGCAGCCGCAGCCCGGCGGTACGACGCGCTGCTGCTCTTGGACGACGCCCACGGCTTTGGCGCCCTGGGGCCGCGCGGGCGCGGCACGGCGGAACACTTCGGTCTCGAGCTGCGCCAACACGTCGACATCTATCTCGGCACCCTCGGCAAGACGCTGGGCTCCTTCGGGGCCTTCGTCGCGTGCTCCGCGCTGGCCCGCGACCTCTTGATCAACACGGCGCGCAGCTTCATCTTCTCGTGTGCGCTCGCCCCACCGCAGGTGGCGGCGGCCGAGGCGGCGCTGCGCATCGTCGAGCGCGAGCCGGAGCGCAGACAGCGGTTGGCGGCGCGCGCCGCTCGGTTGCGAGACGGCCTCGCCGCCCACGGCATCGACACCCACCCGAGCGAGACCCACATCGTGCCCGTTCGCCTGGGAGACAACGCCACCGCGATGGCCGTCTGCGGAGCCCTGCTCGAGCAGGGCTTCTTCGCCCAGGGGATCCGCTACCCCTCCGTGCCGGAGGGCACCGCCCGGCTGCGGTTGACGCCGATGGCGTCCCACACCGAAGCGGAGATCGACGCCCTGGTGGAGACGTTGGCCAAGACGCTGGCGTCGGTGCGGGAATGAGCCGCGGCTTCTTCGTCGCCGGCACCGACACGGGCGTGGGGAAGACCTGGGTCGGATGTGCGCTGGCGCGCGGCGCGCGCCAGGCGGGTGTCGATCTGGGGGTGATGAAGCCGGTCGAGACCGGCGTCGGGCCCGAAGGCCCGGACGACGCGCGCGCGCTGCGCGAAGCGGCTGGCGTGGACGATCCGCTCAGCGACATCTGTCCCCAGACCTTTGCGTTGCCGGCCGCCCCGCCCGTGGCGGCGGCGGACACGCGCCGCGAGGTGGAACGCGCGCCGCTGGAAGCGGCCTTCCGGAGCCTCTCTGCGCGACACGAGTGGATGTTGGTGGAGGGCGCGGGAGGTCTGCTCGTCCCCGTGACCGAGAAGTGGACGATGGCCGACTTGGCGCTGGCATGGGAGCTGCCCGTCCTACTCGTGGCCCGGGCCGCGCTCGGGACCATCAACCACACCCGCCTCACCCTGGAGGCCACCGAGCGCCGCGGGCTGCCGGTTCTGGGCGTCGTTCTCTCCCACGCGGACGGCCGCCTCTCCGAGGCCGACGCCTCCAATGTGGGATGGCTGCGCACCTGGCTCGGCCCGCGCCTGCTGGCGGAGCTGGAGCCGGGCCAGGACGTGTTGCCGTGGGAGCCGTTCGCCGCTCGGCTCGAGCTTGCGTCATTCGCGTTATCTCAATGACGCACGAATGACGCAGTCGATCACGAGCGAGCACGAGATCGGTTCAACATCTCTGTTTTTCTCGGCTTTCGATCTCTCTCGAGCGCGCGACGCCGCGTGACGCAGCTCGCGGAGCGCGGGCCAGCGCCTCTCTACAGTATGGGTCTAAAGAACCTCGAATCTTCCTCCGATGGGGGCGGCAGGAGGCCCGGACTGTGGCGGAGACTGTGGACGAGGATCTGCGGATCCTCGATGCCAAGATCAAGCAGGTGAAGCTCGAGTACGACCAGTACTTCCTCGGCACCCGCCCGCGGGAGCCGAGCCAGCTGCGCGCCGAGATCCAGAAGCAGGTCACCATCCTGACTCAAACGCCGTTTCAGAACACGGCGCTGCGCTTCCGCTTCAACAGCCTGTGCTCGCGCTTCCAGGTCTTCAAGCGCCAGTGGGACGAGACCCTCCGCAAGATCGAGCAGGGGACGTACCAGCGGCAGGTCTTTCGCGCCAACCTGCACGAACGCGAGCGCGGCCTGGCTCCCCCGCCGTCGGCTCGCAAAGGGGGCGCGGGCCAGCAGGAGGGTCTCTTCGAGGCCTACAAGGAGGCCGCCCAGGCCTGTGGGCAGAACGTGGCGGGCCTGACACCGCAGAAGCTGCAGGCGGTGGTGGCCAAACAGGAGAAGGCCATCCGCGAGCGCTACGGCGTCGACCAGGTGAAGTTTCGGGTGGTGGTCCAGGAAGGCCGCGTCAAGCTGAAGGCGGCACCCGTTCGCAGCTAGGAGTCTTGGGTCAGGCTCCTAGCGCCCCGCGGCGATCAGCCGGGTCTCGGCGCGGGCCAGGGCCTCTGCCACTCCCACGCGTTTGCGCTCGTCTTCGACGCTGCCCGTCAGTTCTCGCAGCGTCGCTTCGGCGGCCTGCTTGGCGCGCTCGGCGCGGCCGACGTCGATGTCGCCGGCGAGCTCGCAGGTGTCGGCCAACACCACCGTCTTCGCCGCCGACACCTCGGCAAAGCCCGCCGACACGGCCGCCAGCGTCGTCTCGCCGTCGGAGACGATCTTCGCCACCCCGACCCGCAGCGGAGCCAGGAAGCGTTCGTGCTGCTCGAGCACCCCGAACTCGCCCTCGGCGCCGGGCAGGACGACGTTCTCGACCACGCCGGCGAACGCCTCGCCCTGGGGCGTGACGATGGTCAGATCCAGCGCCATTAGAGCAACGACTCCGCTTTCTTCTGGGCGTCCTCGATCGTGCCCACCATGTAGAAGGCCTGCTCGGGCAGCTCGTCGTGCTTGCCCTCGAGGATCTCCTTGAAGCCGCGGATCGTGTCCTCGACGCTCACGTAGCAGCCGGGCGTCCCGGTGAACTCCTCCGCCACGTGGAAGGGCTGCGAGAAGAAGCGCTCGAGGCGCCGCGCCCGGGCCACCGTCACCTTGTCCTCTTCGGAGAGCTCGTCCATGCCGAGGATCGCGATGATGTCCTGCAGGTCCTTGTACTTCTGCAGCGTCGCCTGCACGCCGCGCGCGACCTCGTAGTGCTCGTCTCCCACGACCTGCGGATCGAGAATCCGCGAGGTCGAGTCGAGCGGATCCACCGCCGGGTAGATGCCCTTCTCGGCGATGGAGCGGTTGAGAACCGTCGTCGCGTCGAGGTGGGCGAAGGTCGTGGCCGGAGCCGGATCGGTCAGATCGTCGGCCGGCACGTACACGGCCTGCACCGAGGTGATCGAGCCCTTGGTCGTGGTGGTGATGCGCTCCTGCATGGCGCCCATGTCGGTGCCAAGCGTCGGCTGGTAGCCCACCGCCGAGGGAATGCGGCCCAGAAGCGCCGACACCTCGGAACCCGCCTGCGTGAAGCGGAAGATGTTGTCGACGAAGAACAGCACGTCCTGGCCCTCGTCGCGGAAGTGCTC